>NZ_SOHG01000068.1:0-44472 GCF_004403155.1 Cryobacterium sp. Hh7 | reverse complement strand
ACCGCTCAGCCGATCTCACAACGCCCCACCCCGGAGCAAAAAAACACTCTAGAGACTCGCCGGGCCGGCTGAACCCATGTTATTCAGCAGCCTCCTAGAGAACGACCGTGACCACCTTCTCTTCGGTGTTGGCGAGAATACCGGCATAACCGAGTTCGCGGCCGATGCCCGAGGTCTTCATGCCGCCCCAGGGCAGAGCGGGGTCGATTGCGGCCCAGCCGTTGATCCACACGGCGCCCGCGCGAATCTCCGCGGCCACTCTGTGTGCGGTGGAGACGTCGGAGGTCCAGACGCTGGCAGCGAGGCCGTACGGCGTGCCGTTTGCAATCTGAATCGCTTCTTCTTCACTGTCGAACGGAATCACAACGCCGACCGGTCCGAAAATCTCCTCCTGGGCGATCGTCATGCTGTTGTCGACGTCGGCGAAGATGGTCGGTCGTACGTAGAAGCCCTCGGACTTTCCCGTGTCGCCGCCCGCGACGACGCGCGCTCCTTCGGCCTTTCCCTTCTCTATATAGGCGAGCACGCTCTTCTGCTGCTTTTCGTTGACCAACGCTCCGATCGTGGTCGTGCTGTCGAATGGATCGCCAAGCACCTGTGCCGACGCTGCCGCCGCCAGACCGTCGACGACCTGCTGGTATATCGAACGGTGGGCCAGAATGCGCGTTCCTGCAGCACACACCTCGCCCTGATTGAAGAACAGGCCCATTGCCGAACCACCGACCGCCGCTTCGACGTTGGCGTCGGCAAAGATGATCTGCGGCGTCTTGCCACCGAGTTCCAGCGTCACCCGTTTGAACGTCGCGGCTGCAGCGATCTGGATCTGGCGGCCGACCGCGGGGCTTCCGGTGAAGCTGATCTTGTCTACATCCGGATGCTCGACCAACGCCGCCCCTGCAATGCTCCCCATTCCGGGAACAACATTGACTACGCCTGCCGGCACCCCCGCTTCCACGATCAGAGTGGCGAGGTGCAGAATCGACAGCGGGGCATCTTCAGCGGGCTTCACGACAAGCGTGTTTCCCGTTGCAAGAGCGGGCGCGATTTTCCACGCTGCGATCATCAGCGGAGTGTTCCATGGCACGATCGCACCGATAACGCCGACGGGCTCGCGCACCGTATACGACAGCGTGGGTCGCCCCATCGCACCGGCTGTCGGGATGGTCGTGCCTTGAATCTTGTCCGCCCATCCAGCGAAGTGCCGGAACGTTGCTGCGGCGTTGGGCACATCAAGCATTCCCGGCTGGGCTAGGGGCTTGCCGATGTCGAGGGCTTCCAGTCGCGCGAGGTACTCTCCGTCGCGCTCAATGAGATCGGCGATGCGGTTGAGGAGTTGACCTCTGACCGCACCCGGCGTGGTCTTCCAGGCGCCCGTGAGCGCGGCCCTCGCGGCGGCGACGGCCTCATTGATGTCGCTCGCCGATCCGCTGGAAACCGTGGCGAGGGGGCGGCCATTGGCGGGGTTCAGATCGGTGAAGGTCTCGTCGG
This sequence comes from Cryobacterium sp. Hh7, assembly GCF_004403155.1. Classification (NCBI taxonomy): domain Bacteria; kingdom Bacillati; phylum Actinomycetota; class Actinomycetes; order Micrococcales; family Microbacteriaceae; genus Cryobacterium; species Cryobacterium sp. Hh7. The sequence continues at coordinate 42,984 of NZ_SOHG01000068.1, read as the reverse complement.
CCTGCCGCCACGTTCCGTTGATGAGCATTCCTGTGGTGAATACGGGCTCATCTTCGCTTCCGTGTTCACCGACGGCCGCGCTGGTATTGCTTTCGATAGTCATAGATCGTCCTTTTCTATTAGTCGTGTGGTCGAGTTCAGTTGTGGGCGCCGCTGAGCTGCGCGGTCTGGGCCACGCCATCCGCTGAATTCGACAGCAGCTCGGCGAGTTTCTCGCCGATCATGATCGACGGTGCGTTCGTGTTGCCACTGGAAATGCGCGGCATGATCGAGGCGTCCGCGACGCGCAGACCGTCGATGCCGTGCACACGAAGCGATGCATCGACGACGGACGCGTCGTCGGAGCCCATACGGCAGGTGCCGACCTGGTGGTGATAGGTCCCCACCGAGCGACGTGCGAACTCGCGAAGCTGATCGCGGGTAGTGACGTCGGGGCCGGGGGCGAATTCCTGCTTGCGGAACGGTGCGAAGGCATCCTGCTGACCGATCTCCCGGCACAGGATGATCGCGTCGACCATAGCTTCGAGATCGTACTCATCGGCAAAAACGTTAGGGTCTGCAATCGGCGCCTCGTTCGGGTCTGCCGACGCCAGCCGCAGGGTTCCCCGCGACGCCGGACGCACGATTCCCGGTGCAATCGTGTAGCCGTTCTCAGGCACGGCACCGCCGTCGGTCGGGTAGGGCAGGTGTAGAAAGAGCGGCTGCAGATCGGGGCCGGGCCCATCCCAATCGGTACTGCGCGTGTACAGCTGGCTCTCGAGCAGGTTATTCGCTCCCGCCGGCAACGGTCCTTTGGCCTCGTAGATGTTGCTCACCAACAAGTGGTCGTGCAGGTTCTCACCCACACCGGGCAGGTCGGCGATAACACCGATACCGTGCTCGTCGAGCTGCTCACGGCCACCGATTCCTGACAGGAGCAGAATCTTGGGCGAACCGATCGCGCCGGCACTGATGATGACCTCAGCGTCGGCAAAAGCCCGGCCGACCTCACCGCCAGCTTCGTACTCGATACCGACAGCCCGATTACCTTCGATCAGAATGCGATGCACGAGGGCACCGGTCGTCACCGTGAGACGCGGATTGTCGAGCACTGGCACCATAAAACTCTGCCAGGCGCTGGCCCGCTTACCCTTTCGCGTTGTGGTGTCATTGAAACCAACGCCCTCCATCACCGCTCCGTTGAAGTCGTCTGTCGCGGGATAGCCGAGCGAGACCGCAGCATCGACGAAGGCCTGAGCAGTGGGTGCCCGACCATCGATGATCTTCTCGACGCTCAGTGGGCCACCGACGCCGTGGTACTCGGATGCCCCGCCGATGTGGTCCTCGCTGCGCTTGAAGAGCGGGAAGACATCTTTCCACGCCCATCCGGTGTTACCTTCCGCTGCCCACCCGTCGTAGTCGCTGTGATGTCCGCGAACGTAGATCATTCCATTCAGCGAGCTGCTTCCACCGAGAACCTTGCCGCGCGGCCAGTAGAGGCTTCGGCCCTCTGCGTGGATCTGCGGGGCGGTCATGACAGCCCAATCATTGGGCGAGAACAGCAGAGCAGGCCACCCCTGCGGGTTGTGAATGTTCGGGTCAGTGTCGACTGACCCTGCCTCGATGACGTGAACCGTGTGGCCCTGATCGATGAGACGGCGCGCTATGACGCTGCCAGCCGAACCGGCTCCGACGACGATGTAATCCGATCGCATTGTGTTCTCCTTTGAACGTGATGGACCGACCGCTCATTCAGAATCAGGTCGGTACTTCGAGCCTCCCCCATCGACCGCTGTTCGCACTGCGCCGAACGCGCACAGTACTGTGCCCGACGCGCACCTCGGTCGCGCACCCGTATTCGCGGTGGGTGGCTTGTTACTCCAGCGCTCTAGGATCGTCGTCAAGGTGATTCGCTTACATCGAGATCGCTTTACCCGTTCCAGGGCTTGTGTTCATCCAGCGCATCACACGCAACGAGTTCTTCCCGCTCTTCTGAGGTAGCCGCTGGGTAATGGCCACAAGGTTGTGGAGGCGCAAGGTGAGAACAGCCGTGGTTTTGTCTGCACCAGTCCATGTTGGAGCGGTTCATGACCGCGTAAGGCCGCGGCCGCTAGCTGACGTAGCCGAGCTCATGAGGCATCGCAGCAGCGCTATCGTGGCCGTCCGTCACTCTATGTTCATGCTCAGAGTTCCTGAACTTCGAACTGACGAATTCGCCTTCGAACTGGTACTTGCTTCGGCTTGGGGGCGCGCCAGCGCTTTCCAGACTGCCATGCTGTCCGCACTCGCCCACCCGTGGCGCACCGGTGATCGCGACGTAGTCCTCGGCGCCCTCGCTATCGCCTATTTGCCCGAATTTCTGTCGAAGCCCGAATTTCGCGCCCTCACGCAGCAGGTCGACCCGTTGTTCCCGAGCACGCCAGAAGGCATGGCCACGGTGGCTGAACAGTGGGATGCCGACCTCGCCCACGACACGTTGCACCAGCTGACCTCGATCTCCGCGCCGACCGTGGCCATCGGCGGTGAGCAAGATCTGCTGACGCCAATCGTAGTTGGGCTGCTTGCGGCGAATGCGTTCCCCGGAGCGCAGTGGCATGTTTTCACGGGTCCGGTTAGCAGTCAGGCTGCCCTGTTCGAACGCACAGATGAATTCACTCAACTCGTCCTGGAATTCCTGAACCAGATACCAGTGCTGGCCTGAGCGCCCACGTAAAACCCAAATGACGGCGCCCGGCCAGATGCTGCAGGTACGGATACTCCGATGCCATGCACGTCCGGCCGGGTTATGCTTTCGCAAGCGTCCTCCTATCAACGGGCGGGCGGCACACACGACGACGTGGAGGCTGAAATGACCTTGGCACTTGTTCCGTCGTTGTCCGGTTCGGGGCGTGAGATGCTTGACTGCTCCGAACTCGACACGGTCGAAAGGTTCGACGCCTGGACCGACGCCGTCAGTCGCAGTTTCGTTCCGCTCACCGCTGACTTGCCCGACGGCTTCACTCCAGCTGGCTTCGACGGCGCACTGGTCTCCCAGCAGCTCGGATCGGCAGAAATTAGCACGGTCACCGGTTCCGCAGTGTCGGTACGACGCACGCAGCGGCAGATTGCGCGCGCCGACCCCGGTTTCATCAAGCTTGGATTACAGCTACGCGGCTACAGCGTAATCACCCAGGACGGCCGCGATGCGGCTCTCGCTCCAGGAGATTTCGCCATCTACGATACGAGCCGGCCCTACCAACTCGATTTCGATGACTCCTTCCGTATGTTCGTTGTTATGTTTCCTCTGGAATCCCTCAGCCTGAACCACAGGCAGTTGTCGTCACTCACGGCATCGCGGTTCTCCGGCCGGCGCGGACTCGGGGCGATCACGTCGAGCTTTCTTGGAGAGATGAGTCGACAGCTCGACAGCGACTCACTGGGGCGCGGATTTCAGGTGTCGGATGCAATCTTCGAACTCGTAGCCGCAACCCTCGGCGAACGTCTCGACGAAGCCACTTCGGGCGATGAAAATGCTCAACGCCGACTACTGTTGGCACGAATCGACCAACACATCGTCTCTCACCTCGGCGACTCCAGGCTGTCAGTAACAGGCATTGCTGCCGCGCACCACATTTCTGTGCGCTACTTGCAGAAGCTGTTTGAGGAACAGGAAGAAACCGTTCGAGGCCGCATCAGGCACCGCCGACTCGAGGAAGCCAGGCGTGATCTCCTGAACCCGAGCCTCGCACAGCGGCCAATCGCTGCTATCGGCGCCAGCTGGGGATTCGAAGATGCGGCGTCGTTCGCGAGGGCCTTCCGCAAGGAGTTCGGCGTCTCTCCACGAGAGTGCCGCGTAACCGCTCACAACTGAGCGGTACTGATGGCACGTTCCCGCCGTGACACTTGGGAGAAACTCAGCAGGAGATCACGGGCAGCCCACTCGTTCGAGCCCACGGACCGCAAGGTAACGAGCACGTGCCTGTGCCCGTCCTAGGCGACAGGCAGACGGTCGGGGATGAGGACTTTGAAGACCGCGTTGAAGAAGGTCCACGCGGCCTCGCACCCGGCGATGACCGCTGCGAAAGTTCGCGCGGATGATGGCATTTTCAAGTTCTCGGTCTCTTCCTGCTGCGCTTTCGCGCACACGCAGTTGCCCACCATTTACCAAGAGTGCGTCCGACAGGTCTGCGGATCACGCCGGGCGGTTGCGAATGTCCTCCTCGCTCTGAATGGCTTGGTCCGTTCGGACACACTGCTGCTGGACAACAAATGGGCGCCCTGTCACTGACCAGTCGACTGCGGTTGTGGCCGCCGACGCATCCGCTGGAGTCCACGTTCTAGTTTCTGGAGATTCCGCAGTTGACCAATTGGCGCCGTGGCGGGTGCCTGCGCGTTCGGTCATCTACGCCACGTCGGGGATCGCCCTGAGCAAGCTTGGCTTCGCGCAGACCACTGCTGCGCGTGCCACGCTCACGTTTACCGTTCCGGCCGACCAAACGATTTGGGCAATCGCAGCCTCGTGTTCGCGAAGAACCACCACGCCGACCGTCGATCCGGTCATCGCGGCGTGGGATGTCAGGCGGACGGGTGGCCCGGACGCGGATGAGGCTGTTCAACGGATCCGTGATTTGGTGCTTGCACGAGGAGGATCTTGATAATCCGACGCTCGGTGGAGACGGTCGCGACCTCCAATGCCGACGACGCCGCCTACCGGGCGTTGGAGGACGTGGTTCGCATCACCGAGCACCTCGAGGATGTCCGTGTCGTCGGCGGCCACATGGCCAGCTTGCTGCTGACCGCATTCCCCGTCGCGGGAGCAATCATCCGGCGAGCAATATGGCTAGATGAGTCGATCGAACCGGCCGCAGTCCCAAGTGGCGTAGGGGTGTGTTGTCGGATAGCGTCGCATTTATTTCGCGGTTCGCGGGCTTGTCCATCTGTGGAAGTGCGCACGCGCAAGCACTTCCATGGCTACGGTTGTAACGAGCACAGTGATTGAGAGCGCGTGATGACGTACAGCGTAATTCGAGTTCGCGCGACGCCTGGTGCCTCGCGCTCAGGGCACATGGGTGACGTGCTCGTGGTTGCTGGTATCGCGGTGGCCGCGTGGATCTCTTTCGGCCGCCACCTCTTCGGGATCGGTGGCGACCTCACCATCATCTACGCGGCGACGCTGGGTGTGATTTTTGCCGCCTTGCTGGTGTTCACGGGGCTCGCGGTACGACGCACGGCACGTCGAGGGTTCGAAACTCGCGCGATAACATACGTGTTTTTCCTTGCATCAGGCGTTATCGGACTCTTGTTGGGACTCACGCTTCCAGATTCAACACCTCGCGGTTTGCAGACAATCATCAGCGGACCCACACAGCCTGCGTTGGATATCGCTATTGGTATCGCGAACCCCCTGGGCGTTATCGGAATCGCGACCGCGATCATTGCGTTCGTGCTTTCGATTCGCGATTCGCGCGGGCGAATCACGTTTGTTGAGTCTTGGGGCGACGAGGATGACGGCGCCCTTGTCGACCCCGCGTAGCGGCAATTCGTTGCATCGACGCAACTCACGAAGTGACTAGACCCCGCTTAGCGCTTCCGCATCCGCATCCGCATCCGCATCCGCATCCGCATCCGCATCCGCATCCGCCGCAGCATTCTTCTGCACGGCGAACTGAGTCCGGTGCAATTCCTCGTACCGCCCACGCACTGCCAGCAATTCCTCGTGCGTACCGCGCTCCACGATCGAGCCGTCCTCAACCACGAGGATCAGGTCCGCGCTGCGGATGGTGGAGAGGCGGTGTGCGATCACCATCGCTGTCCGTCCCTCGAGCGCCTCGCTGAGCGCCGCCTGCACGGCGGCCTCAGACGTCGAGTCCAGCGCTGCCGTCGCCTCGTCCAGGATGACGACGCGCGGCTGGGCGAGCAGGAGCCTCGCGATGGTCATCCGCTGGCGCTCACCCCCGGACAATCGGTAGCCACGCTCGCCCACCATGGTGTTCAGCTGGTCGGGCAGGGACCGGATGAGCGGCTCGAGCCGCGCACGGCGGACGGCGTCCCACACCTCATCGTCGGACGCTTCCGGCCTCGCGAGGCGCAGATTGGAGAGGATGGTCTCGTGGAACAGGTGGCCGTCTTGCGTCACCATGCCCAGGGTGTGCCGCATGGAGGCGAACGTGACATCGCGGACATCCGTCCCCGCGAGGCGCACGGCGCCGCTGTCGACGTCGTACAGGCGCGAGAGGAGCTGCGCAATCGTGGATTTGCCGGCACCGGACGAACCAACGAGGGCAACGGTCTGACCCGGCTCGATCCTGAAGGACACGCCGTGCAGCACCTCCTCGCCGCCGCGGGTGTCCAATGTGGAAACCTCTTCGAGAGACGCGAGAGATACCTTGTCCGCGGACGGGTAGGCGAAGCGCACGTTGTCGAACTCGACGGACACCGGGCCTTCGGGCACGGCGACGGCGTCGGGCTTCTCCTTGATGAGCGGGTCAAGGTCGAGCACCTCGAAGACGCGCTCGAAGCTGACCACCGCGCTCATGATCTCCACCCGTGCGTTTGCGAGGCCGGTGAGCGGCGCGTAGAGGCGGGTGAGGAGAAGCGCCAGGGTGACCACGTCACCGGTATTCAGCTGGCCAGCTAGTGCGAGGGCGCCGCCGAGCCCGTACACGAGCGCCAGGGCGAGAGCGGAGACGAGCATCAGTGCGGTGTAGAAGACGAACTGCAGCATCGCGGTGCGCACCCCGATGTCGCGGACACGGGCGGCGCGGACGCGGAACTCCTCGGCCTCCTCGTCGGGCCGGCCGAACAGCTTGACGAGGGTGGCGCCGGGCGCCGAGAATCGCTCGGTCATCTGCGTGCTCATGGCGGAATTGTGATCGGCGGCCTCGCGGCGCAGCGCGGCGAGGCGGCCTCCCATGCGGCGGGCGGGTACCAGGAAGATGGGGAGCATGATCACGGCGAGAACCGTCACGAGCCAGGACGTGCTGAGCATGACGATCAGGGTGAGGATCAGCGCCACGACGTTCGTGACCACGCCGGACAGCGTGCCGCTGAAGGCCTGCTGAGCGCCGATCACATCGTTGTTGAGGCGGCTCACGAGGGCGCCCGTTCGTGTGCGGGTGAAGAACGCGATCGGCATCTTCTGCACGTGGTTGAAGACGGCGGTGCGGAGGTCCAGGATCACGCCTTCACCGATCCGCGCCGAGTACCAGCGCGTCACGAGTGACACGGCGGCGTCGGCCACGGCCACGAGCGCGATGACGACGGCGAGCCACACAATCGTGGTGACCGCGCCCTGGGCGACGATGACGTCGACCACCTGGCCGGCGAGTACCGGCGTCGCGACCGCGAGGAAAGCTCCCACGGTGGAGAGGGTGATGAAGATCAGTAGCTTAGACCGGTAGGGCACCGCGAACGTCATGATCCGCCTCACGGACTCACGGGAGAAGCCGCGTTTGCTGTCCCTAGCGCTCGACATCTTGTGCAGCGAGCTCCAGGCCGCGCCTTCCATGCTCATGGTGGTTCCTTTCGCTCGAACAAGTTTAGATGGCGAGTTGCCCGAGCTCGGCGTTCTCCCCAGTGGCGGCGAACCGGGGCTTCTTTCATGAAACGGCTCGGCCGCCAAAGAGAAATCGCTCCTCGAGCGATTCTCAGGAGCGATTTCTGTTACGAGCGGATGCTGCGCGAGCGTTGATGGGACGATTCCACGCACTTTTCCCGCCAGCCGCTCCCGCGGACCTGGATCAGCCAGGAAACGCTGCGTCGTAAACCGCGCGAAGCTCGGCACTGTCGGCCCCGGTCACGCCGCATCCCGTGATCGTTCCATCGACTGCGCCGACGAGGAAGCTCTGGCCGACCGCGAAGGGCACACCCGAGAAGTCGGAGGTCATCGCGTCGACCTGCGCCACCTCTACGCGGTCGGCGACCTCGCCGACAAAGCGCTCTGTGACCTCCAGCACAACGGTGTTGCCCTGGATCTGCAGCACCGTCGCGGCGAACGCCTGCTCCTGCGCCGCGACGGTCGCCGGCTCGAGCACGAGGCAGCTAACGCTCGCGAGGCCTCCACCCATGGGAGGCTGCAGCGCCTCGATGGTGGGTTCCGGACCACCGAGAACGAGGGGTACGACGATAGCGGCGGCGATGGCGAGGCCCGCGGCGAAGCCGGCCACCGGCATCCACCGCCGGAACGCGCGTCGCGGCGTCTCGGGGGTGACAGTCGGGGTGGTAACGGATTGGTCGGTCATGATCTGCTCCATTCTGTGGTCGAGCCACGTCGGCGAGGCAGGGGGCAGCGCGCGGGCCGGATCGGCGGCGCGCAGCTGATCGCGCAGCGCACGGTCATCGTCGTGCATCTTCGCTCCCTTCGTCGTAAGGTATATGTCCGGTCGGGTGGCCCGATTTCAGTAGCTCCTGCTTGAGGCGCGCCTTCGCGCGGTGCAGCCGGATCGCCGCTGCGTTCGCGCTGACGCCGAGCACAACGGCAATCTGCGGGCTCGTCAACTCGTCCCACGCCCACAGCCGCAGGATCTCGGCATCGTCTCGACGCAGGCCGGCGAGGGCTGCGGTCACGCGGGCCGCCACGGCAGTGCCTTCATCGACGGTGGATGCTGCCGGGTTCTCGTGTGCAACGGCCGGCGGCGGGTCGATCGCGATGATGCGGCCGATGAGACGGGTGCGGCGACGCTCGGCGCGTTGGGCGTTGCTGAGGCACTGTCGAGCGACGACGATCGCCCAGGGGAGGGCATCGTCGGGCACCTCGTCGAGGCGGCGCCAGCACACGAGCAGCGTGTCGCCGATCACATCGTCGGCCGTCGCGGCGTCGGTGCGGCGGTGCAGGTAGCGGCGTACAGGGTCGCCGACGAGCGCGACGAGGTTGCGCATCCGCTTTTCGCGCTGGGTGTCGGTCACAACTCTCATACTGAGGCATGTCCGGCAGGGGCGCGAGGATTTCATGCGAGGCACGCTCGCACCGTTTCACCCCGTCGGTTCCCGGCCTGGGCCACATCTATGCCCCTCTACGCGGGCCTTGCGGTCGGGAGTGGCCTGGATGCTCGATGCGGTGTCGACGGCCGCATCATCGAGAATTTGCTGCCAGCACTCAATGACAATCCGTGCACAGCGAGTTGATTACCGGCGGTTCATGAGGGCGTGCAGGGCTGCGCGACGCGCTGCGGTCATCCGAATACCCGCGAAGCGGTGAGTGCTAATTTCTGCGAACTGGAGGAAAATCGCGCGCCGTGCGGAGGGAAATCATTCCCCGATTCCCCCGCGATCCGCGCCCTTCTGGGTTTCGCGAACAGCCCACAAAAGTCCTTGAAGATCGCAAGATCTGCCGGGACTTTTTCCGGCTCTCTTGACGTAACCGTGGGTCCGTCAGGAGAGCCTTAAAGGCCGTATGCCGCTCTCCGCCTAGGTTTCTAACTGTCAAAGGTAAGAAACTCGGGAGCGGAAAAGCGGCGTGCAAATTCTAAGAGTATGGTGAACCCTTCTCGGTGTCGAGAAGACGTTCGTCGACGACATCGATCTCGACCTGGAGGGCAGGATTCTGATCGCTTCGGTGCGTCCGATGGCGTCCAAGCGAAACCGCTGCGGGTCCTGCCAGAAACGCAGCCCACGCTACGACCTCGGTGATGGGCGACGTCGCTGGCGTGCGTTGGACCTGGGCTCGATTCAAGTTCACCTCGAAGCTGACGCACCCCGAGCGTCGTGCCGTGTCCACGGCGTGACGGTCGCCGCCGTGCCGTGGGCCCGTCACCACAGCGGTCACACATTGTTCTTTGATGACCAAGTTGCGTGGCGTCGAAGACTGCGATCACCGTGTTGATGCGCATCGCGTGGCGCACTGTCGGCGCGATCATCACCCGGGTTTGGGCCGATACCGAGAGGCAATACGACCAATTCGCCGACCTCACCCGGATCGGCATTGACGAGGTCAGTTACAAGCGTGGCCACAAGTATTTGACCTGCGTCGTCGACCACGATTCCGGCTGCCTCGTCCGGGGCCGCGCCGGGCCAGGACAAGGCCATCCTGGCGACGTTTTTCGACGCGTTAGGGCCCGAACGGTCGGCCCAGATCACGCATGTGTCCGCGGATGGTGCGGCTTGGATCGCCAGTGTTGTCACGGAATGAGCGCCCAACGCCGTTCGGTGCGCTGATCCGTTCCACGTCGTGAAATGGGCCACCGAAGCCCTCAACGACGTCCGCCGGGCCGCGTGGAACGAGGCCCGTACAGCCGCCCGGCACAACGATGCCCGCCGCACTCGCGGCCGACCCGCTGCCGATACTCCGGCCCGCCCGGATAGTGCTCGAGCTGCTGGCATCAAGAACTACTGCTACGCCCTCTGGGAGAACCCTGAGAACCTGACCGAGAAGCAGCAAGCAAAACTCGCCTGGATCGTGCAGACCGACCCTCGCCTGGCCCGCGCTTACTACCTGCAAGCAGGCCTCCGCGTGATCTTCAATCTGCCTCTCAGTGAGGCGACCGAAGCTCTCGACAAATGGGTCGGGGGGCCGCCGCTGCCTAATCCCCTCCTTCGTGAAACTGCAGAAGAGCATCGTCAAACACCGCACCGCGATCCTCGCATCCATCGAGCACGGCCTCTCCAACGACCGCGTCGAATCCATGAACACCAAGATCCGCCTCATGACCCGCATCGCCTTCGGCTTCAAATCCCTTGACGCACTCATCGCCCTCGCCATGCTCAGCCTCGGCGGGCACAAACCTGTACTTCCGGGCCAGATTTAACCCACGGAAGAGGCAGGAGAACCCTAAGTCAGTTCTATTTTTTCTGATCCGACAGGCATTCTCGCTTTAACGCGCCGCCACAACCTCAACTCGACCGGTGGATCGAGGCTAAGAGCAATACCGTTCAGTTAAGCATTCCCGTGTTACGTTGAGGGCATGGCGCGTACAGGGTGGGTGAAGCCGGTCTCTGATCGTCGGTTGTCGGATTTGGTGTCGGTGGGTTTGTTGACCCGTGTGTTCCCGGCTGATGTCATCGACGAGGTGGTTCAGGCGGCGGGGCGGACCGAGCAGCGTAACCGGGCGTTGCCGGCGCGGGTGATGGCGTATTTCTCTATCGGGATGGGCCTGTATGCCGAAGCGTCCTACGAGGATGTGTTTGCTCAGCTGACGGATGGGCTGTCGTGGTCAACTGGCTGGTCTGAGACGTTTGCGCCGCCGTCAAAGTCGGCCATCTTTCAGGCGCGCAGGCGGCTGGGGTTCGAACCGGTGCGGGACCTGTTTACCCGCGTCGCCCGGCCGCTGGCAGGGCCAAACACGCCGGGGTCCTGGTTGGCGGGGCGGCGCTTGATGTCCATCGACGGAACGATTCTGGATCTGGCCGACAGCGTGGTGAACGCGGAGTTCTTTGGCCGCCCGCCGGTCAGTCGGGGGGAGCAATCCGCTTTCCCTCAAGCACGGTTGGTGGCTTTGGCGGAGTGTGGAACGCATGCCGTTCTGGATGCGGTGATGGGTCCGTGCACGACGTCAGAAATTGAACTGTCCCGTGAGCTCGCTGGCCGCTTCAAACCGGGCATGCTGGTTCTGGCTGACCGCGGCTTCTATGGTTTCCGATTATGGGCGCAGGCGGCAGCGACGGGCGCCGACCTGCTCTGGCGGGTCAAGACGAATCTCCGCCCTCGGCACCAGGAGACCCTCGCTGATGGGTCCTGGCTGGCAACGATCATCCCGACCTCGGGCACGGGCCGGCAGTCGACAACGCCGCTGACGGTACGGGTCGTGGACTACACGATCGACGATGGACGCGACAATCCCGACTCCTACCGGCTGCTGACGACGATCCTTGATCCGGGCGAGGCGTCAGCGGAAGAATTGGCGACCGTCTACTCCGAACGGTGGGAGATTGAGTCCGTGTTCGACGAGTTGAAAACGCATCAACGCGGCCCGCGCATGGTGCTGCGGTCCAAATCCCCGGACCTGGTCAAGCAGGAAATCTGGGGCCACCTGTGCTGTCATTACGCGATCCGCACCCTGATGGTTGACGCCGCCCATCATGCCCGCCGCGACCCTGACCGGGTTTCCTTCGTCGTCGCACTTCGTATCGCCCGTCGCTCCGTCGCTCAGGGCGCTTTTTCCCCCTCCGCGCCCTGACCTTGCCGCAGCCATCTGGCGCCACGCTGTCCGTGAACTGATCCACCGTCTGAACCCCGCGCGACGACGCCGGTCAAACCCCCGCGTCATCAAAAGCAAAATCTCGAAATGGCCCGCCAAGCGCTTCCGCCACGCGCACTGGCCACAACCCACTCGTGACCCGGAAATCACCATTCAAACGCTTAACTGAACGGTATTGAGGCTAAGAGACCCTGTAGGGGAAGTGTTAAGGACCGGGTTGCGGGCCATCGTTTTCATGACCGCTGACACGCGCCGCGACGGACACCAACCAACGCCATAGCTGGCCGCCAGCGTCTCGCCCGCGGGTTGGACCACCGATCTCACCCGGTCCAGAGCCTCTATCGCAACACAGGATGCATGTGCAACAATCTGCATATGAATGCAGATAAGAAGACGTGCACGCTTGATTCGGATGGGGAGTACGTCGAGCTGGCCGTGGAGGTCTTCGCCATGCTCGCCGACGCTACGCGAATTCGCATCATTCTGGCCCTCCGCGACACAGAGCTGTCGGTCAACCAGCTCGCCGAGACAGTCGACAAGTCTCAAGCTGCAGTCTCCCAGCACCTCGCAAAGCTGCGGCTCGGGCGCATCGTGGCGACCCGCCGCGAGGGCACGCGGGTGTTCTACCGTCTGGCCAACGAGCATGCCCGCCAGCTCGTTGCGGATGCGATTTTCCAGGCCGAGCATGCCGTCGAGGGCACACCGGCACACCACCGGCATCCGCTTGAACGGGCTACTGACGCAGTCGACGGGAGCGCTCATGCTTGAGGTTCTGCGAAACCGCACGTACCGCCGATTGTTCAGCGCGCAAATTGTGGCGCTGATCGGTACCGGACTGCTCACCGTGGCATTGGGCCTGCTCGCCTTCGACCTGGCCGGCGGCGACGCCGGCATCGTGCTCGGCATCGCGCTGACCATCAAAATGCTCGCCTATGTCGGTATCGCCCCGGTGATCTCCGCCCTGACGGCGCACGTGCCGCGCAAGATGCTGCTGGTGTCAGCTGATGTGCTGCGCGCGATCGTCGCGCTCTCGCTGCCGTTCGTCACCGAGGCCTGGCAGATCTACGTGCTCATCTTCGTGCTGCAAGCTGCCTCCGCAACCTTCACCCCGGCATTCCAAGCGTTGATTCCGGCTGTGCTTCCGGATGAAGGTGCATACACCCGGGCGTTGTCGCTGTCGCGACTGGCTTACGACCTCGAATCGCTTCTGAGCCCCATCCTGGCCGCCGCCCTGTTGACCGTGATCAGTTATCATTCTCTCTTCGCGGGGACTGTCGTCGGATTCGTGGGTTCTGCGCTGCTCGTGCTCACAGCCACCCTGCCTACGCACCGGGTCGCCACTCCAACACCATTTCTGGACCGCCTCACCCGCGGCGTACGCGTCTTCTGGCGCACACCGGAATTGCGCGCGTTGCTCGCCATGAACATGGTCGTCGCGACGTCAACCGGCATGGTCATTGTGAACACCGTCGTACTCGTGCAAAGCCACTTCGGCCGCGCTCAGTCTGACTTCGCCCTCGCTCTGGCCTGCTACGGATTCGGGTCCATGCTCGTCGCGCTCGCGCTTCCACGGGTACTCGAGCGCTTTGACGACCGAAACGTCATGCTGCTCGGCTGTGCGGTGCTGCCCGTCGGGCTTCTATCCCTCGCCGGCATTGTTGTCGCGCCGGCAACACCTTTAACTTGGTCTGGCCTCCTCGTGATCTGGTTCGTTCTCGGTGCCGCGACCGCGTCCATCCTGACGCCGTCGGCACGGCTGTTGCGCCGCTCGTCCGACGAAACGAATCGGCCGGCCGTCTTTGCCGCACAGTTCTCCCTCTCGCACGCCTGCTTCATCGTCACCTATCCTCTCGCCGGGATACTCGGTGCCGTGCTCGGTCTAGCACCGACTGCAGGGGTGCTCGCCGGCATAGGGATACTCGCCGGCCTTATTGCGCTTCGGACGTGGACCGCTCCGACGACACCTCTGGCACAGGTGGAATCAACGGTGGCTGCCTGAAGCGTTGCCCGTGCCGTCCGAAGAAAGCGCCGTCACAGCCCGCAGTTGTGCTCGCGTGCGACTGGCATTCAGGATTCACAGCGCGCCGTGGGGTATTCTGCGAGGGAAGACATTGGCAGTTCAATCTTGGCTGTAGGTAATGAAGTAGGTGAAATGACACGGGATCGCGCGGTACAACGGATCTTTGCACCCGTCTCTTTGTCGCCTTTCGTCGCCTTGCTCGCTCTCGCCGCGCTGCTTTTCGCCGTTTTCGCCATTCATTCCGAGGCCACCGGGCATGCCATGCATACGCCGCCCGCTGCTTCATCGATTGTGTCTGAGCAACAATCTTCGGTGATGGGAATGGGTGCTGTCATGGCTGCTCCCGTCGTTGCTTCGATCTCGTCGGGGAGCCTGGGCGGGATGCTTGATTGCGCCCTGCTCGCGATGACCTGCGTTTTGCTCCTCACGCTCGTCGCCCTGGTGTTCCTGACTCGGCTTCCGGCCACCTATCGGCGCCTGCTCGACGCCGGCAGCATCCTCCCGAACTCCTGGCGCACCATCGTCCTGCCGGTTCAGCGCCCCAGCCTCACTCTTCTCTCCATCTGTCGCGTTTAGACCGTGATGTAGTTCCGAGCCAGCACGTGGCTTCGGAGCTTTGCCGTGCTTGCGGCCACTCGGTTTCTACTGCCTACGACGAATGGATGAACAATGTTTAAACCACGAACTTTTCTGTATGCGGCTGTGGCCCTCGCGGCCACTCTCACCCTCAGCTCATGCGCTGGCGGCAGTCCCGCCACCGATTCAGCAGCCCCCTCCGCCAGTCAAAGCACAGCGGCGTTTAATTCCGCCGACGTGACCTTTGCGCAGATGATGATCCCCCATCACGAGCAGGCCGTTCAAATGAGCGATGACCTCCTTGCCAAGGACGGTATTGATGAAAGCGTGATCGACCTCGCGACGGAGATCAAGGCCGCTCAGGAACCGGAGATCACGCAGCTGAAAGGCTGGTTGACGGCATGGGGCGAGGATGAAAACGGCATGTCGGGCATGGGCGGCATGGGCGGCGGCTCTGACGGGATGATGTCCGACGACGACATGATGGCTCTGCAGGATGCCTCTGGGGTAGAGGCCAGCACCCTGTTCCTGGAACAAATGACGGTGCATCATGAGGGCGCTGTCGCGATGGCGCAGCTCGAAATTGATGATGGGGAGAATGCGGATGCACAGGCGATGGCCGCCAACATCGTCAAGACGCAGACGGCCGAAATCGACGAAATGGCTAAGCTTCTCGCTTCGCTCTAGAGCGGCACGTCCGGCGGGTCCTTCTCTGGAGGACCCGCCGGTGGAACCCACCGTTCGTTTTCTGAATGACCTGCAAGGACACAAGTATGCATTGCCGTCAAATTCTTTCTCTGCTGCGCGTCGCGGGGACGGTACTACGTGGATAACACCGGTCACGTCGCCACAGCGCCCCGCCTTCCCGGCGCCATTCCACCAATGTCACGACGCGATTTGCGCGCCATGGAGAGCATGCTGCGCGCGGGTCGCTCTGACCCCTGGAAAACTGCGCCAGCGGCGAAAGTTGTACCCCGTTCGGTCCCGCTGCGCCAGCGCGCTGCGGCCGGAAGCGCCATGGCGATGATCGCTCTCTTCGCAATAAGCACGTCCCTGCCCGCGCTGGCGGTCAATACAGAATCACCGCAAGCCGCTGCTGCGAGCGCCGCCCCGGCGGACGAGCTGCAAAGCCTCAGCGCGGAAGGGACGGCATCCGTTCTTATTGAACGCGACGGATACACCATTACGGAAGCACCCGAACCGGCCTCGTACACCCAAGTCGCCAGCAATGGGGAATGGGCCAGCTTAAGTCCGGGCCAGCTCAGCGACCAAGGCTGGGCTCTACCAGTTCTGGGCCGAATATCGAGCCCCTTCGGTTCTCGCCCGAACAAACCCGTTGATGGTGTCGGCGACTTCCACAACGGAACCGACATAGCCGCACCCTGCGGCCAGCCCGTCTTCGCGGCCACCGGAGGCAAAGTTGTCACCTCGGGCTATCAGGGTTCCTATGGCAACTGGATTCTCATCGACCACGGCAACGGCGTCGAGACGGGATATGCCCACAACAGTCAGCTCCTCGTCGACGCCGGTCAACTGGTCGTGGCCGGTGAAATCATCGCGATCGTGGGATCAACAGGTGCATCCAGCGGCTGCCACGTGCACTTCGAAACCCGCGTCGACGGTGAACGCATCGACGCGGAAATATTCATGAGCACCCGAGGGGTGTCACTTGGCTAGGCGCAGGGCTGGCGCTCGGTTCGCTCTCGGAGCAGTGACGGTTCTGTCGCTCCTTCTGGTCGCGGTGCCGGCCGGCGCAGCCGAGTACCCGAGCTGGTCCGATGTGGAAACCGCACGTTCGTCCGAAGCTGGTAAACAAGCGCAGGTCACGGAGTTGACCGGGCTGATCGCAGGCCTCACCGCCGAAGTGGATGCTGCGCGTGCCGAAGCATCTCGTCGCGCGGCCACCTACGAGGCTGCGCAAAACGCATTCGACGATGCGACCTTGCGAGCAACGAATTTGCGGGACCAGGCCGACGCGGCTTCGGCCGCCGCCGCCATTTCGGGCGAACAGGCCGGCCGGCTGGCGGCCATGCTCGCTCGCTCGGGAAACAGCGACCTGTCGTTGTCGCTGTTTTTAGACGGGCCTAGCGCCAGCGACCTTTTGAATCAGCTTGGATCCATGAGCAAGCTGACCGAGCGGATGAGCGTGGTCTATGAGTCCGCCGCCGCTGATGCAAACTCCGCCAGATCGCTCACGGATCAGGCCCAGGTCGCACAGCAGACGCTCGGCGCGCTAGCCGAGACGGCTGAAACCGCGTTGGCCGACGCGATGGCCGCGAGCATCCGGGTGGAGACGGCACTGGCCGACCAGCAGGAAATTGCCGCAACTCTACAGGCGCAGCTAGCAGTTCTGACCGAGGATCGCGCCGCGACGGAAGCCGACTACGCTGCGGGCGAAGAAATCCGACGGGCAGCCGAAGCTGCCGCCGCGAAAGCTCGCGCCGCCCAGGCTGCTGCGGCCGCCGCTTCGGCGGCCGCAGCAGCGAGCAGGCCTGCGGGCGGCAGCAGCACGCCCAACGGACAGGGCTGGACCTTACCCGTGTCAGGCTGGATTAGCTCAGCGTATGGGGCTCGACCCAATAAACCGGTGGCGGGAGTCGGTGCGTTCCACTATGGAACCGACATAGCCGCGGGCTGCGGGCAGAACGTGTCGGCAGCATCCGCTGGAACAGTCAGCTACGCCGGCTGGCTGGGCTCCTACGGCAACTGGGTCCTCATCGACCACGGTGACGGAACCCAAACCGGTTACGCGCACAACAGCTCTCTGCTCGTCAGCACCGGGCAACAGGTTTCCGCAGGCGCCACCATCGCTCTCGTCGGAACGACGGGTGCGTCCAGCGGCTGTCACGTGCACTTTGAAACACGCGTCAATGGTGCCCGCGTCAATCCACAACCCTTCATGAGCACTCGCGGAGTCATTCTTGGTTAAATTCAACCGATCACAATGCCGAATGCCGGCCCTGTCGGTATCGCTCGTCGGCCTGATCATCCTTACGGGGTGTTCCACCAATAATCTGGATTCGACGCCCAGCACCAACTCGACGGCGAACACTGTCGAGCACGTGCATGGCCTCGGCGCCGATCCCCTGACCGGAGACACCTACGCGGCCACCCACCAGGGAGTGTGGCTCATCCCGACCGGCATGCTGCCCGACACTTATCTGGCCGGGGCGCCGCGAGCCGACACGACCCAGCCGATACAGATCGCCGGCCTTGCACAGGACACGATGGGTTTCACCGTGGCCGCGCCCGGGCAGTTGTTGGCGTCTGGTCACCCAGATCCGAGCGAACCCAGCGACCTGGCGCTCCCCAACCTGGGGCTCATCTCCAGCACGGACGGCGCCTCATCCTGGACGGCCCTGTCCCTGGCGGGCAAGACTGATTTTCACGATCTGGATGCCGTCCCCCTCGACGACGGCACCCTGCGCGTCTACGGGTACGACGCGGGCGCCGGGAACATTTCTATCAGTGACGACTCCGGCCTCACCTGGACAGCGGGAGCGAACCTTGCACTCCGCGACCTGAGCGCGGATCCGTCTCAGGCCGAACGGCTCTACGCCACGACCGCCGAAGGCGTCATGCTGAGCACCGACGTGGGTCGCACCTTCAGCGCGATGTCTGGCGCCCCCGTGCTGCTCCTGCTGGACACCGTCGACGCCAACGCAGGCGGAGGATTGGTCGGTCTGGATCCCAGCGGCGCAGTTTGGCGCCTGGACGCCGAGACGTGGACGCAAACCGGAACGACCGGACGTGCCCCCGAAGCGTTCGCCGTCGTCGGCGGCTCCTCGCCCTGGATCCTCGTCGCAGACGTCACCGGCATCGCCGCCAGCGACGACTTCGGGAAAACCTGGACCGCGCTGGTATCGCTGTCCAGTTAGCATGCGCAGCACCGTGCGCGTTCGGATCACATTCGACGATTTCAAACGCGAGCACGTGCCGGTTCCACTCGGCCTTGTGCGAAACGGTCACTCCGTGCGGAGCATCCTCCGCATTTTAAGAGCGGATGCCGAATTGCCACGGCTCGCACCCACCTCCCCCACGGTACTCTGGACTTCATTGCCGGTGCCCTTCACGGGGGCGCCCCCAGCCAAGGAGAACCACATGTCGGTCGGCCTGCTTGCCGTCGTCGATGACATACTCACCGCCGCACTCAAAGCGAGCGCGAAGACTGCCGGTGTCGTCATCGACGACGCAGCCGTCACCCCGCAATATGTTCAGGGGCTCTCGCCCGCGCGCGAGCTGCACGTCGTCTGGCGCATCGCCCTCGGCAGTCTGTTCAACAAGTTCGTCATCATCATCCCGCTCGCGTTGCTCCTGTCCGCATTCGCGCCCTGGGTGTTGCCCTGGCTGCTCATCCTCGGCGGCACCTACCTGTGCTTCGAGGGCGCGGAGAAAGTCACCGAATGGTTCGGCGCGCATCACGCCACCGACGAGACCGAATCACGGGATGAGCGCAAACTCATTTTCGGCGCCATTCGCACCGACCTCATCCTCAGCACCGAGATCATGCTGATCGCGCTGGCCAGCCTCGACTCCGATTTCGGCATCTGGATGACGCTCGGCGCGTTGGTGGTGATCGGCCTCGGCATGACCGTGCTCGTCTACGGCGCGGTCGCGCTCTTAGTCAAGATCGACGACATCGGCCTGTCACTGATGAAAAACCCCGCACGGCGGGTGCGACGCACCGGCGCGCGCATCGTGGCCTCCATGCCCGCTGTGTTCCGAATGATCGGAATCATCGGTACGGTCGCAATGCTGTGGGTTGGCGGCCATTTGGTGATCGTCAACCTCGCCGAGACTTTCTGGCACGGCCCCTATGACGTCTTGCACACCGTCACGAACGCCATCGTAGCTGCCGGCCCCATCGTCGTCTGGGTCACCGACACCGCGATGTCGGCCGTGTTCGGCCTGATCCTTGGCCTGATCATCGTCGGGATCGTGTTCAAAATATCGGGCATGCTCAAGCGAAACAGACCAGACGTCGTCGCGGAGGAACACCCAGCGCCGCGTGTCTAGGTAACGCGTCAACGTAGTTGCCTGCCTCACCTCAGAAACGGATGCCCGCCGGCGGCGGTCGTGGCCCCACCTCCGGTCCGGCAACGTCGTCCCCAAACTGGGCTGCCATGGCGTGAGGAATACCTCCCACACCACACGGTTACACAAAATAATGACTATTTCACCCGAGCCCCACACCCGCACCGCCCTCGTCGTCGGAGCTTCCGGCATCACCGGATCCGCCGTCGTCGACCAGCTCTCCGCCCAGGGCTGGCAGGTTCTCGCCCTGGCCCGCCGCAGCGGCCGCGACCTACCCGGGGTGCGCTGGATCCAGGCGGACCTGCGCTCCGCCGCCGACCTGAAGCGCGCACTGGCCAACGAGAACCCCGAACAGGTCTTCTTCACCGCCTGGTCACGTCAGGACACCGAGGAACTCAACATCGAGGTGAACGCCGGCATGGTGCGGGACCTCCTCGCCGCACTCGCCCACGCGCCGGTGCGCCACGTCGCCCTCGTCACCGGGCTCAAGCACTACCTCGGCCCGTTCGAGGCCTACGGACAGGGCAATATGCCCGACACCCCCTTTCATGAAGACGAACCGCGCCTCAATGTGGCGAACTTCTACTACGCGCAGGAAGACGAGCTGTTCGCGGCATCCGCTCGCCAAGGGTTTACCTGGTCGGTGCACCGCTCGCACACCGTGATCGGCCATGCCGTCGGCAACCTCATGAACATGGGGCTCACCCTCGCCGCGCAGGCATCCCTGTGCAAGCACCTCAGCATTCCCTTTGTGTTCCCCGGCAGCGAGACCCAGTGGAACGGCGTCACCGACATGACCGACGCGACCATCCTCGCCGAGCAGATGGTGTGGGCCGCGACAACGGATGCCGGCGCCAACGAAGCGTTCAACGTGGTCAACGGCGATGTCTTTCGCTGGCGCGCGATGTGGCCGAAGATCGCCGCCTTCTTTGACGTCGATCCGGAAGGTTTCGTGAACGAGCCGCGTCCCCTTGAGGTGCAGATGGCCGGCATGGAGCCGGTCTGGGCCGACGTCGCCACCGCACACGGCCTCGTCGAGTCCGATCTGGGGCGCATCGCGTCCTGGTGGCACACCGACGCCGACCTCGGCCGCACCATCGAAGTGTTCACCGACATCACCAAGAGCCGCCTCGCAGGCTTCACCCCGCACCACCGCACGATCGACTCCTTCACATCCCTATTCGACCGCTATCGTGCCGAGAAGCTCATACCTGGCTCCGCAGCCTGATCTCTCGCGGGGAATAGGTCGATCGACTTTCGCGGTAGTTGTGGGCCTTGAAGTCGGCGCCTCCTCCGGTTGGTGCGTCGCACTCTGGTCGTGCAATCAGTCACCAACGTCTCCCGCACACTCTGCTGGATCAATGTGTGGTGTTGCTCGACGCCACCGCGGCGAGCCTTCTACTGGCTGATTCAAACGGTAACCTGCACGTCCCTGCGTCGACGCCTATCGGTCCGGCGCGGTCGTCACGCTGAGCAATATTGCGGCGGACGGATGTCGGTACCCCAATTTTCAGGCGGCACTGTCGCAGGGTTTCCAATCCGTGCATGCCATCCCCGTGCGCTTTCGCCCCAACACCATCGGAGCACTGAATCTGTTTCGAACGCGAATAGGCGCCCTGAGTAGTGAAGACTCCGCAATCGGGCAGGCACTGGCAGACGTCGCGACCATCAGTCTCCTTCACGAACGCTCGGCTCGAAAAAATGCCACGGTGAATGCGCAATTGCAGCGTGCACTCACCAGCCGGGTTTTCACCGAGCAGGCCAAAGGCGTCATCGCCGCCCGCAACAACATCAATATGGATAAAGCCTTCACGCGCCTCCGAGAGCATGCCCGTGCGCACCAGGATCCGATGCACCGGAGCGCCGCAAACGTGATCAACAACGTCGTGATGATCTAGAGGAATCAAATCCTGAGATCGGCAAGCCGACGAGGGCCTTTCACGTGTCAGTGACGGGCGCTCCTGGGTTGAGCTACTTCGCCAGGAACACGAGCATCTGCCGGGTCCATTCGTCCTCGTGGGCTCGTGGGCTCGTGGGCTCGTGGGCTCGTGCGGCCGTGGGGCAGGCACGATCACTGGGGGCGCGGGTGCTCGAAGGCTACCCGGTGGATGTGACGGCGAAGGCCACGGTGTCGGCGGCGGAGCTCTACCAAGGGTCACTCTCGCTGTTCGAGGCGGCCGGGTTCGAGGTGGTGTCGCGTTTGTCAGCGAGGCGCGCAGTGGTGCGGCTGGCCTGCGGTGATCGGGCGGGACCAGGACCGGGTCCGCCGCGGCGCGGCGCCTGACTCGGCGCGCTGGACATGCAAAAAAGCGGGCCCCGCGTGCTGCGCACGTGGGGCCCGCCTGGTTTCCTGCGAGGGAATTCTTGGTGGGAGCTAGCTGGGTGGGGAGTGCTGCGGCTTAGGCGCCCTTGCGGATGGTGACGGCGGTGCCGTCGGTGAAGAAGTTGCGGGCGTGGTCGATGATGGTCGTGGTCGACGAGATGATGCCGCAGTTGAAGTTGTCGGTGTCACGGCCGAACGTGTTGTCCTTGATGACGGTGCCGACCAGGGGGCCGTAGGTCTTCTGGGCGATGTTCACCGTGCAGTGTCCGCCGTCGGCGTAGTTGTTGGTGAAGCTGAAGTTGGAGACCTTTCCGCGGTCCTGCGTGACCTGCACGGCGGCGCTGTAAGCGCCCGTCAGACGGTTGCCGTTGACCTTGATGTTGTTGCCGACCTGAACCTGGATGCCGTCGTCGTGGCTGGGCGTTCCGCCGTGGTTCGGGTCCTGCGCGTAGTGTGCGTGGTCGTGGATCCAGGAGTTCTGCACGGTCACGTTGCTGCCGGTGATGTGGATGCCGTCGATCACGTTGTGAATGTTCAGGCGGGTCGCGGTGAGGTTATAACCGTAGATCCCGTGGTTATTGTTCGACATGACGGTGGGAAAGATTTCAGTGTCGGTCACGACCAGGTTACTGAAGCCACCCAGGTTGTTGATGAGTATGCCGGGCTTGTCGGCACGACCACGAATGATCGAGTTCTTGATCGTGACGTTGGCGGCGTTGATCTTGACCAGACCGCGAATATCGAGGCCGTTGAGCACGGTACCGGGGACGGTGACGTTAATGTCACCATTGACGACCTTGAGCACGGTCCCGGCGGGAACACCGGTATTTGTGCCGTTCAGCATAGTACCGGTGGGCACCGCGGTCGGAGCGGGTGCCGGAGCGGGCGCGGGTGCCGGAGCCGGAGCCGGCGCGGGTGCCGGAGCGGGTGCCGGAGCGGGTGCCGGAGCGGGTGCGGGTGCCGGAGCCGGAGCCGGGGTCGGTGCCGGAACGACCTTCTTGGTGTAGCCGACGACGGTCATCTCGACCTTGACGTTGGCGTCGCTGCTGGCGACGACAATGGTTCCGTCTGACTTGCTGGTGACCGGAACCGTGTAGGTGCGCTCGGGGCCATCGCCGACCGGAGCGGTGAAGTAGTAGCGCTGCGTGTACTCCGGGCCGACCAGAACCTTGATGTCCGTGCGGGCGGCAGCGGTGGTGTCGAACATGACGTCAACGGAAGCGGCGTCGGCCGGAATGGTACCGAGGTCGCTCGAGACCTTGCTACCGGCCGGCACGGCGACCGTGACGGTGTTGACGGCGGCGCTGGCCGGCACAACGGCGACGCCGCTGAACGCGACGGCGAAGGCGCCGGCCGCGGCAATGAGGGCGAGGCGGCGAGAAGGTCGAGGGGTAGAACGCGAAGCGAAAGCAGTGGAGGACATGGTTCACATTTCGTCTAGTGCACAGAATCGGGAGGTGCGAGTGAGAGGCTGTAGGAGGCCTTGGTGAGTAAGATGAGCATTGCCCACAATGGGCAATGCCACAAGCGAACACATCACTTTCTCAGTTTCACCCCTCGTTCAGGGGTAGACAATTTGCAAAATTTGGACAGAAAAAAGCGGCCGGACCTGCGTTAACAGGTCCGGCCGCATCCGTTTAAGGATTATTGAGAATTACCCCTTGGAAATTTTCACCGGGCTGCCGTCGGTGAAGTAGTTACGAGCGAAGTCGATCTTCGTCGAGGTCTGCGCGATGACAGCACAATTATTCAGACTGGTGTCGCGGCCGAACTCGTTGTCAGTGATCGTCGTACCCTGGAGAGGCCCATAGTCCTTCTCGGCGATATTCACGGTGCAGTGCCCGCCGTCAGCGTAGTTGTCCGTGTACGAGAAGTTGGCGACCCGTCCACGGTCCTGCGTGATCTGCACCGCAGCGCTGTACGCGTCGGTCAGGCGATTGCCGGTGACGCTGATATTGTTGCCGACCTGGATTTGGATCGAGTCGTCGTGACTCGGCGTACCGCCGTGATTCGGGTCGTTCCGGTAGTGCAGGTTGTCGTGGATCCAGCTGTCCTTGATCACGACGTTGCTGCCGGTGACGTGGATTCCGTCGATGACATTGTTGATGTTCAACCGGGTCGCGGTGAAGTTGTAGCCGTAGATGCCCATGGCGTCGGGCGACGCGATGGAGGGGCGCAGCTCGGTATCGACAATCACGAGGTTGCTGAAGCCGCCGAGGTTATTGATCAGCGCCCCGATGCCGTTCAATTCGCGACCACGGATGATGGAGTTCTTAATGGTGACGTTCGCGGCCTCAATTTTGACCAGACCACGAATGTCGAGGCCATCGAGCACGGTGCCGGCCTTGGTGACAGTGATGTCATCGTTGTGCACGGTGAGCGCGGTACCGGCAGGAACGCCGGTGTTGGACTTACCGGGCATACCGCCACGCGACGGGGTGGGCTCGGGAGCCGGCGTGGGAGTGGGAGTGGGCGTCGGAGTCGGCTCGGGAGTCGGAGTGGGCTCGGGGGCCGGGGTGGGCTCGGGAGTCGGCGTCGGCGACGGCTTCGGAGCTGGAGCCAGCACGGGACTGGGCGTGGGCGCGCGACCAGCCTCGCCGCGCTCGAAGCCGACGAGGGCGAGATTCAGCGACACCGTCGAGACGCTACTGCTCGCGGTGATCGTGCCGTCGGTTTTATCCGTCACGGGAACCGTGATGGTGGCCGTAGCGCTCGTGCCGGTCGGAGCGGTGAATGAATAGGTTTGGGTGTTCTCGGGGCCGACAGAAATTTCGACCTGGGTGGGCACTCCATCGTTCGATGTGGAGTATTCCACCTCGATGGAGCTCAGGCCGGTAGGTACATTGCCCAATCGGGTGGTGACACTCTCGCCGGCCGGGACAACGATGGACGGGCTCATCGAGTCGGCAGCGCTTCGGTCGGCACCGCTTCGGCCGGAGCCGCCTACTTCGGCGATAGCCGGAACAGCAGCGAGCCCCGAGAGGGCGATCGTCGAGGCGGCGAGTGCCGCCCAAACAGCCAATCGTCGAGCCCGGGGCGAGCTGCTTACGGCGAGGTGTTGAGGGGTACCGGTTGAGTTGTGGTCGATTTTGGACGTGCGGGCTTCTTTATATGCCATGGGCTCGTTATGTATATTCCGGGTCGCGCACAAGTTCGGTACGTGCAGGTGGTCGGCTGTAGGGAGCCATTAGGGTAAGACTTGAGCTTGGCTCAGAATATCCGAAGACACAAATCGACCCGTAATATTCCAACTTCATAACGATGCCCGCCGGATACGAAAAATGCGGCCGGACCTGCGTAAACAGGCCCGACCGCATCCGTTCAAAAAAGTTAGCGTTTGCGCTTCTCGCGCACGCGCATGCTGAGGTTGATCGGGCTTCCCTCGAAGCCGTAGATCTCGCGCAGGCGACGCTGAATGTACCGACGGTAGCCCGGGTCGAGGAACCCGGTGGTGAACACCACGAACGTCGGCGGACGGCTCGACGCCTGGGTGCCGAACAGGATGCGCGGCTGCTTGCCGCTGCGCACGGGGTGCGGGTGGGCGGCGGCCAGCTCGGCCAGGAAGGCGTTGAACTTGCCGGTGGCGATGCGGGTGTCCCAGGATTCGAGCGCGAGCTCGAGGGCCGGAACCAGCTTCTCCATGTGGCGACCGGTCTTGGCGGAGATGTTCACGCGCGGCGCCCACGCCACGTGGGCCAGGTCCTGCTCGATTTCACGTTCGAGGTAGCGGCGACGGTCGTCGTCGATCTGGTCCCACTTATTGAAGGCGAGCACGAGCGCACGGCCCGACTCGATCACGAGGTCGATGACGCGCACGTCCTGCTCGCTGATGACCTCGGTCACGTCGAGCAGCACGACGGCAACCTCGGCCTTTTCGAGGGCGGCGCTGGTGCGCAGCGAGGCGTAGAAGTCGGCGCCCTGCGAGAGGTGAACACGGCGACGGATGCCGGCGGTATCGACGAAGCGCCACACCTTACCGCCGAGTTCAACCTGCTCGTCCACCGGGTCACGGGTTGTGCCGGCGAGCTCGTTGACAACAACGCGCTCCTCCCCCACCACCTTGTTGAGCAGGCTGGACTTTCCGACGTTCGGGCGGCCGAGGATGGCCACGCGGCGCGGGCCGCCGACCTCCTGCTTGGCAACGTTGGAGATTTCGGGCAGAACGAGCAGGATCGCATCGAGCAGGTCGGCAACACCACGACCGTGCAGGGCGGAAACCGGCCAGGGCTGGCCGAGGCCGAGCGACCACAGGCTGGCCGCTTCGGGTTCCTGGCGCACGTCGTCGACCTTGTTGGCAATCAGGAAGACCGGCTTGCCGCTCTTGCGCAGCATGCGCACGACGGCCTCATCGGTCGAGGTCGGGCCAACGTTGGAGTCGACGACGAACATGACGAGGTCGGACAGGTCGATGGCGATCTCGGCCTGAGCGGCGACGGAAGCGTCGATGCCCTTGGCGTCTGGCTCCCAGCCGCCGGTGTCGACGAGGCTGAACTTGCGTTCGTGCCACTCGCCCTTGTAGGCGACCCGGTCTCGCGTGACACCGGGAGTGTCCTCTACAACGGCTTCGCGGCGGCCGAGGATTCGATTCACCAGCGCCGACTTGCCCACGTTCGGGCGGCCGACGATAGCGATCACCGGAACGGCGGGAAGGTACTGGATGGCGTCGGGGTCGTTCGTGACGGCCCGCAGTACGTCGAGGTCTTCCTCGTCGAGGTCGTAGTTGTCGAGGTCCGTGCGCAGCGCGGCGGAACGCCGGGTGGCGAGTTCCTCATCGAGATTGGCGAGTCGTTCCGCCAGCTCGGTATCGAGCGCTGTGCTCGTGTCGTCGTATTCGTTACTCATTCAAAAGTCCGCTTCGTGCGTGTGTGTATGACGTCGATGACCGCTTCAATGGTCTGCTCGAAGTCGAGATGGGTGGAGTCGACGGTTATCACACCGTCTGCTGCGCTCATGAAATCGACAACCTGTGAGTCAGCGCGATCACGCGATCGCAGCTGTTCTGCCACGGTTTCAGCCGACTGGGTCGTTATTTCCGCAGAGCGTCTAGTCATTCTAGCCTCCTCGGATGCCGTGAGTAGAATGCGCACCTCCGCCTCGGGGGCGACGATGGTCGTGATGTCGCGTCCTTCGACCACGACGCCGGGCCGATCCACGTTTGCAGCGAGGCTGCGAAACAACTCGGTGAGAGCACCCCGCACCTCGGGAACGCGGGCGACAGCGCTCACCGCTGCACTGACTTCCGGTGAGCGGATTGCGTCGGTCACGTCGGTCTCCCCCACCGTCACGAAGTACTCGTCGGGGTCGGTACCGATCGAGTAGTCGAAGTCTTTCAGGAGCGCGATGACGGCATCCGCTTGGCTGCTGTCGGTGTTGCGGTCGAGAGCCAGCCAGGCCAGTGCCCGGTAAGCGGCGCCGGTGTCGAGGTAGGCGAAACCGAGGCGGCGTGCGGCAGCACGGCTCACACTCGACTTGCCGCTGCCGGCCGGTCCGTCGATGGCGACGAGGGTGGGGAGGGCGTGACGTGCCATGCGTTAACCAGCAATCCGCCAGCCGCGGGCGGCCAGCTCTTCGGTGAGGCGAGTGACGGCCTCGGGCAGTACGGAGATTTCGGCGAGGCCGATTTGGGCGCCCGGCGAGTGTTCCAAGCGTAAGTCTTCGAGGTTAACTCCGAGGTCGCCGATGTCGTTGAGCAGGCGGGCGATCTGGCCCGGCTGGTCGTTGACCATGACCACCATCGAGGAGAAACGCCGGTCCTGGCCGTGTTTTCCGGGCAGTCGGGCCACTCCGGCGTTGCCCCCGCCGAGTTCTTCAGCGATCTGACGCTGCGCCCCCGGCTTGGCGGGGTCTTCTAGGGCATCGATGAACCGGTCGAGGTCGTCGCGGTAGGCCAGCAGCACATCGCGCACCGGGCCGGCATTGGCGCCGAGAATCTGCACCCACAAATCGGGGTCGCTCGCTGCGACGCGGGTCACGTCGCGCAGGCCCTGACCGGCGAGGTTCAGCGAGGAGTGCGCGGCACCGGTGAGGCGGCGGGCCATCAGGGTCGAGATGACCTGCGGGACGTGCGAGACCAGGGCGACACCGAGATCATGTTCCTCGGGCGTCATCTCGACCAAAATAGCGCCGAGGTCGAGGATGAGGTCGTCAATGGCTCCCGCCTGCTGGTAGCTGATCGCGTCGTGTGCGGCAACGACCCAGGGACGGCCGATGAACAGGTCGGCGCGGCCGGAGAGCGGGCCGCCCTTCTCCCGACCGGCCAGCGGATGCGATCCGATGTAGCGGCTGATATCGGCGCCACGCTCGCGCAGCGCGGCCAGTGGGGCAAGCTTGACGCTTGCGACATCCGTCACGATCGCGCCGGGGTACGCCTCGAGTTCGCGGGCGACGATGTCGGCGGTGACGTCGGGCGGCACGCAGACCACGATCAGCTGCGGCTCGTCGTCTGGCTGGGCGGCCCGGCCGGCGCCGTAATCGATCGCGATACGCAGGTTGGTCGGCGAGGCATCGCTAAGGATCGTTTCGATCTTGCGGTTTCGCAGGCCGAGGCCGACGCTGGTTCCGAGCAGGCCGACGCCGACGATGCGCACCGGGCCGACGAGGCGGCTTTCAGCCATGGATTTCAGTCCTTAGTTCGCGCGGAGTTAGTTAGCATCAGGGCGCGCGCTCGGCGCCTGGCGGGACACGGTGAGCAGCTGGCCCAGTTCTTCGCGGGTGAGTTCCCGCACGGCGCCCTGCTGCAGGGTGCCGAGGTTCAGCGGCCCGAACTGGCGACGCACCAGATCAACCACGGGGTGACCGACGGCGTCGAGCATCCGTCGTACGATGCGGTTACGGCCGGAGTGCAGGGTCAGCTCGACCATGCTGTAGCCGCCGCCGGGAGGGCTCGTCAGAATGCGGGCCTTGTCAGCGTGAATGGGGCCGTCCTCGAGTTCGATGCCGCTCTGCAGCTGGCCGATGGTCTGCGGCGAGACGCGGCCCTCCACCTTGGCGATGTAGGTCTTGGAGACACCGAAGGAGGGGTGGGCGAGCACGTGGGCGAGGTCGCCGTCATTGGTGAGAATGAGCAGGCCGCTGGTCTGGGCATCGAGCCGGCCCACGTTGAACAGGCGTTCATCGAACTGGTCGGTGAACTCGCGCAGGTCGGGGCGGCCGCTCTCGTCCTGCATCGAGGAGACGACGCCGACCGGCTTGTTGAGCATGAGGTACCGGCGGGTGGTGTCGAGCTGCACGGCCACGTTGTCGACGGCGACCTGGTCGGTTTCAGGGTGCACGCGGCGACCGAGCTCGGTGACGACCTTGCCGTTCACCCGCACGCGACCGGAGGTGATGAGATCTTCGGAGACGCGGCGGCTGGCGACGCCTGCCGAGGCCAGTACCTTCTGCAGGCGGACGCCGTCGGCGGCGGCCTCCGGGTTGAAGTTGGGGTCGCGGGGCGTCTGGTCCTGGGGGATGTTGTCGGTCAAAGCAGATCCTCGAATCCGTCGGTTCCGCCGTCAAGCAACGGCGATAGGTGGGGTAACTCGTCGAGCGAGTTGATTCCGAGCTGGGTGAGCAGCAAGTCTGTGGTGGCGTAGTTGATCGCGCCGGTTTCACTGTCGGTGAACGCCTCGGTGACCAGGCCGCGCCCGAGCAGGGTGCGCACGACGGAGTCGACGTTGACCGCCCGAATGCTCGCAACCTGGCCGCGGCTGATCGGCTGCTTGTAGGCGATCACGGCGAGCGTCTCAAGGGCCGCCTGGCTGAGCCGGCTGGGATTCTGCGTGAGCACGAAGTCGGTCACGAGTTCGTCGTGGGTGGCGCGCACGTAGATGCGCCAGCCGCCTGCGACCTCGCGCAGCTCAAAGCCGCGACGCACCGTTTGGGTACCGTCGGTGCTGCCCAGGCCGTCGAAATCAGCGACCAGC
Organism: Cryobacterium sp. Hh7; assembly: GCF_004403155.1. Taxonomy (NCBI): domain Bacteria; kingdom Bacillati; phylum Actinomycetota; class Actinomycetes; order Micrococcales; family Microbacteriaceae; genus Cryobacterium; species Cryobacterium sp. Hh7. The sequence continues at coordinate 13,038 of NZ_SOHG01000068.1, read as the reverse complement.
CGGGCAACGGATGCCGCCACCGCGGCGATGGGCCGCCCGACGGCGGTCGCGAGGTGTACAAGCCCCTGCGGTTCGTCAGCGACCATGAGCACGGCTTCGAGCTGGCGGTCGAGGGAGTGGTCTGCGGCGTTCTGGTCTTGGTCTTTTTCGCTGGCGGCCGGTGAAGCGGATGCTGCAGCATCCGTTTGCGGCGTGCGTGACCGGGTGTCGGTGGTCGGGTTTTCAATTGTCATAGTCGGCTCCGAGCGAGGCGAGGTTTTCGTCGGTCCAGGACTGGGTGCTCCAGCGCAGGGTGAGCTCACCGAGGGGCTCGATTTGGTCAAAGGAGACGGCACCATGGCGGTAGAGCTCGAGCACCGCGAGAAAGCGGGCGATAACGACACCCTTCTCGTCGGTGCCGGCGATGAGCGCACGAAACGAGACCGGTTCCCCCGGCTGCAGCATGGCGACGACGTAGGCGGCCTGCTCGCGGATGCTCACGAGCGGCGCGTGCAGGTGGTCGAGGCCCACACGGGGCAGCTCGCGCGGGGCGAGGGCGACGGCTGCCAGCGCGGCGAAGTCGGCGAGGGAGAGCGTCCAGACCAGCTCCGGGGTCTTCTGGCGGTACTTCTCTTCGAGGCGCACCGAGCGCACGTGTCGGCGGGTCTCGATCTCGAGCTGCCCGCTGAACCAGGTCGCGGCCTGCTTGAAGGCGCGGTACTGCAGCAGGCGGGCGAACAGCAGGTCGCGGGCTTCGAGCAGGGCGACGTCTTCGGCGTCGACGAGTTCGCCCTGCGGAAGCAGTCCGGCCACCTTGAGATCCAGCAGTGTCGCGGCGACGACCAGAAATTCGGTGGCCTGGTCGAGTTCTTCCGCCGCGTCAAGGCCGCGCAGGTAGGAGATGAACTCGTCGGTGACCTGGCTGAGCGAGATCTCGGTGATGTCGAGTTCGTGCCGGGTGATCAGTTTCAACAGCAGGTCGAACGGACCCTCGAAAACGCCGAGGGCGACCGAAAACGCGGGCTTCTCGGCCGCGCTAGGCGACTGCGCCACGGTGGATCAATTCGCGGGCCACCTGCAGGTAGGCCTTGGCAGCCGCGTGCTCTGGCGCGAAGTCGGTGATGGGCACCCCAGCCACGCTCGCGTCGGGAAATTTGACGGTGCGGCCGATGACGGTTTCGAGCACGCTGTGACCGAAGGCGTCGACGACTCGCTCGAGTACCTCGCGAGAGTGCAGGGTGCGGGAGTCGTACATGGTGGCGAGAATTCCGTCGAGTTCGATCGCCGGGTTGAGGCGGTCGCGCACCTTGTCGATGGTTTCGATGAGCAGGGCGACACCGCGCAGGGCGAAGAATTCGCACTCCAGCGGAATCAGCACGCCGTGGCTCGCGGTGAGCGCGTTCACGGTGAGAATGCCGAGCGACGGCTGGCAGTCGATGAGAATGACGTCGTAGTCGCCGGACACCTTGCGCAGCACGCGGGACAGAATCTGCTCACGGGCGACCTCGTTGACCAGGTGCACCTCGGCGGCAGAGAGGTCGATGTTGGCCGGGATAACGTCGAGTCCCTCAACCGAGGTCGGCTGGATAGCGTCTTTCGGGTCGACCTTGCCGTTGAGCAGCAGGTCGTAGATGGTGGTGACGTCGTGCGTGGGCACGCCGAGTCCGGCCGAGAGGGCGCCCTGCGGGTCGAAGTCGATCGCGAGCACGCGGCGACCGTAGCGGGCCAGGGCGGCACCGAGGTTGATGGTCGTCGTGGTCTTGCCGACGCCACCCTTCTGGTTGCACAGGGAGATGATGCGGGCCGGACCGTGGCTTTTCAACGGCTCCGGTTCGGCGAATTCGTGTTTTTCGCGTCCCGTCGGGCCCACCGGTATCTCATCGAAACCGGGAAGCGAAATCCGCTCGCTCAACTTACGCGTCACTGGCCCGCCCTTGATTTGTCCTGCACCCATCACTTGGTCGATTCTAGCGATTAGATCGCCCGGTCTTCGCAAGGATCGCCGCGCACCCCCTGCCACTGCTCGCGAGAGCGCAAAAAGTGCCCGTTTGGACTCGCCATACGGGCACTTTTTGCGCTCTCGCGCAATTATCAGCGGGCTCTTGGGTGGGAGAGGGTGTACATGTCGCGGAGGGTGTCTGCTGTGACCAGGGTGTAGATCTGGGTGGTGGCTACCGAGGAGTGGCCGAGCAGCTCCTGCACGACGCGCACGTCGGCGCCGCCGGCGAGCAGGTGCGTCGCAAAGGAATGCCGCAGGGTGTGCGGGGATACCGGCACGGTCAGTCCGGCGCGTTCGGCAGCCGCGCGAATGATCAGCCAGGCGTTTTGCCGACTCACTCGCTGCCCGCGCAGCCCGAGAAACAGTGCCGGCGTCGACCGTCCGCGCGCCGACAACATCGGCCGTGCCCGAACCAGGTAGTCAGAGACGGCGGCGCGGGCGAAGCTGCCGACCGGAACGATGCGCTGCTTGTCGCCCTTGCCGGTGAGCCGCACGGAGTCGAAGTCTTCGAGGCGTACGTCGTCGACGTTGAGGTCGACCACCTCGCTCACCCGCGCGCCGGTCGCGTACAGCAGTTCGAGCAGGGCTTTGTCGCGCAGGCGCTGCACATCGTCGCCGTCCGTCGCCGCGAGCAGCGCGGCCACCTGCTCGATCGAGATGGCCTTGGGCAGGCGCAGGGCGAGTTTGGGCGGCTTACTGTCGTGCGCGACATCCGTTTCGACCAGGCCCTCACCGAGCAGAAACCGGTGGAATCCACGCACGGTCGAGAGGATGCGCGCGATCGACGCGGCGGTCAGCGGCGACTCCGGACGCAGGCCGAGGTATTGCACAAATGCCGACACGTGGTGCCGGGTGATGGCGCGCAGGTTCGTGATCGGGCGCGCCGGGGCGTCGGCTGCAGCAGCCGCAGCCGCACCCGCACCCGCAATGACAGCATCCCCGGCGTCAGAATCGGGCTGGCCGGCCAGCCACGCCGTGTACAGCCCGAGGTCGCGGCGGTAAGCAGCGACGGTGTTCGCGGCGAGACCGCGCTCGACCGCCACGTGCCGCAGATACCCATCTACCGCCGTGGCGATCGTCATGCCTAGGCTGTGACGTGCCGGTTGAGTGGATGCCGCGGCCACGGCAGGTCGGCCGGCGCGAGCGTGCTCCACCCGCGTGACTTGGCCACGTGCGCGGCCAGAATACCCACGATCAGGATCGGGTTCTCGACCCGCCGCGCCATGACGGCGTCGACGCAGTCGTCGAGGGACACCCAGCGCAACTCGATATCCGCTTCTTCTTCGGTGCGTGCAAAGGCGGGAACCGCCGAGACGCCGCGCGCCAGGTAGACCCGGATGGCTTCATTGCTGCCGCCGGGCGAGGTGTAGAACTCGGTGAGCAGCGCCCAGTCGGTGGCGACGACATCCGCTTCTTCGGCGAGCTCGCGCTGGGCACCGATCAGGGCTTGCTCGCCGCTCACGTCGAGCAGCCCGGCTGGCAGCTCCCAGCCGCGCAGGCCGGTCGGGTGCCGGTACTGCTTGATCAGCAATACCCGGTCGTGCTCGTCGAGGGCGAGCACGGCCACCGCGCCGGGGTGATCGAGGTATTCGCGGGTGATGCTCGCGCCGTTGTACTCGAAGCTGTCGCGGCGCACGTTCCAGATGGCGCCGTCGAAGACGACCTCGCTCGCGGTCACCGTGACCGGAGCCACGTCATCCTGCAGTGGTTCAGGCACTGAGCTCTTCCTTCACCTCGAACAACCGACTGGCCTGCTGACGGTCGAGGGCTGCGGCGACCAGGCCGCGAAACAGCGGATGCGCGTGGTTCGGCCTGGACCGCAGCTCAGGGTGGGCCTGGGTTCCGACGTAGAACGGGTGCTCGTCGCGCTTGAGCTCGACGTATTCGACCAGGTGGCGGTCCGGACTGGTTCCGGAGAACCACAGGCCGGCCAGGGCGATCTGGTCACGGAAGGCATTGTTGACCTCGTAGCGGTGGCGGTGACGTTCGGACGCCTCATTGGCGCCGTACAGCTCGGCGACGAGGGATCCCTCGGCGAGCGTTGCCGGGTAGAGGCCGAGGCGCATGGTGCCACCGAGGTCGCCGCCGGCGATGATTTCGACCTGTTCTTCCATGGTCGCGATGACCGGAAACTCGGTTTCCGGGTCGAACTCGCTGGAGGAGGCGCCGGGCAGGTCGGCCTTGTTGCGGGCGTATTCGATGACCATGCACTGCAGGCCGAGGCACAGTCCGAGCACCGGGATGCCGTTTTCGCGGGCGAATTTGAGGGCGCCGAGCTTGCCCTCGATGCCGCGAATGCCGAAGCCGCCGGGCACGCAAATGCCGTCAAGTTCGCCGAGCAGACGCGCGGCTCCCTCGTCGGTCTCGCAGTCGTCGGAGCCGATCCAGACGATTTTGACCCTGGCCTGGTTGGCGAACCCGCCGGCTCGCAGCGCCTCGGTGACCGAGAGGTAGGCATCCGGCAGGTCGATGTACTTGCCGACCAGGCCGATGGTGACCTCGTGCTTGGGGTGGCGCACTGCTTCGAGCAGGTTCTCCCAGCCGGTCCAGTCGACGCCGTCAGCGACGAGGCCGAGGGCGTTGACGATGTACTTGTCGAGGCCCTGGTCGTGCAACATGGTGGGGATCTCGTAGATCGACGCGACGTCGACGGCGTTGACCACGGCGTCTTCGTCAACGTCGCACATGAGCGCAATTTTGCGCTTGTTCGCCTCGGAGACGGGCCGGTCGCTGCGCAGCACGAGGGCGTCCGGCTGAATTCCAATGGAACGCAGTGTCGCGACGGAGTGCTGGGTGGGCTTGGTCTTCTGCTCGCCGGCCGCGCCGAGGAACGGGACGAGCGAGACGTGCACGAAGAAGACGTTGCCGCGGCCGAGTTCGTGGCGCACCTGACGGGCAGCCTCGAGGAACGGCTGGGACTCGATGTCACCAACGGTTCCACCGACCTCGGTGATGATGACGTCGGGGCGCACCTCATCGCTCGCCTGCAAGCGCATGCGGCGTTTGATCTCGTCGGTGATGTGCGGAATGACCTGCACGGTGTCGCCGAGGTACTCGCCACGGCGTTCCTTGGCGATCACCTGCGAGTAGATCTGCCCGGTCGTCACGTTGGCCGACTGGCCGAGGTTGATGTCGAGAAAACGTTCGTAGTGCCCGATGTCGAGGTCGGTCTCTGCGCCGTCGTCGGTCACGAAGACCTCGCCGTGCTGGAACGGGTTCATCGTTCCCGGGTCGACGTTGAGATACGGGTCAAGCTTCTGCATGACGACCCGCAGGCCGCGTGCCGTGAGTAGGTTTCCGAGGCTGGCCGCCGTCAAGCCCTTACCGAGCGAGGAGACCACACCCCCGGTCACGAAGATGTGCTTGGTTGTGCCGTTTGACCTGCTCGGTCCTGATCTGTCCGCAATTATATTTTCCACCACGGGCTTCAATGCTATCACCTGATTTTTGTCGCTGACTGGGGAGAGGCGGACTGGGCGAGGTCGAGCAGTTCTCTGGCGTGTTCGAGGCCGCTCTTCGAGTCGGGCAGACCCGACAACAGGCGGGCCATTTCGGCGGCCCGATCCTCGCCGCGCAACTGACGCACGCTCGAGGCGGTGACGGATCCGTCACTGTCCTTGACCACGCTGAGGTGGTTCACGGCGAACGCGGCGACCTGAGCGAGGTGGGTGACCACGATCACCTGGGCGGTTTCGGCCAGGCGGGCCAGTCGCCGTCCGATTTCAATCGCGGCGGCGCCGCCGACGCCGGCGTCGATCTCGTCGAAGACGAAGGTGGGCACCGGGTCGGTCGCGTTGATGACGACCTCGATCGCGAGCATGACCCGAGACAGTTCGCCACCGGATGCCCCGCGTGCGAGCGATCGCGGCTCGGCCCCGGCGTGGGGCTGCAGCAGTAGGCGCACGAGGTCGCAGCCGGTGACGGTGAATTCGGCCCCCGGCTCGACCTCCACGTGGAGGACGGCGTCCGGCATTGCCAGTGCGCCGAGCTCGGCGGTGACCAGGGCACCGAGACGCACGGCTGCCGCTGCACGGAGCGCGGTGAGGGCGGTGGCGAGATCGGTGACCAGCAGATGGTCGGCATCCGTTTCAGCGGTGAGGGTTTCGATGCGGTCGGAGTCGGAGTCGAGTTCAAGCAGACGGGTGCTGCCGGTATCCAGAAATTCGATGGCCTCGTCGAGGCCGCCGGGGTATTTACGGGCGAGGATGCTCAGTTCGGCGCGGCGTTCCTGCACGATTTCGAGTTCGCGGGCACCGTCGGCGTCGAGGCCGGCGAGGTAGCTGGAGAGTTCGGCGGCGATATCCGCGACGACGAAACCGACGTTGGCGATCGCGGTGACGAGCGGTGGCAGCGCCACATCGTGGGTGGCGACCCGGTCGAGGGCGCGCCGGGCGGTTTCGAGCAGCGCGACAACGTCAGGCAGGTCGTCGGGGTTATCTTCGGCGGAGATGAGCTGGCGGGCCTGTTCCCCGGCCAGGCGCAGCTCTTCGAGGTTACCGAGGCGTTCGGCCCGTTCACCGAGCTCGGCGTCTTCGCCGCGTTGCGGGGCGACCGTTTCGATCTCAGCGATGGCGGCCCGCAGGTCGTCGGCTTCGCGGGAGCGCAAATCCTGTTCGGTGACGAGCCGGTCCAGGTCGGTCTGGTTGGCCTGCCAGCGGTGGAAGGCGTGCTGGTAGTCGGCGAGCACTGCGGAGAGGTCGGGCCCGGCGAAGCGGTCGAGGGCGTCGCGCTGGGCGGCGGCGGAGCGCAGGCGCACCTGGTCGCTTTGGCCGTGCACGACGACGAGGTCGTTGCGCAGGTCGCCGAGTACGCTCGCCGGAGCGCCGCGTCCGCCGACCGTCGCCCGGCTGCGCCCTTCGCTCGAGACGGAGCGTCCGAGAATGAGTTCGGGGCCGTCGAGGTCTCCCCCGGCGTCGCGCACGCGTTCGGCGACGGGACCGCCGGGGTCGATGACCCAGCGGCCCTGCACGAAACTTTGCGGCTGGCCCTGCCGCACGGTGCCGGCATCCGCTCGATCGCCGAGTAGCAGGCCGAGCGCGGTGACCACCATGGTTTTTCCGGCGCCGGTTTCACCGGTGACGGCGGTGAATCCAGGCCCAAGCGGCAGCGTCGCCTCGGCGATGACGCCGAGGTCGCGAATGAACAGCTCGTCGATCATCGGATTACTCGCGGCCGACCGGGCCGCGCCAGCCGGTGACCGGCAGGTTGAATTTGTTGACCAGGCGGTCCGTGAACGGGCCGATGTGCAGGCGGGCCAGGCGCACCGGTACGCTCGAGCGGCGCACGATCACGCGGGCGCCGCTCGGAAGGTCCTGGGTACGGCGGCCATCGGCGCACAGCACGGCGCGGGCTCCGGTGCGGGAGAGCACCTCGACGGCCAGGGACGAATCGGGGCCGACGACGAGCGGCCGGGCGAACAGGGCGTGCGCGCTGAGCGGCACCAGCAGCAGCGCTTCGACGCCCGGCCAGACGATGGGGCCGCCGGCCGAGAACGAGTACGCGGTCGAGCCGGTCGGGGTGGAGAACACGACGCCATCGCAGCCAAATGACGATAGCGGACGACCGTCAACCTCGACGACAACCTCGATCATGCGTTCGCGGCTGGCCTTTTCGACGGTGACTTCGTTCAGCGCCCAGGTTTCGTAGACAACCTCATTGGCGACCTTGACCCGCACCGACAGGGCGAGTCGTTCTTCGACCTCGTAGTCGCCCTTAAGGGCGCGGCGCACGGCCTCACCGAGGTCGTCCCGCTCGCTCTCGGCGAGAAAACCGACGTGGCCGAGATTGATACCGAGCAGCGGGGCCGAACAACCACGCACGAGTTCGGCCGAACGCAGAATGGTGCCGTCACCGCCGAGCACGATGACCAGCTCGAGGTCGGCGGTTGTCACGGTCTCGCCGAGAATGGCGATGTGCCCGTTGAGCTCCGGGCAGGCGGCGAGCAGGTCGGCGCGTTCGTCGCTGGCCAGCACCGGCACGGCGCCCGCGGCGAGAAGCTGCTTGCAGACCGTCGAGGCGGCTTCAACCGAGTCGAGGCGACCGGTATGGGCAACGATGAGAAAGTACCGCGGGGTGTCACTCAACTCGTCACGCCCCCACCACGGTTTCGATCCGTTCCATCCATTCTGTCGGATTTGAGCCGGCCGTGGCGCTCATCCAGCACAGATACTCGTGATTTCCGGCCGCCCCGATAATGGGCGAGGCGATCACGCCGCAGGTTTTCAGGCCGAGGTCCCAGCCGGCCCACAGCACGCCGGCGATCGAGTCGCTGCGCAGGCCCTTGTCGTGCACGATGCCCTCCCGAATGCCGCCGCGGCCCACCTCGAACTGCGGCTTGATCAGCAGTACAAAATCGGCGCCCTGTGCTGCCGTGGCCGCGAGGGCCGGCAGCACGGTCGTGAGGGAGATGAACGACAGGTCGGCCACGACGAGGTCGGGTCGGGTGTCGATTCCGGATGCCCCGGCGAGGGTTTCCGGTGTCGCATAGCGGATGTTGTAGCCCTCGACCAGTTTCAGACGCGGCTCGGTCTTCAGTTGCGCTGCCAGCTGCCCATGGCCGACATCGGCCGCGATCACCTGGGCGGCGCCGCGTTCGAGCACCACCTGGCTGAAACCGCCGGTGCTCGCGCCGGCATCGAGCACGGTGCGCCCGGTGACGCTCAGGTTGAACGCGTCGAGGGCGGCGATGAGCTTGTGGGCACCGCGGCTGACGTAGTGGTCGGTCGCGGCCACCTCGAGAACAGCATCCGCTGACACTTTGGTGCTGGCCTTCACGACCGGCAGTCCGTCCACCGTGACGAGGCCGTCGGCGATGAGTTTGGCCGCGACGGTTCGGGAGCGCACCAGCCCCCGATCGGCGAGGGCGGCGTCGAGGCGGGAGGCTGGCATCCGTTCTGGAACGCTGTCGGTGTCGTTCAACTCGTCGGGAAGGTCGGCGTCGTTCTCAAGCATGGGTGCGTCTGGTTCCTGGTCGTTGGGTGTGCTGGTGCCGGTCATGCCTGGCCAGCCTGGTCGGCGTCTTCGAGCCGTTCGCGCAACTGCTCGTGCAGCTCCCCGAACGCCGCGGCGCGCGCCTCGAGCGGCTGGGTCTCGATCTTCGCCAGTTGCCCGGCGAGATCGACCGGTACGGGTTCGGGGCTCACAGCTCTAGGCTACTGCGCGAGATACAGTCGCTCCGGAACGTTGAGCCCGTAAATTGCCCGTCCCGACCGGTAGATCGCAGCGCAGGCGGCGCGCAGCAGATTGATTGCGCCGTCACCGTCTTTCAAAATCTGCACGTCATTGCCGTGCACGCGAACGCTAGCCCCGTTGACCGTCGCGGTCGAGCCGTCCTTGGAGAACACGGTCTCCGGGTACGGTTCGTGCAGCTGCTGCAGGTTGTCAAGGATGAATGCTGGCTGCGAATCCTTGTCGGCGGCCAGGGCCTGCTTAGCTCGGTCGATGCCGGTCAGCACGAGCACGGCAGGGATTCCGGCCCGGTTCGCGCCGAGAATGTCGGTATCAAGGCGGTCGCCGATGAAGAGCGCGTTCTGCGCGCCGAACCGCCGAGTAGCTTCCAGAAAAATGGCCGCTTCGGGTTTACCGGCCACGAGTGGCAGCCGCCCGACCGCGGTGTGCACGGCCGAAACCAGCGTGCCGTTACCCGGAGCGATGCCGCGGGCGACCGGAATGGTCCAGTCCGTGTTGGTCGCGATCCACGGAATGCCCGTACCCACACCGTCGGCGTTGAGCGCGAAGGCCGCTTCGGCGAGGTGCACCCAGCCGACCTCGGGCGAGAAGCCCTGGATCACAGCGGCCGGCTTGTCGTCGGCCGAGCGGGTCACCACAAATCCGGCCTTCTGCACCTCGTCGACCAGACCGTCGCCACCAACCACGAGGATGCTCGCGCCGGGTGCGACCTGCTCGGCGAGCAGCCGCACGGCTGCCTGGGGGGAGGTGACGACATCCGTTGCCGCCACGCTCAGCCCGAGCTCGGTGAGGTGGTCAGCGACCGACTGATCGGTGCGCGAGGCGTTATTGGTGATGTAGCCAACGCGAATCGTCTCGGCGGCACGGTTCAGGCTCTCGACGGCGAAGGGAATCGCCGCCGGGCCCGCGTACACCACACCGTCCAGATCGGCCAGCAGAACGTCAACGCCGTCCAGCGGCGTCGCCGACTCAGGCTTTCGGCGATGCAGCATTCGGCTCCGTCTCGTCGTCTGAATAGGCAATCGAAACGGATGCCTCAGCGTCGGTGTCCGCCTCGTTGTCGATCTCAACGTCGGTTTCGGCGGTGTCCGCCGCTTCGTTGACGATGTCGTCGGCGTCGTCGGTAATCGGCGCGGCGACAGCGTTGAGCCCGGCTTCGGCAACGGCACGAGCCGCTTCCCCGGCGGCCACTGTGTCGTCTTCGTCGTCTTCGTCTCCGGCGTCGGCGGCTTCGGCGGCGAGGGCGGCGTCGTCGTCCTCTTCCATTTCTTCGATTTCGACGGTCTCGTCATCGTCACCGGAGGCCCCGATGGCAGCGTCGGCGCGGGAGGCCCGCTGAAGCCACTCGTCGGCTTCGTCCTCGCGACCGAGTTCGCTCAGCACCTCAGCGTAGGCGGCGAACAGCTCGGGGCTGTAGGAGAAAGCCGTGTTCGGGTTGAGCTGCGGAATTTCGAGCTCAACGAGCGCGGCATCCGTTTCACCGAGGTCCAGTCGTGCGCCGGACATGGCGATCGCCAGGCCAACCTGCACGGACGGGGACAGCGTGCTGCGATCGACCGATCGGCCGAGCTCGAGGGCACGGTCGGGGCGGCCGACGCCACGTTCACTGTCGACCATGAGGGGAAGCTGGTCGTTCGAGCCGGAGATGCGACGGTAAGTGCGCAGTTCGCGCAGGGCCAGCGCGAAGTCACCGGTGGCATACGCGGTGATCGCGAGGCTTTCGCGCACAACACCGATGCGACCGGCCCGACGGGCGGCGCTCATCACATGCTGGTGAGCCAGCTGCGGGTTCTCGTCGATGACGCGGGCGGCCATCGCCAGGTGACGGCCGACGGTCTCGGCGTTCTCCTTGGTGAGGGTCTTGAGCTCGTTGCGTGCGATGCGGTCAAGGTCATTGGCCGAAATGTCGTCAGGAAGTTCCGGGTCGTCGTGACGCGGACGCACCGAACGCAGCTCGCGCTGCATGCGCTGCTCTTCGGTCATCTCCTCTTCAACGACGCGGGCATCGCGGTCGTTACGGGCCGGAGCGCCGTCGCGGGTCCACAACTTCTTGCCGGCATCGACGCGCGGAGCGCCGGCACGGTTCGGCGAACCGCCGCGCTGGGTCCACGGCTTGCTGTCGTTGTCGCTTCTCGGCCGGTCGTTGCTGGGCCGGTCAGAGTTACCCCGGTACGGAGGACGCTCGCCCTGAGCCGGACGATCGGAGTTACCCCGGTACGGAGCCCGGTCGTTCCCGCCGGAAGGACGGTCAGAATTGCCACGGAAGGGAGGACGTTCCCCCTGGGCAGGACGATCGGTGTTACCCCGGTAAGGGGGACGCTCACCCTGCGCGGGACGGTCAGAGTTACCCCGGTACGGAGCGCGGTCACCCTGCGCCGGACGATCCGAATTACCCCGATACGGAGCCCGGTCACCCTGCGCGGGACGGTCAGAGTTACCACGGTAGGGAGGACGCTCACCCTGCGCGGGGCGGTCAGAGTTACCCCGGTACGGAGCCCGGTCGTTCCCGCCGGAAGGACGCTCCGAATTGCCACGGAAGGGAGGTCGCTCACCCTGGGCAGGACGGTCAGAGTTACCACGGTAGGGAGGTCGCTCCCCCTGCGCGGGGCGGTCGGAGTTACCCCGGTACGGAGCCCGGTCGTTCCCGCCGGAAGGCCGGTCAGAATTGCCACGGTAGGGGGGACGCTCCCCCTGCGCGGGACGGTCAGAGTTACCACGGTAGGGAGGACGCTCACCCTGCGCGGGACGGTCAGAGTTACCACGGTAGGGGGGACGCTCACCCTGCGCGGGACGGTCAGAGTTACCACGGTAGGGAGGACGCTCACCCTGCGCGGGACGGTCAGAGTTACCACGGTAAGGAGCACGGTCGTTGCCGCCGTATGCGGGGCGATCGGAATTGCCGCGATAAGGAGGTCGCTCTCCGCCCTGCGCAGGACGGTCCGAGTTGCCGCGATAAGGAGGTCGCTCGCCACCCTGCTGCGGGCGGTCGGAGTTACCGCGGTACGGTGGCTTCGCGCCATCGCGTCCGCCGGCAGGTCGCCCATTCGAGGGTCGGCCGCTCTGGTTCGAACGACGGTCGTCCTGACCGTTGTTACGGGAATCGCCGTCGCGGGGTCCTGAAGGGCTCACTGTATCTCCTGTGTAATTAGTCCGGCATTTCGACAGACTTACTAAGCCTAATCCCTCACGCAAAATCGCGCTGAGAACCTCACCCAAGTGGATGCTGTTCCAACGTCAATCACGTGTCGGTCATGTCGGTGGGGCGTATGGATTTTTGCGGGGTGACGAGTTCGAGTGTTTGAGCTGAGGCTCGAGTGTCCCGACGCCCCGCAAGAGTTCATGGTCGCGTCCCAGAAGCCGGCCCCGGTCGTGCCGATGGCGGTCGGGGCATGCTCGACCAACGGATGGGTGAGTGCGAAGCGGGACCGCTTGCGGTGTGGTGTGGTGTGGTTTGGTGTTAACGAGAAACGGCCACCCGAGGGTGGCCGTTAACGCAGAAAAGCCATCCCGTGAGGGATGGCTTTTCTGTTCNGGGTGGCCGTTAACGCAGAAAAGCCATCCCGTGAGGGATGGCTTTTCTGTTCTTTCTAAGTTAAGTCCGGCGGTGTCTTACTCTCCCACAGGGTCCCCCCTGCAGTACCATCAGCGCTGAGAGTCTTAGCTTCCGGGTTCGGAATGTGACCGGGCGTTTCCCTCTCGCTATAGCCGCCGAAACATCTTCCGATGAATCGATTCTATATTTTTTAGTTATAGAGCTCCCCTTGACAAGGAGCGTTGTTCTCGACCGTACATCGAGAACCACATAGTGGACGCTAAAGCAGCTTCTTCAAACTGAGTGTTATCAAATTATCGGCTTATTAGTACCGGTCAGC
>NZ_SOHG01000040.1:0-255416 GCF_004403155.1 Cryobacterium sp. Hh7 | reverse complement strand
GGTCGAATTGAACCCTAAGTAAGTTCTATTTTTCCTGATCCGACAGGCATTCTCGGTTTAACGCGCCGTCACAACTTCAACTCGACCGGTGGATCGAGGTTTAGGCGGGAGAGATTCGACCCTGCGGACGCATTCAAGCTAGGACAATGAGCGGAACGACGAGGCACCTCGCGTGTGATCAGTTGGTTCACTCGTCGGGTCGGATCTCACGCCCTCGCTGGTTGCATTGGCTGCCCGCAAGTGGGACCTCATACGGGAACGCCCCGCAAAGACAGGGCCCCGCACACCGTCTGAGCGAACTTGTCCCGTTTGACCTGTCGCGTAAGGAAATCCCGCCAAGGCACGTCAACTGCGACAGGCTGAGGACCGCGTTCGGGTCACGTCTGCTCAAGACAACGACATGACTTTCAACGAACTTGATAGCCGGATTGACCGAACTAGGTGGCAAAAGTCCGAACTAGCCTGGCACTCGACAGTGTGTGTCGCGTGACAGGCCAGTTCGGACAAATTGCCACGTCCGGACAAGCGGAATGACGCGGAAGTCGGCAGGCGGATCGCGGTCGGTTTTGTCAACCTACTCCGGACACGCGCGACGGCCGAGTCGAATCCGACGAGCGTCTGTTCGGATGTCGCTAGTCCGGGGAAAGCCGGAAGAGGTACGGCCAGGGCAACTATTTGCCCTGGCCGTACCGCTGGGTCACCTGACCTCGGAGTCGATCCCTATTTCGGAGTGTTGACGGTCACGGTTCCGGTAATCCCGGCCATCGAAACGGCTATCGAACCGCCATTGGCTGAAACAGCCACCAGCGACGCAAGCCCAAGCAACAGTTTGGTAATCAGCATCTTCACTTCACCCCCTTCCCTGGTGTCGCGGTGCGGGTGTAGTTGACGACAGCGGACGCTCATCCGCGAGCGGGCTTGCTGGTGAGGTGCCAACCGGCGCAGAGTTCGCATTCGTAGCCGCGGTGCTCGCGTCGACGCGAGTTGGGGTCCAGTGCTCGCGCGGCTACGGCGGAGTGAAGAGCGTGGACGACTGCACCGTGATCGGGGAACCTACGTTTTCCACAAGAGCAGGAGCGATTGCCCACCAGCTGTCGACGCCGATGGCCGACACTGGGGCCGGGTGATAGCACGAGCATGCTCAGACTCCGATCTGCTGGGACGATAAAACTGTGAATATATACACCATAGACAAAACCGAGAGAAAGATGCAAGTGAAGATAAACACAAATGGACGCATCTCTCTAACATGAATAAGATATGGTTATGGACATGAGACGAGGAACACCATCAGCTAAGCTCTTTGGCCATCTGCTCTCACTGGTGCGGTCGTTAGGGACCAGGGGATCCATGCGGCAGGTCGGGGAGAGCATTGGAGCACCGGCCGCGACCGTGTCTCAGGTCGAGAAGGGCCAGCGGGCCCTCAAGGCACCGAAGATCGCGCTGTGGGCTGCTGCCCTCGAGGTGAGCGAAGCTGATCTCCACGAACTCTGGGTGCTCTGCCAGGGTCTGGTACCCGTAGGGCGCGATCAACCCGTCTTCTACAGCGACCGGCCCGACGCGCTCGGCTCGGACTTACTAGATGCCGACATCATCGAGACGTTGCAAGATCGGCCTGATCTTGAAGCGATCTACCGACTCGCAGTACGAATCACTGCTGTTTTGAGGCGGCTTCTTCCCGACGCATCGATTCGAGTAGAGCCGGACGAGTTCGATCCCTCCTACACGCCCCACATGGACGAAGCGGGCGCATGGGTGATCTCCCCCGATGCACAAATGAAGCTCGAAGCAGACTTCGCAGCCTTCGTCCCCCTACCGGGCATCTGGATCTATTGGGGCGATACGCAGGCCCGCGGTCGCAAGCTCGAATTCGACTCGCGGGAAGGGGTACGGATGCCGCTCTTGCAGATACCCACCCCAATTGTGCGGCGTCGCGGCAAGTCCGTGAATACGGTGGAGTTGGAGGACCTGATCCGAGAACTGTCCGGACCCGAAAGGGAGCGGGTGCGCGGTTACGTTGAGGCAATCGTCGAGCAGCGAGCTACCCCGGACGACTAAGGCTCGCCAGATCGGGCTGGCGCTGCGAGCACCGTCGAGCCAGATAATCGGGAGGCAAACCGCACGGGACGGTGAGTGGCAGGCCAATTCAGGCCGGTCTGCTTCAGGGGAAAGCAACTAGCGTCACGCTCGGCCATCACGGATCGCGTTGCCAGCCGATCGCGCGATGGATAGCGCGAGATTCGGGTCGACATCGTCATACTTCAGCTGGCGCATCGCGTGGGCGTAGGCGGTCGCGTGCACCGCATCACTCCCATCGCAGGCAGAAGCCCACTCGCGACACGCACGAATGAAGTCTTCGTAAGGCGAGTTCTCGACGTATCGATCCAGCTCAGCCCAGGCGCCGAAGTCAACGGCTCTCGCCCAATCGGTATTCCTGCCGGGCCCATCCTTGTGGAAGAGCAAACTCAATTCCAGAGTGAGGGGGTCCAGTGACGCGGAGCCTTCGCCCAGGTCGCCGAAATCGATCAAAAATGGCCGCCCCAGACTATCAATGAGAACGTTCTCGCCGTGAAGGTCGCCATGAACCACAGCTTGGCGTACTTCCACCGCGAGCTCTTCGAGTCCCGTGTCGACGTCGAGCCCCTCAACTACGTGGTCGGCGCAGCGGGCCTGCCTCATCTGTCGCATGTTCGTGGAGAGCCGCTGGTGGCCCGACTGCCACGGGGCGAGTGACCGCCGAAGGCGAAAAACCGCTTCCGCCGCGGCCGAAGGATCGTCGCGCAAAAGCCGAAACATCGAGACGCAATCGGCGTCACCCAAAGTAGATACGAGAGCCGCTCTGGTTCGAAGGCCAGAAACGATCGGTGGAAGCGCTGGCGCAAAGTCACCCGGTTGAAGACGGTTTGGAACATACAGATTGAAACGTTGATACTCATCCACCGCCTCAGCGCGGTCAACGACCTTTAGGAAGATCCTGGCGGTCGCGCCATTGTCAGCAATTAGCGTCACGCGTCCAACGGTCGCGCCAGACAGGCCCGCCGCGTACCCGATGATCACTGATGGATGCTGAATGCGGACCGCATAGGAGCACACGGCGCGAATAAACATCTCGTCATCGATGCCAGTGGCGTCGACGTTTGAGTACGAGCGCAACTCGTTGAGGGCCGTTTGAAGGCCTAGTAAGAGCCTCCCGGTTTCGTCCAAATCGTCCTTCTCGGTGAGCTGAACCATCGGGTAGTCCGCAACGCCGAAAACGTCAGATGTCCCGCCCGTTGAAAGCTGATCACGGACGTTTTTCGCGGTAGCGAAGGCGGTCAGGAAGATAATTGGTGTTCCTGGCATGAGTTCGCGAGCGTAGGCGTGCACAGCCAACCCATGTCGCTCATCGATATCAGCACTGCCTGGTGTCGGGGGTATGCGGAGATCGCAGATGATCAGATCGAAGCTCTCGCCATTGAGCGCTTCCAGTGCAGAATCACGGTCGCCAGCGATTGACAATACTGATTGGGGGCAGGCTCCATGTATAACCGGCATGATCTGTCGGACGCTTCGATCCTCGTCTTCTACCAGCAATATCTTCATTCGACCGAGTCCCCATTTCCCTGTGACCAACGAATCTCGCAGGCCGTTCCCGCGTGCTGACGGCCGCTGAGCTTCATTGAGCCGCTGCAGGAAAGCATGGCTCTCTGAGCGATCGTCAGGCCCCACCCAAAGTGTTCATCTTTGGACTTTTTGGTCACGCCGGGCTTCCATACTTTGTCACTAGAGCTTGGCAGCCCGACGCCCTCATCAAGAATTACCACCCAGGCTTCCCGACTTGTGAGACCGGAATTAACAACCACCTGCTTTCCAAGCCCCTCACTTGCCTCCACCGCATTCCTAAGCGCATTTCTCACGGCAAGTCGAAGTAGGTCAGGATCGCCCTTGACGATCAATGGGTCTTTACGGGTAGTTACGGCTTGTTCGTCTGTGAATTTGCACTCTCGAATTTCGGCGGCCAAGAACTCAGACAAATCGAATTCGACGGTCACCGGCGCGGCAGCAGCCTCGTTGAGTCGATTAATCGTGTCGAGAAATGCTCGAAGTCGATCGATTGTAGTGCTGGTTTGAGAAGTGACGTAGGCAGGTACCTCGGTACTGGCTTCTGTTCTAACGTCCAATACCAGCGGGCGCATCTCATGCAAGATCACCTGAGTCACTGACTGGATCGCTTCGGCTTTGATCCCCTCCAAATCGCTTGCGCCTGGGCGAACGATCCAGGATTCCTCGACGTGGCGGTCCTCCCCGCCACGGGCCCAATTGGCAAATGCGCTATCGAGCGCGTTTTGCACCCAGGAGTCCTTCTCCACGCTCCTAATTCGGCGCATGCGTTGCATGTCGGCAGGTGCTGGAGAATTCAGAAGCAAACGCGCGCCGCGTAAGCGATCGGCGGCTTTCGGCGACGCAAGAAGGTCAGACATGGAGGTCTCATCGGACATGTCGAGTGTCTTTCTCATAGAACGCAGCTCGGGAGGCAAACGCTTCTTTGCCTCCTTCCATGATTCGCGTGACCGCGTTCACGACAAATGGATCTGACAGAGGGCCTTGATGCGACACGAATCCGTGTTCTCCATCTGAGTCCATCACCACGACCCACTCCGCTTCTCCAAGCACCGGGATATTTGCGTTGTGGGAAGTGAATATGAATTGATCTTCGAGCTGCCTCCTGCTGAGGACGGGAACGAGTGTGGTCGCGATGAAGGCGTTGTCCAAGTGATCTTCGGGCTGATCCATGACGAGTGGATCTCCATGATGTCCGAGAAGCACTGGCAAGACAACGGTGCAACGCTGGCCGATTGATAGTCGGTCGCTCGGCTTGTACTCAATGCCGTCCAGCAGGTCGAGTCCCACACCGTCTTCGATCAAAGATGCGATGATGTCAGCCGCTCCGTCGCTCTGAAGGCCGTTGATCACTGAAGCAGCGCGATCATTTGAGATCCCGAGGACGGTGGCTAAGGCAGCCGCGTCACCATTTTCGACCCAGCCAACGAGTTCGTGTGGCGACACTTCGCGAGCGAGTTGCGGCGCGAGCGAGTTGTAGTGGATCCCGCTGCCACGCAGTCCGGCGATAATCGCGGCACGATAGTGGTCGACGTTTTCAGAACGATTCAGCCTGACTCGGACCGCTGGTGAGAGCGCCTGGTTGAGAGCTGCGACGATCGTTTCTCGCTCTGCAAATACGCCATCCCGAAGAGTTTCGAGCTGGTCGTACAGTCGGTCTCGATCGGCAGATACCCCCACGAACCGTAAGCGGCGCTCCTCCAACCTGCTGCGAAGCGCTTGAAGGTGACCATATTGGGCCTCTAGCTCCGCAACACGGCGAGAAGCCAGACCGATTCCTGTCTGAGCTTGATCCAGCTGCTGCCGAATTGCGCGGCTGCTGCTATCGATCTGAGCCTTTAAGTCAGTCGTTGTGACCCGTGCTTCAGCAAGGCCATTTTGAATAACACTGAGCAACTCTGCTGCTTTCCCGAGCGAGTCGACGATCGCCGGGATTGCTGATCTCTGGTTGGAAAGTAGGTCAACTCCCGCATAGTCAGGCCATTGTTGGAGAATGGAGGGGGCCTCGTAGCGAAGCCTGTTGAGCGCATCGGCGAATGACTGAACTTGCGCGGCATCCTGGCTGACAACTGATTCTCGAGCGGCGAGGACTTGGCCTGCAGCTTGAAGAGATTGCAGGTTGTCTTGCTGCTCCTGCGTGGCCTGCGAAACCCGCAAGAGTCGTTCCTGTTCAGCGACGGCTCTTTCAAGCTCGCTCGTGAGCGGTGCTAACGCTGCGACTTCCTCGGTCAGCGCGTGGCCTTCTGCCATCAGTCCATTGATCTCGACGGTGAGACTGCGCAACTCTGCGCGCAAAGAATTCATCGCTCGTTCGCTGGGCTCTCTTCCGGTCCGGAACCGGTCAATGAGGTGTAGCCGACCCGAGGCTTGAGCACCCACCGCTTCGACCTCGTTTTGAGCCAATACCGTGCACTCGACAGTTGTGGGTCCGCCGGTACTCGTTACATGACCGGAAGCGGACCTAGTTACCGTCCAACTCGATCCCCCTTCAGTGAGGGTTAGGGCTACTGCACCGCCCTCGAGGATTGCGATGGCTTGTTGCGAGCCTTCCAGAGCGGCCTTGTCAGTAAATGAACCGGCAGACAGGCAAAATCGAATCAACTCAACAATGGAGGTCTTGCCCGTTCCTCGGGCGCCAATTATGACGTTAAGGCCTTGGGTGAAAGTGACGTCGAGTCCCGAGAGGAATCCTTCGGTCTCAACTTGCAAACGCTCGATCCTCAAGGCTGCTCCTCCGGCATTGCTAGATTGATTGATCTTTCCACGAGTGCGGTACAAATCGTGGCAGTCGCATGGTGAAATTCCGTGCCATGCGGGCGTGCTGCTGGGCGGATAACTCGCACCGAAAGGTCTTAACTTACGTCCTTGACCGCCGTGTTGCGTACCGGTCTCGCCTTAGCGTAGACGGGTTGGCCTTGACCCCGGAGAGTGGACACGGGTTAAGGGGCGAGTTGGGTCTCTGCGGCCTGTGACGAGTACTGCAGCTGGAAGTCCACTGGCGTGGAGTGCCCGATCGAGGAGTGGCGGTCCTCGATCCACGCCGCGATCACCTAGGGCGAGCGGTGTCAGCTGTTCCACGTGACTACGCGGCCATACTGTAAACGAGGATCCGGTCGGCCGTATTGCATTTCGGGCAGCCTTTGGACTGACGTCGGTTCTGCGTGGTCTGTTGGTGGTCGTGTTGGCTGGCTCTGCACTTCCACCACAGCTTGTGGTCACTTGGGAACATCTCGTGGGCGTCTTTTGGATTGAGGTAAGGATGGAGTTCGAGGGTGAGCACGGGTTCGACGGTGCCGAGGTCGTTGTCGCCGGCCCGAAGTTTCCGGCTGCAGCAGTATTTGCATCCCAATCCGAGTGTGACCTTGTCGATCCGGGCTTGGTATGAGTGGTTTTCGTTGGTCTCGCAGAGCCACCACATTTCGCGGCGCTCGCCGTGGGTGACGTGTGCGGCGGTGAGGTAGCCGTTCAAGGTGGGGTGCAGGCGGGCTGCTACCTCGGGGTGGGTTGCGGCGAGGCTGTCCTCGAACAGAATGGTTTGCTCTCGGCCGCATATGTTGCAACCGCGCTTGCCAGCGACCAGTTCCCAGGGGCGTGCGGGGAAGACGTGGCCTTTGTCGCACCTCCATTTGGCGAGGAGGTTCGATCCGGCACCGACAGTAGCGGGGGAGCAGTTTTCTGCCCATCCTTGGGCCCACATCGCTGCAAAAGATGGGTCGGTGGTGACCATGCAGTTCGAACCGGAGCGGATGGTTCGGTTGGAGCAGATGGGGCAGTTGTAGGTCGGGAGTGTCTTTTTTGATGGGCTGACGTCGTGGCTGTGGCCTTGGGGGCAGGTCCACGAGTGTTTGGTGCTGGAGTTGGTGGCGACGTCGGCGGCGGTGAGGCCGCCGTTTCGGTAGATGTCGAATTGAGCGGCCGCTGCGGGGTTCATGGTTTGGAGGTCGTTGTCGCCAGGCCGAACGCGGCGGACGGTGCAGAGGCCACAAGCAGGGCTGTACATCGTCGGCGTCATGGTGCCGGGCAGCGTGACGGGCGGGAGGTACATGACGGTGTGCCCGTTCTTGCAGGTGAATGATCGGGGGTCCGTGTCTTGTTCGCCGGTGTTAAGGGAGTTCAGGTGTGTAATGGTGACGGCTGCAGTGACCGGGGTGTCGCCAGTGGTCGCGAGGTAGTCACCGATCGGTTCCAGGTCGCCCGTGGCTGCGACAAGCACGGCAGCAGTCTTGGGTCGAAGAGGGTAGTCGTGCTGCCAGTCGGGGGTGAAGGGCACGCCCATCGTAATTGCGTTTCTCAGAGCGAGGGCGGTCGGGTGGAGGTAGATCCAGAGTGCGCGCGTGATTGCGGGGGAGGGTCGTCCGACACTGTCGATGACGAGGGTGTTCAGGTGGGCGTATGCGTTCGCGACGGTGCCGGAGGGGGTGAAGAATCGGCGGGCGAAGCTGTCAGCGGTGAGGGCGTGGATCGTTTTAATGACGCTAGCAAAGACGAGGGGCTCTGCCTGCTCCAGGGGCAGGCTGGGGTGGAGGTCGGCCGCGATCGCTTTGGTGGTGAGTAGGTAGAGGCGCACGTCGATGAGGCGTTTGCGGCGCAGTTTTCGAAATGTGATCTGGGCTTGGACGGCGTCCGGGGTGACTTGGTGCTGTTTGTTGGCGTGGCACCATAGGCCGGCCCAACGGGAGTGCCGGATGCAGACCATGTTGTCGAAGTGAGGGTTTTGTTCGACGATGGCCCCGTGGGTGCAATGTGTGCAGGCGAATCGTTGCGGGAGCGTGTCCCGAAAGTGGTCGCAGGAGAGGAAGCCGTCTTTGAGCCAGCCAGCGCTGTTGGGGTCGAGGAACAGTGCGCTGCGTTTCGTGGTGGCGGTGAGAGCGCGCATCCATCCGTCATGCTCGGCGGTTTCGCTTCGGCCGGTAGCGAATTCTCGGGTCAGCATGGCTCGGTGGGTGTCGTCGCAGAAGTTCGCGGCGAGGAGCCGAATGCTGTAACTGTCGAGGGTTTCGCGGTGGAAGGGGCGCACGTCAAATGGAAGGCGGCTAGTGGGGGTGTTCATGCGCTGGCCAGTCCGATCAACGGGTACTGCTGGGTTTTGTTGCTTTTGCCGAGGGCTGCCATTTTCACTTTGTAGTTTTCTTCGGCGAATTGGTCAAGTTTTACGGTGTTCATGACGGCTTCTGTGAGGCATTCCTCGGTGTATTTCGCCTTCGTAATCAGTTCGATGGTCGCTCCGGTGAGGAGCTTGGCCAGACTTCCGATTGATCCGGATGTGCGCAGGTAGAGGTAGTCGCGCAGTAGCTTGAGGCTGCCAATTTCTTGGTGGCGCAGGGGGAGTTTCTTTTCGAACGCGGCGATTAGTCCGGTCCATGTTTTGCGGTCTGCTGCGTCGGCGAGGTTGAGGCGTTCCATGTCGAAGATGCTGAAGCGGCCGCGGAGCTGCTGGCCTTTGGCCCCGGAGAGGAGTTCACCGTTAGTGAGACCGAAGCCGGCGTACACGAACGTGGCCGGGACCTCGTTGTGCAGGTTTTTCAGCACGTCCACGGATTCGCCCAGGCCCACGCTTCGTCCGACGAGGTTCTGCAGTTCATCGACGACGATCAGTTGGGTGCCTGCGGCGATGAGTGCCTGCACGACTCGCTGGCGAATTTCTCCCATGGATTCGCGTCCGGTGACGGGGAGGCGGAGGAATTCGGCGAATGTTTTCATGAGCAGTTTTCCGTTGGATGCGGCGGGGACTGACACGTAAACCACGGGGAGGTGTCCGTATGTTTCGTAGTCGGGGAACATGCGGGTGTATTGAGAGAACACGGTTCGCATGAGGGCTTTGGCGGTTTCGGTTTTCCCGACGGTGGAGTCGCCGTTGAGCATGAGGCCGGCGTGACCGGAATTGCGGCCGACGTTGACGGCGAAGGCCTGAGTGAGCAACCGGATGGATTCGGTGACGTGCGGGGTGGCGATGACGATGCCGCCGGAGGTGTAGAGGATGCGGGAGCGGTCGTAGGAGGTGCGGGCGTCCGTCGTGAGGGCGGCGTAGTCCGCGTCGTTGAGGATCTCCGGACGGGGGACGCTCGTGTTCAGGAACGACGTGAGGCCGTCGCGGTCGTGGAGGGAAGCGGGGCGGTCATTGTTATGGAAGAGGATGGTCATGAGAGGTTTCCTTCGGGGTTAAATTCGGAGAGTTCTGCGGTGTCGTCGTCGTCATCGTCGAAATCGGCGGGTAACAACATTGGTTGTGCGGGGGTGGGGAGCTGGTGGAGGGGGGTGCCGGCGAGTGTGGCGCCGACGAGGGCAACTTCTGCCCTCTGGGCGAGGCGATTCTCCGCCTCGGTGGGTTCGATGTTGTCGGGTTGAAACGCCGCGAAGAAGGGACTGTTTTGAGCGTTCCAGTCGCGGATCGTGCATTCGATGAACGAGCCGTCGGGAGCTTTAGCCCACACCGCGGACGGGTTGTATGGGTCGTAGTGCAGGACCATGGAGTTCTCCCGGCCGCGGAACTGGTGTAGCTCCGGGGAGTCGTAGAAGTGATTCGCGTGTCGGAGACCGGTGGAGGTGAGGGCCTTCTTGGTTGACGGCAGCAGGGCGAGGTACTGGTTCCTGCTGAGGGGGATATCGATCGTGCCGGTAGCTGCCGCGGCGGCGGCAGCCATTTGGTTCGGGGAGAAAAGCACGGTGGGATGCAGGGGGTCCTGCAGAGAGCCGTGCGGCAGGTTCTGCCACACGTTTAGGACCCAGTCGTGGAAGAGTTCCTGCACGGCGTAAATGTCCAGGAGGTCCTTGCGCTTCTCGATGTCTTCGCCGCGAAATTCGACGCCCCGGCCGACGTATCCGGCGAGGTGCTGGGTGAACATCGTGCCGATGGTCTTGAACATGCGTTCCACGATCGATTTACTGGTCGGGGTGCGCGGCGGGGAGAAGATGACCCGCATGTGGAATGCCTCGGCCGCTCGCAGGGTCGGGGTCGATTTGAAATCCTTGCCGTTGTCGATGACCAGGATGCGCGGGTACACGTAGGGACGGTGGAGCGCGAGCCGGGCAAGATCGTCATGTCCGAGCAACGTGCAGGTGGGGTTTTGCTGCTGGACCATGTCGCGAAACCGGCTGCGGTCAGGCTGGTTCTGGATCGGGGTCAAGGCCTGGGCGATGAGGCCGACGTGGTCGACGTTCTTCGTCGCGACGAGGCGAAATGAATAGGCGAGGATACTGCGCGTGGCGACGTCGATCATAATCGTCAGCGTGGGGCGTTGCGGCTTTCCGTTGGGGACTTTGACCAGAAGGTCCAACGGGGTGGAGTCCAGCTGTACTTCGGCGCCGGGCAGGACCTGGACGTGTTTGGCGTAGGGCCGGTCAGGGCGGTCTGCCAAGGAGCGGCGAGTCTTGGCGCTGCCGGTGGTGTGCTTGTTTCTTGTGTAGTTCTCGATCAGCCGGTACATGGTTCGCTGCGACGGCAGCTGCGGCGCGTCGGCGCCGTACTGGAGAGTGAGCTCGGCCCGGGTGAGGTGAATCAGCCGCTGGTTTGTTCCCGTTGATTCGCCGCGTTGGGCGGCGATGACGTCACAGAGAGCTTCGATGACCTGCCTGCGATCCTGACTCGCGGAGTGTTTACCCGTCAGGGCGCGGCCGTCGATGAGGGCTGTTTCGCCGGCCTTTTTGAATGCGGACAGCTTGGACATGAGTGTTGAGCGGGCCATCTTCAACTCGGTCGCTTCGAGCTCGAGGAGTTTGGACTGGACCCGCTGCTCCTGCGTGGTGGTTTCCGGGTCGAACTGGGCCCGTGGCTTGCTGACGTTGGGATTCTCACCGGTGGTGATTTCGCGCAAGTGATCAGACAGGGTGAGCGTGCGTCGTTGTTGCGTATCGGAGAGCGATGAGATGAGCCGTCCGTCGGCGATCGGGGCCGGTTCCAGGCCCACGACACGTTGGGATAGTTCGGCCAAGTGCATGGTGACGTACTGGCCCGTTGCGGTGGAGCGCATTTTGATCAGGCCGGCGCTCAGTTGGATGAAGGTGTATTCGCCGTCGTCGAGTTCGATGGGGGCAGTGATGTCAAGCGTGGGCATGGGGGCTCCGTTCAATGAGGGTGGTGCCGTCTATTCGTTGGGTCAGATCGGTGTGTACTACGCGAAGCCACAGGAGGTGGAAGAGTGCGGAACGGCCAGAGGCGAGTGAGTCTGGCGACAGAATCTGGGCCGCGTCGTCGAATCGCGTCGGCCCGGTGAGATCCGCGAGCAGACGGTTTGTGGCGTCTTCTTCGGGGCTGAACAGGGGATGGGTGAAGTTGCTGAGCCATGTCAGGTTGGCCTGCACCTGCTCGGGGAGGCCGGCGAGGACCTGGTAATCCCAACCCACAGCCGCGCACACGGCCTGCGTTTTCGCGAACTGCTCGAGCGCTTTCGAGGTGATCTTCGAGGCGGGTTTGATGTCGTAGACGACCTGGCGATTGTTGGTGTGCAGTGCCATCAGGTCGGGGACGTGCCGGCCGCCGTCGGCGAAGACCATCTCCATCGGCTGAGCGGCGATCGCCGTGATCGACTCGACGTGGTCGAGGTACATCATCATGTTCGCCTCGTTCAGCGACTCGTGCCAGACATGAGACTGCGTCTGGGAGAAGTAGTACAGCCCGTAGTAGTTCCGCTGTCGCGGATACGACGTCGGCTTGCGAAATGGTTCGGCGAGGTAGAGGTGCCTGCTCAGCAGGGTTCGGTCAGCTGGTGCGTGCAGCGTCGTCGTAGCGGTGGGTTTCCATCGCACCAGGGCATTGCCGCTGAATCGCAGCGACTCGTCAACGATCAGGTCCATCAGGTCTTTGTTCATGACTACTAGATGCGCGGCACCATTTTGAAATGCAGAAAAAACTGCCGAAAAGCAGCATAGACTGCCGATAAATAGCATCGAATGCTGAATTTGCGCAGTCAATTCGAG
Organism: Cryobacterium sp. Hh7; assembly: GCF_004403155.1. NCBI lineage: Bacteria > Bacillati > Actinomycetota > Actinomycetes > Micrococcales > Microbacteriaceae > Cryobacterium > Cryobacterium sp. Hh7. The sequence goes on along the minus strand of NZ_SOHG01000040.1, from coordinate 242,903 downwards.
TAGCTTTAACATCATGAGCGCACCCCGATATGTACCCCGTGATTTGTGTGCGGAGCCGGGCAGCTTTGGGAAAGCGCGTGAGGTGCGATGGCTGCCGGCGACGGACGAACGCTCTGCCGCACTGGGCCGGGCCGCTCGCCTGCAGCACATGTACGCGGTGAGGATTCGGGTGCGGGCGAAAGAAATCACGAAAGGCATCGTCGCGCCCGACCCCACAGGGCCGTTGGCCGCTCGCCCCGGTGCGGATGCTCACGCACCTCTCAAGACACTCGCGAACAAGTCCGGCAGCAGCTACGCCCGGCTGCTGCGTTGCCTGCGGGGAGAGATTGTGATGCGGCTGGATGACATCGCGTGGGCCGATTTGGTGCTGGGGGAAATCAGTGACGCGCGGCGATCGGCGCCGGTGGGACAGCGCCCCGGTTCCTCCCAGCAATAGCAGCGACGGAAGCTGTCGTAAACCGATCGGCTCCCCTTCACGGTTGGCCCCGGGCGCTTCGTTGCGCGGGGCCTTAGTGACCCACGGCACCGCCGGCTCCGGGGAGCTGATCACGGGTGATCGCTTCGATGCGTGACACCACCGACGTGTTGGCCCAGAAGAAGTCGATGTCAAAGTCTGGGCCGTCGGTGCACATCGTCCACTCGCCGCGGGAACCGACACGTAAAACGTCGATCGTGCGAAGCGGCCGTGTCCGATCGTTGATCGTCTGCGGAGCGTTTATGCCCGGGAGCCGAGTCACCGTGCCGAGCTCCAGGTCGATGTAGTGGGTGCTGTCTCGCGTGACGATGCGCCACACACCGCCTTCAACGCCGGTGAGTTCGTTGACTCGAAGAGGTTCAGCGCCGGTGTCCTCCATGGTTACGCCTTTCTGATGCGGTGGTTTCAGGATCGGCGGGATCGCCGTCCCGAGGAAGCACGTCCCTGTCGCTGGTGGGGGCGTCCAGGACTGTCCGTTTTGCCCGGCCCTCGGGGTTCATCGCCGGTGAGGTGGTTCCCGCAGAATCGGGCGGATTCAGATGGTCCGCGACGAAGTTCACGGAAGAATGACCGGTTCGATCAACGCGACGCGACGCGGCTCAGGCAAGGCGTGCTGGCTGACGGGCGAAAAAGCCAAGGCCGCGCAGCGAATGCGAGCGAGATACCTTCGCTGATCAGGCATCTGCGGACCTCCCGGTTTCTTCGGCATCTGGCCTGAAGGGATCGATAGCGGGACAATATCCGGGTTTTTTGCGCCGGTGAGTCCGTGCCGGAATACACATTCTCGGCGCGTTCTCATTACTGCCGCGCATGGACCTTCCGACCGCACGCCGTGCGGTCGGAAAGGGAACCATGCCCGAACAGACCCCCGTTGAAATCCTGCATGCCGAATACGCCACGCTTCAGCGCCAGCTCCCATCGACACTCACCTCGGACCAGAAACGATCGCTGGCGTTCTACACCGGTGAACAGGTGAACCAGGGCACTGCCGAGAACCCGGGCGACGTGCCTCAAGACGTCGCCCGCTGGACACGCAACATGCTCGCCCTAGAATTTTTCGTTCGCGCGGAGGGCCGCATGCCGCGCGAAAACAGGCGCCTCCCTCAGGGCACGATTACTTCCGCCGAGAAGCAATGCACCAACAGTGTTCGCACTCAACGCCGCGCCTTCTCGGCAGGGCGCCTGTGCGCTTATCAGGTACGTCGGTTGCTCTGCATCCCCGGGTTCAGCTTCCACCCGCTGGCGGACACCTGGCAGGCGAACTGCGCCGCGTACGCGGACTTCACCGCCACGCGCGGGCACTCACCGAAACTTCGAAGCTCGAACGCCTCCGAACGCGCCCTCGACCGATGGGCGGCAAAAACCCGTTTGGCCTACCGGGCTGGCGCCCTCGCCCCAGACCGGATCAACACGATGAACGGGCTGGACTTCTGGACGTGGGGTGCCCCGACCAGCCGGAGGTAAGACCGTCCCGTGCCGGAATACACCTGTCCCCGTTTCAGCCCAGCGATGCAAAGCCGGTGCAGGATCACAACATGGACGACAACCTTCCCGGTGGCCGGCGCGACAGGAGCCGCTCCCGGCACGACACGGACGACCCTGCAAACGTTGCTGACCCCGCACAGACGGGCGACGTTTTCTCGGTGCCATCAACAACAATTGCGCAGGCCGACCTCATCTACCCTGCGCGCGGCGCAGACCCCGACCTGCTCCCCGCGTTGGCTCTGATCCCCGAAAGATTCCGCAGAGCACAATCCTCCGACGAGCAGGTCGCACAATGGATCACATTCCAAAGCATGTGGTTCTGCGACGGCTTGCCGGCGACAATACAGCTCTACCCACGCCCCGGAATCGACCCGCAGCAGGCCTTCGACCACCTGCAGGTCGTGCAAGGCTGCTTCGGATCACAGCACGAACACAAAGTCGCAGCCGTCGCCTGGCTGGCCTCACGCTGGTTCAGCAGATACGACTTCGATGGTGTGACTGAACCTGAGCAGTAGGTTAGCCGACCCGAGCCAAACCCTGCTTGCCACTCTCAGGTTGAGCGTGCGGGAAATGGGCGCGGTCGGTGACGTGTCACCACATGCGGTCTTGGGTCAGGATTTCCCACACGACCTCGGGATCACCACCGTCAGCGAGCCATTTCAGGGGTGTCAGCAGTGGCCCGGCGGTGGACTGTCTGAGATCGACCTGCGGCGTGAGCATAACCAGGCCCAGAAGATCCGGATCCTCAACACTCTGACGAACCCGGTCCTCGTCCATCCCGAGCAAATCGGCAACCTCTGCAACGCTCATCTGCGTTGCCGCGATCCTGAGACGGGTCTCCTCCGTCAGCCGTTCATAATCGGCAGGCGTCGAATCGAAGGGTGCGGACAAGCCAGAATGGGCGCGGATGTATTCGCGCTCGGCTGCAGGCACATCAGGGTCAGTCGGCGAAGCGGCGTCATCGTTCGCACTCACACAACACCGCAGGAGTTCGCTGTCATGGCGTCGAGAATACCCCTGCTCACGATCATGATCGTCGCTCCTGAGAAGATCACAATGGACGCGTTCCGCGAGAGTTCCGCGTCAGGTGCGTGACAGGTGCCAGCGCTGACCTCGGAACTGCACCGCGGCAGACCTGTCAGGTCACATTCGGGTAGAAGCTGTCTGCAAATCAGGATTCTGCGTTTGCTTCTCCCGTAACTCGTTGGGAGCTGTTTGCGGCTGAGCCACGCGAACGACGCAGAGCGTCGTTTGCCGGGACTGGCGAGTGGGGTCACTGAGGCTTTCAAACAGGCTACGGTCCGCCGTTGCGTCGACCGGCAGCCGGTCACGGCGACGGGTGGACGTCGACACCGCGAGGCTCGAGCTCTTCAGCCCCTCAAGCGCAATCCTGCTGCTTGACGCTTGGGCTGACAGCCACGAGTAATACTTGTCCGTCGCCGGTCGAAATGAAGGTCAGCGCAGCCCAGGCTTCGAAGGCATCTGCCCTCGATCCAGTGAAGGTTAACGCAAACAGGCTTGGGCTCTGCCACCATGGGGATTGAACAGGAGTGTGATGTTGGGCGACAACGAACCATCTCGAACCGAATTCGATGAGGATCTGATCACGCAGGATGAGGTGAGCACGGAGGACGCCGCCCCCCAGCCGGGAACGCTATCGCCGACGGACGAAATTCGTGAACTGTTGCGGCAGGATCAGACCCGACTGGGCGATGTCTTCCGAGGCCTCGAGCAGGGGTTGACGGCTCAGGAGATCGCCGAGCGACACAACGTTGCCACCCCCGGATTCGTCTATTCCTACACCGCGTACATCCAAGCCGCCGTCGAGGGCCGCTTCTCGTCGTCCCCGTCGATGTTGAAACAGACCGCCGCATCGTTACGAACACTCGTCCGGCGGGCGCGCGGCACGATCTCGGCCGATGCCTTTTCACTCCTGCAAGGCCGGCTTACTCAAGTTGAGCAAGCCGTCGATGAGGTCACGGCTCCGGACAACGTCGCCGCCGAGGAAGCGAGCGAGAACGAGACGTTGTCCGTGACCGATCGCGTCATGAACGTTCCGGGCATCTACGCGTTCTCCTACGGCTGGTACCTCGAAAGCCCCCTGGACCCAGCCCGAGGCAACACCTTGATCAAGGTCGGGAAGGCCGAGGACGTTGGCCGGCGCATCAACGAACATCGCAACTTGGCTGTCCGCACGCACATGCCGGAACCTTTGGCTTTGCTTCGGGTGTATTCGGCTCACGGACGCAACCTCACGGAGGTTGAGCAGTTGTTCCACCGGCTCCTAAGCACCGCCGGGCATGACAACCCGCGCCGCGTGTTGGTCGGCCGCAGCAGCGAAGCGGGGAAGGAATGGTTCCTCACCAACGAAGCCTTCCTCGATGCCTGCGCGGAGGCTTGCGGGTTGAAGACGGAGTACATCGGCGGCTCCGAGTTCGCCATCGGCTGAGCCTCAGCGAGGACGGGATGGCCACAGGCACGGCCAAAACAGCAGCCCGGGCATCAAGGTGAAGCTGAAGCGAGCGATTCCGCACCGGTGGGCGGATTCGATCTCCACGTCAGCGCACGCGTCATAGTATGGCTGCATGCGCGAGCCGCCCTTCGTCGTCCCCGTCCCGGCCAACCGGCACTTCCTCGATGATCACTGCGCCAATTGTCTGCAACCACTGCCCGAAGACGTTGAAGCCCTCGTCTGCTCGTCGTGGTGTTCGGAGATCGCTGCACACGTCCGCTACATGCGCCGCGTGTTCCGAGACGGCCGGGTCAACGACCCCGACGTGCGAGAGGCGATCCAAATTCGGAACGCATTTCTGCTCGTTGGTGGATACGGCGCCTTGGACCGCACCCTGCGACCCGCGGTCCGAACTGAGATCAAAGTGCGGGACGGCGGCCGATGCCGGCAGTGCGGCCGGCCGGGAACTGAGATCGATCACATCGCCGGAAGTTCGGGAGGGCTCGACAACCTGCAACTGCTCTGCGCGGAGTGCCACCGAGCAAAGACGGCGGAGAACATGGTTCCCACCACGCCGCACGAGCGGAGCCTGCTGACGGCCCTATTCCAGACCCGGGTCGTACCGGATGGACCAACGCTCCTAGCTGACGATGAAGTCACGTGGCAGTCAGCATGGCAGTCCCTCAAGTCCGCTCGCAAGAAACGAGTCCGCAACGCCCGTGCCGCCGCACTCACCACAGCGGCGGACCCGATCCTTGCCCGGGATGACGACACCTTTGAATACGGTCCAGCCATGCCACGAACTGTCGATGACGAGTCTGGTTACGGCCCGGACTCGATTTCCCTCGGCCGATGGACACCAACCGCTGGTCGGGATCAGCGGCGCTCGCCGCGCGACTCGGCAGTCGGTCGCGGCGACGGGCGGACGACGACCGCGAGGCCAGACCTGACGTATTAGAACGTTATCGGCGCGCCACTGGCCGGCCGGCCACGGTCAGGCTCAGCTCGGCTGGTCCGAGTCGACGTCAGCGGGGCGGGAGAACTGCAGGTTCAGCTCGGTAATCGACGTCGGGCCGATGGGTAATGTCCATGTCCCGACCGTATCGGGAGGTACCGACTTCAGTCTTCGGTAGGAGCCGGACCAGCAATGTCGGAGGTAGCCGTTAGCCTGCGAGTATGACACGCACGGTCTCCGCTCTCCTCGCCCGCACGGAGGCACTGCGGCGTGCCCGCGGCGAATCCTCGTGGACTTTACTCGCCGCGCACAATGCGCCCGAGATCCTCGCGATCCTCAAGATGAACTTCATCGATTCCGGTGCCACTCAGATCCCAACCGGCCGCCTCCATGAACGTGTCGCCGATGATCTCCGGGCGCTGGCCCGTGCCGGAATCCGTGACATGAGCGCCTCCGCGCAAAAGTACTGTACGGACTGGGTGAGCGCCGGCTGGCTGGAACGCCGACCGAACGAGACCGGGACGGAGGAAATCTACGATGTCTCGGCGGATGCGCATGCCGCACTACTCATCGCCGAGACCATCGTGACCCCTGCTTCGTCGACGACGGAATCGCAGATGACCTCGATTATGCAACAGCTTTCGGACCTCGCCGTATCCACCGACCCGAACCCCGAATCGCGCATCGCCGCACTGACATTCCAACGCGACGCCATCGACGCCGAAATCGACCAGCTTCGCGCAGGCCGAACCGTTGTGTTGAACGATGAGCGGGCGCTGGAAGCGGTCCGCGACCTTCTCGGTCAAGTCCGCCAGTCCACCACGGATTTCGCGCGTGTCCGTCGAAGCGTTGGGAATGCTGTCAACGACCTGAGGCGCCAAGCCATCGAATCGGACGGGAGTCGCGGCGATGTCCTTGAAATCGTATTGAGCCAAGTTGACCAAATGGAGACCACGGACTTCGGTCGCAGCTTCAAAGCCTTCTATCAAGTATTGGCCGACCCCGAACGAGTCCGGCAAGTGGAGTCAGCGATCGACGTGCTGTTAGAACGGCCGTTCTCTGCGGCACTGAGCCGTGCGGAACGAGAAGGCCTGCGCGACATGCTCCCCGACCTCCGAAGCCGTGCCGGCGATGTCCACACCGTCTTTGACACCCTTGCTGCCAAGCTCCGCGCGTTCGTCGAGGACAATCAATACGCACACGAACGACGCGTTGACATGCTGATCAAAGATATCTACAAGGTCTACGGGCAACTGGCACAGACGATGTCGGGCCGTGCCCGTATCCCGTTCGAGTTAAAGCTGTCGACAAGCGACATCAGCTCGGTGAGCCAGTTGCAGCTAAAAGAGGTAGACACGTCCTTACCTGACCTGGTCGCTTATGAAGCCGAGGTCGGAGCCGGCAGCTGGGAGGACCTTCTTGAGCTCGTGGATCTCACGGACATCGATTTCCATACCCTCCGAGCCAACATCAAGGACACGCTCCGGCATCGCACCGTTGCCAGCATCGCCGACGTCATTTCCAAACACCCACTCGCACAAGGCCTTGCCAGTTTGATCGGCCTGATCCTGATCGGGTTGGGCGCAGCAGACGGAGACGTTTGCAGCGCGCAGATGCGCGAAGGGGCGGACGAGGTCATCCCGTGGTCGGATACACACACGATACGAATCCCAAAGATCCTCTTCTACACTCCGGAGACACAATGAACGACACCGCAGTCGACTACGAAGCAATGGATGATAACCACCCGGGCATGCTCTTTGCCGGAGATACCGGGGAGTTCAGTGTGCACCTTCGCACTGCGATCGTCCGGCTCGTCAGGGGTCCGATGCTAAGCGGCGAGGAGAACGAGCTCGCCTACGACGCGTTGCTTCGGAACGAGGACACGGTCCGCCAGCACTTGTCGGAGATGTTTTTGAGTCTGGTCATTAACCGGGACGCAAGGATCGCATTCGCACGGCAGGCAGGCGTCGACCAGCCGTTCCCTGTCTTGATGCGTCGAGCGCCCCTCACCCTGGTGGAGTCGGCAGTCATCGCCTGCCTGCGGCGGACACTCGCCACAGTGACGGGCACCAGTGAGTTCGCAGTCGTCAGCCTCGACGAGATCAGAGATGAAATCCTTGCATTTCGTCGTTTCTCCGACACGAACGAGGCAGGTATCCGTAACAGCGTGGACAGCGCAGTGACCAAGATGGCCAAATTCGGAATCTTGAAAAAGGTGCGGGACACCGAGGACCGATACACGATCATGCCTCTGCTGCGGAACCTGTTCACCCTTGAAGAAATCGCGGCGTTGCTCGCCGCGCTCCGGACCGTCGCCGACGGTGGAGCGGCCACCGACGCTGAGGCAAACGAGGACAAATCCGATGACTGACCTGCTCGCGCTCCTTGATCCGGACCTCGCTCCCAGGGACGACCGACCGTCGCAATTCACTCTTACCCGGTTTCAGCTCATCAATTGGGGAACGTTCAAGGGGTTCTCGGAAGCCGTAATATCCCCTGAAGGGCATCTCATCACTGGCGAGTCTGGGAAAGGAAAGTCCACACTCCTTGATGCAATGTCCGCGGTTATGTTCGCCCCTAAAGATCTTGATTTCAACGCTGCCGCCCGTGACGCGATCACCAAGGGCCGTGACCGAACCCTCCTCACCTACGTTCGGGGGGCGTATGCACAGCGGCCCGACGAGGAAGGCAACGCAGCCGTCCAATACCTGAGAAACGGGGCGACTTGGTCGGCTCTGGCTCTCGAATTTACACACCCGCACCGTGGGGTAGTCACCCTCGTCAGAATCTTCCGCGCGTCCGAAAGCACGACAAATGTCGAGCAGCTGACCAAGGTCGCGATGATCCTGGAACGCCCCTTCAGTGTGAAGGAGCTGCAGGACATCGTCCGGATACGCCTCGACTCGGGTGTCCTGAAACGAAAGTTCGAACCCGCTCATATTGGAACGGACTTTGGCCCATACCAAGAACGCTACATGCGCCTCTTTGGTATCCAGAGCGAACGAGCCCTGCAACTCTTGCAGAAGACCCAGGCGATGAAAGGGCTCAACACTCTCGACGGTCTGCTTAAAGATTTCATGCTGGACGAGCCGGAGACATTCCTCCACGCAGATCGTGCGGTCGCCCAGTTCGGGGACCTCCGCGCCGCCCACAAGGCCGTTCAGACCGCGAGGGAGCAACGGGACCTCCTGAAGCCGCTGGTTTCTCATGTGGCCGTAATCGACAACGCGTCCGACAGCCAGGAGAGACTCAACCTTGAGCTCACGGGAGTGGCACGGGTCCGCGGAGAACGCGCCGTCATTATTCTCGATCAGGACCTGCGGGACGCCGAAGACTCGATGGCGCGCGTGGAATCCGTAATCACCGTCATCGACGCCCGGATCGATGCCCGCGACAGGGAGATCGAAGCGCTGCGCAGCGACTACGAAAACGCCGGGGGCAACGAACTCCACAGAATTGGCGACCGCATTGAAACGCTGGAGGGCGAACGCGGGAGGCGTGAAACCCAACGGACACGGTTCTCGCGGGACATCAAAGGTGCCGGTTTCTCAATCCCGTCGAGCCCAGAAGAGTTTCATCAGCTGGCCCGCGACGCGACCATTGAGTTGGCACAGATGGGGGGCGACCGCAGGGAACGTCAAGAGGTGCTTTACGCGGCTCAAGATCAGGTCTCGAAAGCTCGGACCTTCTTCGGTGAGGCGGAGCGGGAACTCAAAGCATTGCGGCAGCGTCCGTCCAATGTCCCTGCAACGGAGGGGGAGGTCCGCGACCGGATAGCTGCCGCCTGTGCAACATCGGCAACCCGATTCCCTTATGTGGCCGAGCTGGTGCAAGTTCGCTCTGATGAGGAGGATTGGTCTGGCGCGATCGAACGGGTGATGCACAGCTTCGCCTTGTCAATCCTCGTTCCCCGGGAGCACTATCTCGCGGCCGCCAAGTTCGTCAATGATAACAACCTCGGAAAACGGGTGGTGTTCTACCCGGTGAACCCGGATATGTCCGAACCCGATCGCAGCCCCTCAGGGAACAGCCTGATTGGCAAACTGGACGTTACAACGGGGGAATTCCGCGGCTGGGTGCTTGACCGGTTGTTCAAGACACTCGACTACCAGTGCGTGGACAGCGTCACTGGTCTCGACAAGGACATCCAAGCTGTCACTCGGAACGGGTTGGAACGCGGGCGGCGTGACCGCCACGTCAAAGACGACCGTTGGGACATCGACAATCGAAGCAAATGGGTGCTTGGGTTCGACAATGGCGCCAAAACGGCCATCTTCGAGGAGAGCGTCGCCGAATTACGGACGGCAATGAACTCGGCTGTGCAGGCAAGGACCTCCATCGAGCAGAAGGAACAAGCTCGCAGCGACAGAGAACAGGCTCTGCAGCGGATCCACGGTCAAGCATGGGAGGACATCGACGTCGACGCCACTATCCAGCGTCTGGAAGGTGAGCAGCGCACGCTCGACACGATCCTCGGCGGCAACCCAGCCCTTGGAACCATTTCCGAGAATCTCGCCATCGCAAAGGACAGCCGCGCCGCTGAAATCACAATCCGCGACCTCGCGGTGGAAGAACGCGGAGCGGCGACCAAAAACCACCGTGATATCGCGGACGGGTTGGCGGCGGAACGAGTGGCCTTGGCCTCCCTGCCCACCGTCTCCGACGACGTGCAGACATCACTCCAAGCCCGGTTGAGCACCGGTAATCCCGCACACACGGTTAGCGCTTTGAACGACGCTGCGGGATCTGCGCGAACCGAGATCGTGGCGGAAGCAAATTCGGCGAAGCTTCAAGGCCAAGCTGCGCACGCGAGCCTGAAACTCATCTTCGCCAGCTTCATCCTGCAATGGCCGGAGCATTCAACCGACGTCGATGACACGTTCGCTGCGTTGCCGGAGTTTCGTAAAATCCTTGAAACATTGGAACGCGACCGACTCCCCGATTTCGAAGGCGCATTCCGGAAGCTCATGCAAGACGGACCGACACGGCATCTCACCGACCTATCTCGAAAGCTAGAAGAAGAACGCCGGGCCATAGACCGTCGCATCGAACCGATCAACGACGCGCTGGCGAGCACGGAGTTCAATCGCGGCACTCATCTGAAAATTATGGTTGCCGACATTGCCCAGCAACAACAGTTACAGGCATTCAAACGCGAACTGAGGGATTTCGCGCAGGCGAACGCCCTCCCTGCGGAGGATACGGCGGAGAAACGGTATGACATGCTCAGTGCGATCATCACCCGGCTCGGCAGTGATGATCCTAGAGATTTGACGTGGAAGCAGCAGATCCTGGACGTCCGGAAGCACGTTATGTTCGCGGCGGATGAGCTGCGTGGCGATGAGATTATCGATCGACACACGTCTGGTAATGGCCGGAGTGGCGGGCAACGTGTGAAACTCGTCACGTTTACTCTCGCTGCGGCGCTGCGATACCAGTTGACAGACGGATACGGCAGCGTCCCCGCGTTCGCCCCCGTAATCATTGATGAGGCTTTTTCCAAAGCGGACGCTCAATTTACGGAACAGTCGCTGCAGGTATTCAAAACCTTCGGGTTCCAGCTCATCCTCGCCACCCCTAACAAGATGCTCGCAACTTTCCAGCACTTCGTCGGCGGAGCGACGATTGTCCACCGCGCCGATGACACCCAATTCTCCAGCGTCCTAGCGATCCGAATGGAACGGATCGAAGCCGTTGGTGGGGACCGAGAGTGACTGAGGAAACCTACGGGGCCGTTCTAACGGAAGCGCGTAAGGTATATGCGCGGAGGATGAGAGGGTGGGTGCAGGCGAGCGACATGGCGGACGGGTTCCCGGTCCGGATTCCCATTCGGGAGTTGAATGCAGAAAGCATCGACGCGGACACGGGTCTTGCGTTGAGCCGGGCCCGGGTGTGGAGCGAGTACCCCGGCCCGGGGCAGGTGGAGACCGTGCGCAGAAAATGGCCGTACTCCGGCGTTCTTGATGTGCCGCACCGCCTCGTATTTGAAACCCCGATTGACATCGCGGAGTTCACCGGGAACCGGCGCCCGTGGGCAGCATCGGTCCGACGGATAGCCGAGCTTCGTTCCAGCTGGCCGGATGTCCGCGTACTGCCCGCGGGCGTGTTCACGCAGGTGATGGCGCTCCCCGACGGCGATTGGGCGACCCTGCTGACCGCTCTTCGGTGGGCTGAAACCAACGACCCTTCGGGATTTCTCGTTCGTCAACTCCCGATCCCGGGCGCTGACACCAAATGGGTCCAGCGACACTGGCCCCTCGTCGACAAGCTCTCTGGCCTCGGGGCCCGACTGAACCCGGATGTCCTCGCGCCGATCAGCACGATGGAGAAGATGACGTTCACGCGTATCCTTGATGCCGCCCTCCGCGCCCAGATCGGTGGTCTCGGCTTGTTCACCGCGCCACCGACAGAACTGGCGAAACTTCCGTTGACGCCAACAGTCGTTGTCATCTGCGAAAACTTGCAGAACGGGCACGCGTTCACAGACAGGCCGGGCACTGTCGTCCTAGCCGGCAAAGGGTTCGACGTTCCGGCATACGCACGAATCCCATGGCTGCAAAGAGCTCAGATTCTCTACTGGGGTGACATCGATACGCATGGCTTTGCGATCCTGAACCGGCTCCGCGCGCACCTGCCAGCTACGTCGATTCTCATGGACGAGGGCACATTGCTGCGAAATCGGATTTCTTGGGTCACCGAGGATGTGCCGACCGCCGCGCGATTAGATAACCTCACCGATACGGAACAGCTCGTCTACCAATCCCTCGTCGCCGGAACGCACGGCAGCCATGTCCGGTTCGAACAGGAACGAGTCCCGTGGGCTGCGGTGACTCTGGCCATGAACTTGGCGGGGGAATCCTCCGCAGCGGGAGAATCGTGACCTGTACGGCAATCTGAGTGGCTCATTCGATAGGCAGCGCCGCTTCTGGCTGTGAAAGGTTGACAGTGATAAATCTCATGTGCGAGGATCACGTTCCGTGACTTGCGCTCTGTGGCGCCGGTCGCCGATAGGCTCGAAGATGAGCCATAGGGGGAGAGGTGCATGGGGTTCAATGCTATTCCAAACCCCTGCGGGCATCTCTGTAGCTCGTCAGGTCCGTGTCTGTGACGTTCGTGGGGAACCTATGGTCGATGTCCGTCCGTCCATTGTGATCTGTGACGTTGACGGAACGTTGTGCGATGTCCGCGAAATTCGGTATAATGTCGATCCGTCACAGCCTGGCTTTTCTGGCGTGAGAGATTTTGAACGTTTTCATTCAGAATCCTTGAACGCGCCTTCGCATGGCTGGGTCGTCGACTTGGTGCGGGAAGTTTCCTTGGCGGGACATATTGTGGCCATAGTCACAGCACGCGAGGAGCGTTGGTCCTTCCTCACGACGTTGTGGCTCGCAGAACACGGCGTGCCTTACGACGAGATTCACTTCCGCAGGGACGGAGACAATCGGGTAGACAGATCGGTCAAGGCAGACATATTGGCGCAGATCCAGAGGCGCAACGATGTTGTGTTGGCCATAGATGACAGCCCGAGCATTGTCAGCCTATGGAGAGAAAACGCCATTCCAACCGCCGTTGTTGGAGAGAACGGCCTTCCAGCTGAACTCGATGCGAATTTCGGGGATTTCGAGGAAATGCCTACCCGCGTACGTGCATTCTTCCACCAACGTTGGGGAACCAATTGAAAACGCTTGCCGACAAGGGTGTCACGTCAGGGTCTCTGCCCGAGCTGCATTTCGCTATCCGAAAGCGCATTGCTCTCACCCCTGGGGAAGCGCTGGAATTCGAGCGGCTTGCAAATAACGCGCTGTACAGTTTGCGCATGCGACTGCAGCGCGACGGTGGTGGTCGCGAAAAGATCCTTGCTCTATCTGTGCTGATTTCAGATCGCGAAATCCACAGCTTCGAGAGCGCACCCACGCAGGCCGGTTTTTCCAAATCCGCCCTCGCTGTCGTGTCGATGCTTCGGAGTTTCGCGGAAAACGTAGGTGGCAGTGGATCTGTTCAGAACTCCTGCAGGGCTATGTCACGGGATCTACTGGATGGGTTCACGGTGCTGCCCAAATGGGCGGAATCTTATAGGCGGACAGCCCGAAATCGTCCGAAGGGGACCGATGTCTTTCTGCTCACTGGATACGACGAGGTTAGGTGGCGGCGTTGCGTTGAGGCAGTCAATCAGGCTGCCGAGAAACCGACGAGCTTACTGTCGAGGCTCCCAGCTCCGGTAGCGTCTCAGAATCAAGACGATTTAGCGGACAGGCTGTCACGTCTGGTCGCGGCACAAGACGAGAGCTCTGATGACATTCCGCTTTACGACCGGAGTGAAATGGACTTGCGCTTGCGCCAGGTTCGAGTGTCCGGATTCAGAGGCTCTCCAGGGGAAGTGCTTTTGGACCTAACCAAGCAAGGAAAGCCAACAAGTATTCTCCTCTGGGGTGACAATGGCGTCGGGAAGTCGACCATTGTTGACGGTATCGAGTTTGCACTGCAAGGTCGAAATGACCGTTCCGCAGACTTCAATAGCAGCCTCCGCCCATCGATTAGAAATATTGCGAGTCCGACCGCCTCAGCTTCCGTCTCACTGAGCGACGGAACTGTCCTTGATCGGTCCTTGGACGTGAACGAAGTTGGGCGACTCGTCGCCTCCAACCATCCGGTGCGGCCAGGATTTCGCATCGCCCCTGTAGTCATCCGTCGCGCCGACATACTGAGGTTTCTCGATAGTGAAACCTTGACGCGGGGAACTGTCTTTTTTGACTATTTTTCGGATCCCGAAGGGTCGATGGGTCAGCGGCCGGACGAGGAATTACGGATGCTCGAGGAAGAGCGATTTTCTGTGCGGGTCCGCCGAGCGGACCTCGCGCGCCGGCTCGACGCTTATTTCCCGGATAGCGGGAATGACTTCACGGACAAGTCGAGCCTCGAACGATTCGTGAAGGAAGAACTGTTGGCCGGCCCTCTGGGTTTAGGCGAAGACGCCCCTGCCGCGTGGGATGCCTTGAGCGAAGAAGTTCGTGACACGATCTCGTCCCTGAGAGATGTTCTCGCACGGAGCCAAATCATAAAGAGGAAGCTGGAGAAAGGCGTCGAGGCCCTCAATCCGGTCGTGTACCGTCAGCAGCTCGCTAGGATTTCGCCAGTTCTACGTCAAGTCGGTGAAGAACTGACCGCCAGTTTCTTGCGAATAACTCGAGCCCCTCATGTTTCAACCATTCAGGTTCTTGTGGGGGTTTCTGGCCCGTTGAGCTTGGATGTGGTCGTTCAATTCGAAAATGGAAAATCAGGATTCCCTCAGCAGGTCTTCAGTGAGGGATACAAAGACTTGATTGCTCTGCTTTTCTTCCTCACAGTGACGAAGAAGGCTGCTGCGCACGGCCAAGCCAAGGTACTGGTGCTGGATGATGTCCTTCAAAGCGTTGACGCCTCCGTGAGGGTTGACGTGATGGATTTTCTCCTTGATGAGTTCAAGGACTGGCAGCTCGTTATCACTGGGCACGATCGCGGCTGGCACGATCAGCTGAGGAGCCTGTTCCAGCACAAGGGCTTACCTGTATTAGATCGAAGAATAACGCGATGGTCCTTCGACGCGGGCCTGACAGTCGAAGATACGGCGCACGGCAGCCTGAAGTCGCTCGACAGTGCGCTGGAACGTTCCGATAGCCAAGCAAGTGCGTCTGCCATCGGCATTCTGTTGGAGCAAATTTCCCAGGAGCTGAGTTGGCGACTCCAAATCCGCATGATTCGCAAAAAAGACGATAAGTACACTCTCGCGGATCTCTGGGATGGGGTTCGGTCCGCACTGAAGAAGAGTGACATTCAGAAACTATGTACGGAAATCGACAAACGGCTTGTCCTCAGAAACTTGATGGGTGCGCATTACAACTCTTGGGCGACATCGATCGCTTGGAACGATATCGAATACCTAGGCCTGCTTTCAATGGACCTGTATCGCGCCGTTCATTGCGAGTCTTGTGATGGGTGGGTCGAACGCCACAGCCAAGGTCCGATCGTGTGCCGTTGCGGAAAAACGGTCGTTCTGACCGAGTGAAGTCTTTCGTCGGGCGTCTCTGCACGTTCGCTGAATCTTGGTGAAATAGCCATCGACGCTCTTGTTCGAAGCCGAGCCACATAACAGCGCCCCATTGAAGCGCTGCTGGTCGGAGTTGCTTCCAGCGCGGGGGCGACGGGAACGCCAAGAATGAGTCAGATTCAGGCGTAAGCCGGACGCACGGTAAAAACATTCGGATGATTAGCCCGGAAGCGATTGTTCGAGAGGGCCCACAAGGTGCCGTTTGTCCGAACTAGGTGGCAAAAGTCCGAACTAGCCTGGCACTCGACAAGTGTGCCCCCAGGCAGATTCGAACTGCCGCCCCTGCCTCCGGAGGGCAGTGCTCTATCCCCTGAGCTATGGGGGCCAGGGTGGTTCAAGGTTAGCAGCTACCCGAGGTGACCGAGCACCGCCGACATGAGGCGCTCGGAGTCGCCCGGCTCGATGAAGGCTGGCGAGCTCAAGGTGACCCAGTAGGTTCCCGTGAAGACCTGTGCCTGGCCGCTGCCGGCGGCGGCGTATTCAAAGAAGCCGTCGACGGTCGGCGGGGTTCCGTAGGTGGGCACGGCCTGGCTGTCGGCATCCGCTTGCTGCTTGAGTGTGGTCATCAAGACGTCGTTCGGCGCTACCAGCGAGAGCTCGATGAGCTCGCCGCTAGTCTGGTTCGAGTAGCCGCAGGCGAGTCCGTTGTAGTCAAGCGCAGACTCGGCCAAGCCACCGGCGGCTGGGGCGAAGCTCGGAGCGGTGCCGTAATTCGGGTTGAAATCGTAGAGATCCTGCAGGGTGAGCAGCTCATCGCAGGCTCGCTCGATCGGAGAACCGGTCGCTTCCGGGGTCGGCGTCGGCGATGACGAGGGCGCTGCACTCTCGGTCGGTTCAGCGGATGCCGTGCTCGTCGCCGCAGAATCCGTCGGCGTCGGCTCGTCACCACTGGCGCAGCCGCTCAGAACGAGCGCGAACAGAGCGCCACCGGCGAGCACCAGGCCTGCCCGACGCCGCGCAAAGCGAGGAGCGGTGCGGGCAAATGAGGGGTAGACGCGGGTATCAGTCACGTGTTGACCTTACCAACAGGAGGGGCCGGTACGATTGTTCAGTGACTCCTGCCGAACTCTCCCAGTCCCTTTTCGATCTCATCCAGGACGTCAGCGAACGCCGACGCGAGGCTGACACGGCAAGGGTAGACCTCGGACTCACCCTCGCCGACGTCGCCGTCGAGCGCCCGCGCAATCGCGACCACGGTGATTGGGCCTCGAGCATCGCGCTGAAGATCGCCAAGCCGCTCGGCGCCAACCCGCGTGAAATCGCCGCGGAGTTGGCCGCCGGTCTCGAACAGCTGAGCGATGTCGCATCCGTTGAAATCGCCGGCCCCGGCTTCATCAATATCCGTCTCGAGGCTGCGGCGGCCGGCGCGCTCGCCAAGACCATCGTCAACCTGGGCGAGGTCTACGGCACCGGCCACCTCTACGACGGTCTCAAAATCAACCTCGAATTCGTCTCGGCCAACCCCACCGGCCCGATCCACATGGGCGGCGTGCGCTGGGCCGCGGTCGGCGACAGCCTCGCCCGCGTCCTGCAAGCCGAGGGCGCCGACGTCACCCGCGAGTACTACTTCAACGACCACGGCTCGCAGATCGATCGCTTTGCCCGCAGCGTGCTGGCGAGCTACCTCGACGAGCCCACTCCCGAAGACGGCTACGGCGGAGCGTACATTGGCGATATCGCGGCGAACGTGCTTGCGAAGTACGACGGCGACGTCGCTGCCCTGCCCCGCGACGAGCAGCAGGAAGTGTTCCGCTCGATCGGTGTCGACCTCATGTTCACCGAGATCAAGGACAAGCTGCACGGTTTCGGCGTCGACTTCGACGTGTATTTTCACGAAGACTCGCTGCACGAATCCGGCGCCGTCAACCGCGCCATCGAACGCCTCCGCGAACAGGGTCATATTTTCGAAGCGGATGGCGCCATCTGGCTGCGCACCACCACCTTCGGCGACGATCGTGACCGGGTGATCATCCGCTCCAACGGTGAACCCGCCTATATTTCGGGCGACCTCGGCTACTACCTCGACAAGCGTGAGCGCGGATTCGACCAGTGCCTGATCATGCTCGGCGCCGACCACCACGGTTATGTCGGCCGCATGATGGCGATGGTGTCAGCCTTCGGTGACGAGCCCGGCGTGAACCTGCAGATTCTGATCGGCCAGATGGTCAACCTGCTCAAAGACGGCGAACCGGTGCGCATGAGTAAGCGCGCCGGCACCATCGTCACCCTGGACGACCTCGTCGACGCCGTCGGTGTTGATGCCGGCCGCTACGCCCTGGTGCGCTCGAACAGCGACTCGCAGCTCGATATCGACCTCGACCTGCTCGGCAAGAAGACGAACGACAACCCGGTCTTCTATGTGCAGTACGCCCACGCCCGCACCTGCTCGGTCGCCCGCAATGCGGCAGCGAGCGGCGTCGAGCGCTCCGTGTTCTCGCCGGAGCTGCTCGTGCACGACAGCGAATCCGCGCTGCTCGGCGTGCTGCAGGAATACCCGCGCATCGTCGCCCAGGCCGCCGAACTGCGGGAGCCCCACCGCGTCGCCCGCTACATCGAAGAGGTCGCCGGCTACTACCACCGCTGGTACGACAACTGCCGCGTCATCCCGCTCGGCGAGGAACCGGTCACCGACCTGCACCGCACCCGTCTGTGGCTCAACGACGCGACCGGCCAGGTGATCCGCAACGGCCTCGACCTGCTCGGCGTCACCGCCCCGGAGCGTATGTAATCGTGGCCAAGCGCAAACGTCGCGGTCTGGTTCCGCTGATAATTCTGGGGACGCTTGCCGTTCTGCTCGTGGTCGCGTTTTTCCTGGTCGATAGCGGACTGCGCGCTTTCGCCCAGGACCGCGCCGAAACCGAAATCAGCAAGCGGATGCCCGCCTCCGTGACCGGGGACGTCACCGTGACCATCGGCGGCACCTCGGTGATCGCCCAGTTCATCGGAGGCAATTTCGACGAGGTGGAACTGACCGCGCCGAAGCTGACTGTCGACGGCGTGCCGGCATCCGTTCACGTCATTGCCCGCGATGTGTCGACCAATACGGCCAAGGCGATTGGCTCGCTCAGTGCGACCCTCGACCTCGATGAGGCCGCCCTCAATCAGCTCGTTCAGGCCTCCGGCAGCGCGCCGGCCGACGCCGTACTGACCCTCGGCGATGATGACGTTGCCTTGACCGCGTCGGTGAGGTTGTTCGAGTTCGATGTCGGCTACAGCGCCACGGCCAAGGCCAGCGCCGCCGGCGACACCCTGAACTTCACCCCGACCGAAGCGACCGTCACCAGCGGCATTGGCGACATCGACGCAACACCGCTGGTCAATCTCATCCTCCAGCAGGCCCCGATCGGTGTCTGCGTGGCCAGCTACCTGCCCGAGGGAGTCGAACTGAGCGACGTTGACATTTCACCCGAGCGAGCACGCGTTACGCTGGAGTCGAGCACTTTGCGGCTCACCGTGCAGTCGCTGACCACCCTCGGCAGCTGCGCCGACTAATTCGATCGTCGTCACCTGCGGCGGTAGAATTTGGTCAGGCCTGCCCCTTTCGTGGGCTGACCAATTTTTCCGGCTTCAGGGACCAATCCGGGTTCGCTCGCTGAGATTCCCCTTCGACTCTCGTGAGGTATTCCCCGTGACGACTGAACCTAATTCTCTGGCCCCCGACTGGCTGCGCCTTCCCGCCGACGCGAACGAGCTGGCACCCGGCCTCTGGCCGGCGACGGCCGCCCGCAGCACCAGCGGTGAACTCCTCATCGGTGGGGTGAGGGCTTCGGCCCTCGCCGCCGAATTCGGCACTCCTCTCTATGTCATCGATGAAGCGGATGCCCGCGCCCGCGCGAGCGAGCTGCTCACCGTGTTCCAGGCTGAGTTCGCGCGTATCGGCACGAGCGTCAAGGTGTATTACGCCGGGAAGGCGTTTCTGTCGACCGAGATCGTGCGCTGGGTCACCGCCGCGGGCCTCAATATCGACGTCTGCAGCGGTGGCGAACTCGCCGTCGCGCTGGCTGGCGGCGCCGAACCGGCCAGGCTCGGCTTTCACGGCAATAACAAGTCCCTCGCCGAACTCGACCAGGCCACCCGGGTGGGCGTCGGCACGATCGTGATCGACAGCGAGGTGGAAATCGGCCGCGTCGCCGAAGCCGCCGCGCGCAACGGCCGGGTGCAGAACGTGCGGCTGCGCGTGAACAGCGGCGTGCACGCCCATACCCACGATTTTCTGGCCACCTCGCACGAAGACCAGAAGTTCGGCGTCGTGCTTACCGATGCACCGAGGTTGGTCGCGCTGATTCGCGCGGAACCCGCGCTGGGCTTTGTCGGCCTGCACTGCCACATCGGCTCTCAGATCTTCGGTGCAGACGGATTCGCCGAGTCGGCCGCCCGGCTGCTCGACCTGCACGCGGTCCTGCTCAAAGACGGCCCGGTGCCCGAACTCAACCTCGGTGGTGGCTTCGGCATCGCCTACACGAGCGCCGACGAACCCACGCCGATTCGAGAGCTCGCCGAAGCCCTGGCCGACATCGTCGCCACCGAGTGCGCGCGGCTGAACATCCCGCTGCCGGTCGTCGCGTTCGAACCGGGCCGCGTCATCATCGGACGCGCCGGCGTGAGCCTCTACCGTGTCGGCACCACCAAAGCCGTCGACGTGTCGGGTACGCAGCGCCTCTACGTCAGCGTCGATGGCGGCATGAGCGACAACGTTCGCCCGGCCCTCTATGGGGCCGACTATGCGGTACGCCTCGCCGATCGGGTGTCGACGGCCGAGCCGGTGCTCGTGCGCATCGCCGGCAAGCACTGCGAGAGCGGCGACATCGTCGTCGACGCCGACTATCTGCCGAATGATGTGACCCCCGGCGATCTGCTCGCGGTGCCGGCCACCGGCGCCTACTGCTGGGCTTTGTCCAACAACTACAACTACCAGGGCCGCGCGCCCGTCGTTGCCGTGCTGGATGGCACGGCGCGGGTGCTCGTGCGCGGCGAAACGATAGCCGACCTGCTCGCGCGGGACACCGGGATGCCTTCGACGGGCCCGGCCAATGGAGGAGAATCTTGAAGATCGAATACCGCAATCTGCGCGTCGCGCTCCTCGGCGGTGGCAACGTGGGCGCCCAGGTGGCCCGCCTGTTGCTGGAACAGGGCCCTGAACTGGCCAACCGCGTCGGCGCCACCCTCGAACTGGTCGGCATCGCGGTGCGCGACGTGAACGCGGAACGCAAGGTCGATCTGCCCCGCGACCTGTTCACGACCAACGCCGAGGAGCTTATTCTCGGCGCAGACATCGTGATCGAGCTGATGGGCGGCATCGAGCCGGCTCGCAGTCACATTTTGCTGGCGATCAATAGTGGAGCGGATGTCGTCACCGCCAACAAGGCGCTCCTCGCCCAAGCCGGACCCGAGCTGTTCGCCGCCGCCGATCAGGTCGGCGCCCAAATCAACTACGAGGCCGCGGTCGCCGGGGCCATCCCCATCGTGCGTCCGCTGCGGGAGAGCCTCGCCGGCGATCAAGTCAAGCGCATTCTCGGCATCGTGAACGGCACCACGAACTTCATTCTCGACCGGATGGACACCGACGGGTCCAGTCTCAAAGACGCGCTGGCCGAGGCGACGGCGCTCGGTTACGCCGAGGCCGATCCGACGGCCGACATCGGCGGATACGACGCCGCGCAGAAGGCG
The DNA here is from genome assembly GCF_004403155.1 of Cryobacterium sp. Hh7. Classification (NCBI taxonomy): domain Bacteria; kingdom Bacillati; phylum Actinomycetota; class Actinomycetes; order Micrococcales; family Microbacteriaceae; genus Cryobacterium; species Cryobacterium sp. Hh7. The sequence goes on along the minus strand of NZ_SOHG01000040.1, from coordinate 221,782 downwards.
GCCATTCTGGCGAGTCTGGCATTTCACACGACGGTGCCGCTGGCATCCGTTTACCAAGAAGGCATTGAGTCGGTCACCCCCGCGCAGATTGAATCGGCGCGCAAGGCCGGCTATGTCGTGAAGCTGCTCGCCATTTGCGAACGGGTCACCGACGAAAACGGCGTCGACGGGGTGTCGGCACGGGTCTACCCGGCGATGGTTCCGCGCAGCCATCCGCTGGCCGCTGTGCACGGCGCCAACAATGCCGTCTTCGTCGAGGCGGAATCCGCCGGCAGCCTCATGTTCTACGGCGCCGGAGCCGGGGGAGTGGAGACGGCCTCGGCCGTGCTCGGGGACGTTGTCTCCATCGCGCGGCGTCACGTTGCCGGTGGGCCGGGCGTTGCCGCGTCGACCTACGCCGAACTGCCCATCTTTGATATCGGCCGGGTCACCACACGGTACGCGGTGACCCTCGAAGTCACCGACGAACCCGGCGTGCTCGCGACCATCGCGAGCGTCTTCGGCCAACGCAAGGTCTCGTTGGCGCTCGTGGAACAGTCCATGACACCGGCCGTGATGGCAACGAAGAGTCGTGCAGCACGCTCGGCCACGGCTACCCTAGTGATCGGGACCCATGACGCAACGGAGGCCGCACTCGCCGCCACCGTGCAGGACCTGGCCACCAACAGTGTTGTCACCGAAGTCGCATCCGTTTTGAGAGTTGAAGGAGTCTGATGTTTAGCCCAAGCGAGACCAGTACCAATCTGACCAAGCCCGGCGCGATCGTCAGTCGCCAGTGGCGCGGGGTGCTGAACGAATACTCCGACCGACTGAATATCTCCGAGAAGACCCCGATCATCACCCTCGGGGAGGGCGGCACGCCGCTCATCCCCGCCGCAGCGCTCTCCGCGCGCACCGGCGCAAAGGTCTGGATCAAGTTCGAGGGCATGAACCCGACCGGGTCGTTCAAGGACCGCGGAATGACGATGGCCATCTCCAAGGCCATGGAAGACGGCGCGAAGGCCGTCATCTGCGCCTCGACCGGCAACACGAGTGCCTCCGCCGCCGCCTACGCGACCCACGCGGGCATCACCGCCGCTGTGCTCGTGCCCGAGGGCAAGATCGCCATGGGCAAGCTCAGCCAGGCCGTCGCCCACAACGCGCAGCTGCTGCAGGTGCAGGGCAACTTCGACGACTGCCTCGACATCGCCCGTGACCTCGCCACCAACTACCCGGTGCACCTGGTCAACTCGGTCAACCCCGACCGCATCGAAGGCCAGAAGACCGCCGCCTTCGAGGTCGTCGAGGTGCTCGGCGACGCCCCGGACTTTCAGTTCGTTCCGGTCGGCAACGCCGGCAACTACACCGCCTATTTTCGCGGTTACAGCGAAGAGGTCGCCCGCGGCGCCACCACGAAACTGCCACGCATGTTCGGTTTCCAGGCCTCCGGCAGCGCCCCGATCGTGCTCGGCCACCGGGTCGACAACCCCGACACCATCGCGAGCGCCATCCGCATCGGCAACCCGGCATCCTGGGACCTCGCGCTGAACGCGCGGGAGCAGAGCGACGGCTATTTCGGTGCCATCACCGATGCAAAAATTCTTGAAGCGCACCGCATTCTCTCGGCCGAGGTCGGAATTTTCGTAGAACCGGCATCCGCTATTGGAGTGGCCGGCCTGCTCGAGCGCGCCGAGGCCGGATTCATCCCCAAGGGCTCGACCGTCGTGATCACCGTCACCGGCCACGGTCTGAAGGATCCGAACTGGGCGCTGCGCACCGCCGACGGCTCCGACGTCGTGCCCACCATCGTGCCGGTCGACACCGCCGAAATCGCCAGCGTGCTCGGCCTGGGCAAGGCATGATCAGTCCGCTCTCGCTGATTGGGCGCGCCGTCTCGGTGCAGGTGCCGGCCACCACGGCCAACCTCGGCCCCGGTTTCGACACGCTCGGGCTCGCGCTGGCCAAGTACGACCAGCTCGAAGTCACCGTGCGCAGCGAACCCGGCGTCTTTGTCGAGGTGCACGGAGTGGGCGCCGGTGAGGTGCCCACCGACGAGAGCAACCTCGTCGTGCGTGCGATCATTCACACCTTCGAGGCCGTGGGTCAGCCCATGCCCGGGCTCAACATCGTCGCGCACAACGTCATTCCGCACGGGCGCGGCCTCGGCTCCTCCGGTGCGGCCATCGTGTCGGGCATCATGGCGGCCAAGGGACTGCTGGAGGGCGTGGTCGACATCGACGCCGAAATGCTGCTCGTACTCGCCACCGAGATGGAAGGGCACCCGGACAACGTCGCCCCCGCACTGTTTGGCGGTTTGACCATCGCCTGGACCACCCCCGAGGGCCCGCGTCACAAAAAGCTCGTTGTGCACCGCGGCGTCAAGCCTCTCGTGTTCGTTCCTGAGCAGGAGATGTCCACCGCGCTCGCGCGCAGCCTGCAACCAGCTTCCGTGCCGCACGAGGACGCCGTTTTCAACCTGTCTCGCTCTGCGCTGCTGATCGCCGCGCTGATTCAGAGCCCGGAACTGCTGCTGGCCGCGACCGAGGACAAGCTGCACCAGAGCTACCGCGCCGCTGCCATGCCGGAGACGAATAAGCTCATCACCCTGCTGCGCGAAGCCGGCTTCGCGGCCGTCGTGTCCGGTGCCGGTCCATCCATTCTGGTGCTGGCGAGTGACCCGGGCCAGCGTCTGGTCGCAGCCGAACTCGTTGCGAGCCAGTCAGACACCCCGTGGCGCGCGCTCATGCTCGCCGTTGATGTGCAGGGTGCCACCGTGCATCCGCTCGCTTCCGCGAGCACGGCCGAGAGCGCCGCGTAACGCTCGTTTGATCGGGCTGACGTGCCTCCTGCGCGTCGGCCTGACTGGCGATTCGACTGATGGTGGAGTGCTATGGTTGAAGCGCACCCGATAGAAACCGCCTCCGGCGACATCCGGTGCATTCCCTGTACCTCACTGCTATTGCGATTTTGTGCGTAGCTGTGTGTGTTTACACCAATCCCCTCCACTTGTCGGATTGGATCACCCGCAGCGCATTCGTCGCTGCATACATCTCCTGGCCTGAATTTTTGTTCGGCAGGGGAAAGGAACCCCCTTCGTGACTGATGTCAACCTCCGCGCCACTGGCTCGGATCTTCCCCGTCTCAGTACCCTTCGCGTGTCCGAGCTTCAGGCTCTGGCCCTCGAGCTGGGAATCTCCGGCGCTTCCAAGCTTCGTAAAGGAGAACTCGTGGACGCAATCGAAACGGCTCGGTCCGGCACCGAACAGGCCGATACCGAGCAGACCAGCACTGAACAGGCCAGTAACCCTGCTCCGGCCCTGACCGTTGCTCCCCTCGATGCTGCTCCCGTAGTTGAGTCGGCGCCGGCTGAGTCCGCACCGGTCGAGAGCCTCGCCGAGGCCATCGATGCTGCTCCGCGTAAGCGTGCGCCTCGTCGTGCCAGCACCAGCACCGCCGCTCCCGCCAAATCCCACGTCAATGCCGACGCCAGCTCCGGATTCGGCATCATCCTCCCCGACGCTCCGGCTGCCGGCTCTCGTATTGCACGCAACGCTCGTGGCGCTGCGGCCGCTACGAGCGCGCCGACAGCGGATGCTGCGGCATCCGCTTCTGAAAACACCGGCGAGAACACCGAACCGGTCACCGACAAGCCGGTTCGCCAGGCGCGCAAACGCGTGCAGGTTGCGCCGGTTCACCTCGATGGTGCGGCCGCCGTCGTCCTCAACACCGCTGACAGCGCCCTGATCGACAGCGCAGCCGCTGACAGCACCCCGACCGACAGCGTCCCGGCCGAGAGCACGCCAGCCGAGACTGCACCGGCAGCCCGCCGTCCGTCCCGTCGGGCGTCGTCGCAGCGCAACGTTCCCGCAGCCGATGCCGGCACCGACAGTGCCGCGCCGGTCGAGGTGCCCGCCGACGCAGCGGCCCCGCAGGTCGAGGCAGTAGACGACTCAAACGAATCGACCGACGACTCCAACGAGACGAACGCGCCGCGCCAGGGCCGCAGCCGCAGCCGTAGCCGCGGTGGCGACCGTGCGCAGGTCGCTGACCGTAACCAGGTTGATCAGAACAACCAGAACAACCAGAACGACCGCAACCAGAACGGCTCAAACGACGAGGGCCTGACCCGCGCACAGAGTCAGCGTCAGGCGCGCAATGAGCGCAATCAGGAACGCAATCAGGAGCGCGCGCAGGCGCAGGCCGATCGCAATCAAGACCGTAATCAGGGCCAGGATCGTAATCAGGGCCAGGATCGCAATCAGGACCGCAATCAGGGTCAGAACGACCGTGGCCAGGACCGTAACCAGGGTCAGGATCGCAACCAGGGTCCCGACCGTCTCGACGACGACATGAATGGCCGCGGCAACCGCAACCGGTACCGTGACCGCAAGCGTCGCGGCCCGAACCAGGGCGATGACTTCGAGCCCGAGGTCAACGACGATGACGTACTCATTCCCGTCGCCGGAATCCTGGACGTGCTCGACAACTACGCGTTCGTGCGCACCTCCGGCTACCTGCCCGGTGCGAGCGACGTCTACGTCTCGCTCGGCCAGGTCAAGAAGTACAACCTGCGCAAGGGTGACGCCGTCGTCGGCTCCATTCGCCAGCCGCACGAGGGTGACCAGTCCGGCCGACAGAAGTACAACGCCATCGTCAAGGTCGACTCGATCAACGGTCAGACCGTTGAAGAGGCCGCGGCCCGTGTCGACTTCCACAAGCTCACGCCGCTGTACCCGACGGAGCGCCTGCGCCTCGAAACCGAGCCGGGCAAGCTCACCCAGCGCATCATCGACCTCGTCGCTCCGATCGGTAAGGGCCAGCGCGGCCTGATCGTTGCACCGCCCAAGGCCGGCAAGACCATCGTCATGCAGCAGATCGCGAACGCCATCGCCACCAACAACCCTGAGGTTCACCTCATGGTCGTTCTGGTTGACGAGCGTCCAGAGGAGGTCACCGACATGCAGCGAACGGTGAAGGGTGAGGTCATCGCCTCTACCTTCGACCGTCCGGCCGAAGACCACACCACCGTCGCCGAACTCGCCATCGAGCGTGCCAAGCGTCTGGTCGAGCTCGGCCACGACGTCGTCGTTCTGCTCGACTCGATCACCCGACTGGGCCGCGCCTACAACCTGGTGGCCCCGGCCTCTGGTCGCATCCTCTCCGGCGGCGTCGACGCATCCGCTCTGTATCCGCCGAAGCGTTTCTTCGGTGCGGCGCGCAACATTGAGAACGGTGGCTCGCTCACCATTCTCGCCTCCGCGCTTGTGGAGACCGGCTCCAAGATGGACGAGGTCATCTTTGAAGAGTTCAAGGGCACCGGCAACATGGAACTGCGCCTGTCCCGCCAGCTGGCCGACAAGCGCATCTTCCCCGCCGTCGACGTGAACGCGTCGGGCACCCGCCGCGAAGAAATGCTGATGAGCGCGGATGAAGTCAAGGTCACCTGGAAGCTGCGTCGCGCCCTCGCCGGGCTCGAGCAGCAGCAGGCGCTCGAACTCATCCTCGGCCGTCTCAAGGAGACCTCCTCGAACGTGGAATTCCTCATGCAGGTTCAGAAGTCGATGCCGACCCTGAACGGGTCAGACAAGGATAAGTAATGTTCGAATCCGTCCTCACGCTGCTGGCCGAGCACGACGACCTGCAGTCGCAGTTGGCGGATCCGGAGCTGCACGCGAATCCGGCCCGTTCGAAGAAGGTCAACCGGCGCTATGCCGAGTTGAGTCGCATCATCGCGGCGTACCACGAGTGGAAAGCGGTTGAAGATAACCTCGAAGCCGCTCGTGAACTCGCTGACGAAGACGCTGCCTTCGCCGAAGAGATTCCGGATTTGGTGGAACAGCTTGATGTTACGGCTGAGAAGCTGCGACGTCTGCTTATTCCGCGCGACGAACTCGACGCCCGCGACGTGATCATGGAGATCAAGATGGGGGAGGGCGGTGCCGAATCGGCGCTGTTCGCCGCCGATCTGCTGCGCATGTACCTGCACTACGCCGAGTCCAATCGCTGGAAAACCGAGATCATCGAGCAGACTTCGAGCGATCTTGGCGGCATCAAAGACATCCAGCTCGCTATCAAGGGCAATTCGAGCGACCCTGCCGAGGGTGTCTGGGCGCACCTGAAGTACGAGGGCGGCGTGCACCGCGTGCAGCGCGTGCCGGCGACCGAGTCGCAGGGACGCATTCACACGTCGGCGGCCGGCGTGCTGGTCTTCCCCGAGGTTGACGAGCCCGAAGAAGTCGAGCTGCACCCGAACGACCTCAAGATCGACGTGTATCGTTCGAGCGGTCCCGGTGGCCAGTCGGTCAACACCACCGACTCTGCCGTGCGCATCACCCACCTTCCGACCGGAATCGTGGTGGCCATGCAGAACGAGAAGTCGCAGCTGCAGAACAAGGAAGCCGGGATGCGCGTGCTGCGGGCCCGGGTTCTGGCGCGTCAGCAGGAAGAAATCGACGCGGCGGCCTCGCTTGTGCGCAAGGGGCAGATTCGCACCATGGATCGCTCCGAGCGCATCCGCACGTATAACTTTCCGGAGAACCGCATCGCCGATCACCGTACCGGCTACAAGGCCTACAACCTCGACGCCGTCATGAACGGAGCCCTCGGCCCCGTGATCGACTCCTGCATCCACGCCGACGAGGAAACTCGCCTGGCCGAGCTCGGCGACCCCGAGTAGCACCCGCATTAACCTAACCGGGCCCGGGCCCGGAAAGCGGGCCCACGATAGAACATGGGCCTACTTTCCGGGCCCGGGCCCGGTCGTATTCTAGAGGTAGTACTCGGGCTCCAGGGTGCCTCCGCGGGCGGACTCGACCGTCGCGGGCGTCTGCGGGCGTATCGTCGCCGGCACCCCCACGAGCAGCGACCGCGGCGGGGCATCTTTGGTTACGACCGCGTTCGAGCCGATCGTGCTCCAGGCACCGATGGTGATCGGGCCGAGGACCTTGGCGCCAGCTCCCACGGTGACTCCGTCGTCGAGAAACGGATGCCGCCGCACGCCGCGCGAATGCCCGTGCCGGCTCTTGCCGCCCAGCGTCACCGCGTGGTACAGCATCACATCGTTCCCGAGCACCGCGGTTTCACCGATCACGACACCCATGCCGTGGTCAATGAACAGGCGACGCCCGATGGTTGCCCCCGGGTGAATCTCAATTCCGGTCAGAAACCGGGTCACCTGAGACATCAGGCGGGCCAGCAGGTGTAGTCCACGACGCCACAGACGGTTCGCGATCCGATACGACCAGACCGCGTGCAGCCCGCTGTAGGCAAGGAAGACCTCGGTGTTGCTGCGCGCGGCCGGGTCGTGGGTGCGCGCCGTCGCGATGTCTTCGCGGAGGCGCCCGAAAACGCTCACTGACTCTGGGGGATTCATGGAGGGGCTGACGGCTTAGTCGAGCAGGTCTTCGTACAGCACGGTTGAGATGTACCGTTCGCCGAAGCCGGGAACGATGACGACGATGGTCTTGCCCTTGTTCTCGGGCAGTTTCGCCTGCTCGAGCGCGGCCCAGACGGCAGCGCCGCCGGAGATGCCGCCGAGGATGCCCTCATCGGTGCCGAGCTTGCGTGCCGTGGCGAGCGAGTCGGCCAGGGTGACATCGGTGATCGAGTCGTAGACCTGACGGTCCAGAGTTTCCGGCACGAAGTTCGCACCGAGGCCCTGAATCTTGTGCGGGCCGGGCTTGCCGCCGGAGAGAATGGGGGAGTCAATCGGCTCAACGCCGACGACCTTGAGGCCTGGCTTCTGCTCCTTGAGATAGCCGCCGGTGCCGGAAATGGTGCCGCCGGTGCCGATGCCCGCGACGAGAATGTCGACGGTGCCCTCGGTGTCGTTCCAGATCTCCACGCCGGTGGTCGCGCGGTGAATGGCCGGGTTGGCCGGGTTTGTGAACTGGCTGGCCAGAACGGCGCCCGGGGTGTTGGAAACGATCTCGGCGGCCTTCTCGACCGCGCCGCGCATACCGTCGGCACCGGAGGTCAGCACGATCTCGGCGCCGTACGCGCGCATCATAACGCGACGTTCCTTGCTCATCGTCTCCGGCATGGCCAGAATGACGTTGTAGCCACGGGCTGCGCCGACCATAGCCAGGGCGATGCCCGTGTTGCCGCTGGTCGCTTCAACGATGGTGCCGCCCGGCTTGAGCGAGCCATCCTTCTCGGCCGCGTTGATGATGGCGACGCCGATGCGGTCCTTCACGCTGCTGGAGGGGTTGTAGAACTCGAGCTTGGCGAGAACAGTGGCGCCGAGCCCGGCGGTCAAACGGTTCAGCTTGACGAGGGGGGTCCCACCGACGGCTTCGGTGATGTCGGAATAGATCTTGGGCACGTGAGCAACTTTCATTCGGTGATCTTCGGCAAAATATGGTGTTTAGGGCCTTCACCAGCCTATGGCCCTCGGCCACTAACGGCCGGGTGCGTTACATTTCACTACGTGCCTTCTTCAGATTCTGCCCAGCCCGCCACCGTCACTTCCCTGAGAAACCAGGCCATTGCCCGACTCGGCGCCGCCGGAATCCTCGACCCGGAGGTCGACGCCGACCTGCTGATCGGCCACGTACTCGGTCAAAGCCGCGGCGAAGTGCAGGCCGCCAGCATCCTGGCCAAACCCGTCAGCAAAGCGGATGCAGTCACCATCGACCTCCTGCTGGCCCGCCGCAGCGCCCGCGAGCCCCTGCAGCACATAACAGGGCGCGCCCCATTCCGGGCGCTGGCCCTCAACGTTGGACCGGGTGTCTTCGTGCCTCGCCCTGAAACCGAGCAGGTCGCCCAGTTCGCTATCGACGCGCTGCGATCGATGCCCGACGCGGAGCCGATCGGTGTCGACCTCGGCACCGGCAGTGGCGCCATCGCTCTGGCCCTGGCCACCGAGATGCCGCACGCCCGTATCTTCGCCGTCGAGAACTCGGCGGAAGCGTACCCGTGGACCTCTCGCAACTTCGCGGAGGTCGCTGCCCCCAATGCCACCCTCACCTTCGGTGACCTCGCCGACGCCTTCGTCGAACTCAACGGCACGGTCGCCGTCGTCATTTCCAATCCCCCGTACATTCCAGCGGATGCGATTCCCCGCGACCCCGAGGTGCGCCTGTTCGATCCGGCCCACGCCCTGTTCGGTGGTCCGGACGGCCTCGACGTGGTGCGAAGCGTATCGGCGACCGGCCTGCGCCTGCTGCGACCGGGCGGTGTGCTCGTGATCGAACACGGGGAACTGCAGGGAGTGGCTATCCGGGCTCTGCTAGCCGCGGACGGTTGGCGCGCCCCGGCCACCCACCGTGACTACACGAGTCGCGACCGGGCGACCACGGCGTTGCACCCCTGAGCGACGCGCGACGCAACCGGTGGCCGTGGAATCCGCTTCTCACAACCGCGCTGGGTTAGAATTGCCGGAAATGACACGTATCTACGACTGCACGAGCGACTCGGACACGGGCGAGTCCGACACGAGCCAATCGAAATACCAGGCGGCCATCGCACTGGCGCGCTCGGCGATCGGCCGAGGGGCCCTCGTCGTCATCCCCACCGACACCGTCTACGGGGTTGCCGCCGACGCGTTCAATGCCGAAGCCGTACAGCTGCTTCTGGACGCGAAGGGGCGCGGGCGCCAGTCGCCGCCGCCCGTGCTGATTCCCACCGTTAGCACCCTCGATGCCCTCGCCGTCGACGTACCGCAGCCCGTACGCGACCTGGTCGCGGCGTTCTGGCCGGGCGGATTGACCGTCATCGTCCATGCCCAGCCGTCGCTGGTCTGGGATCTCGGCGAAACCCGCGGCACCGTCGCCCTGCGCATGCCGAGCAACCAGGTCGCGCTCGACTTGCTCGCCGCAACCGGCCCGCTCGCGGTGTCGAGCGCGAACCTCAGCGGCGCGCCCGCCGCCCTCGACGCGCTTTCCGCCGAGGCTGCCCTCGGCGAAAGCGTTGAGGTCTATCTCGACGGCGGCACGGCCGGCAACACCTATGAAAGCGCCTTCGGACTGGCTGGTGAGGGTTCCTCGACCATCGTCGACGCGACCGGCTTTGAGACCAATGGCGGTCTGCTGCACATCGTGCGCTCCGGGGTCATCTCCCGAGACGCGATCTCCGACGTCATCGGCGCACTGCTGGCTCCGGAGGCGGCGCCCGACGCAGCGGCGCCCGACACAGCGGCGCCCGACGCAGCGGTCGATCCCGCCGCTGCAGGCGAAACGGATGCGGCACCCACACTCTCCGCGCTCTCCCTGGACGACACGGATACCAGCCGGTAGCCCATGACAGTATTCATTCTGCTCGCGCTCGTTTCGGCGATCGTCACCTTCGGGCTGTCGATCGTCGTCTACAAGCTCAGCCACAAGTACCGTCTCTACCCGAAGATTCGGGAACGTGACGTGCACACCCGCCCGACACCGCGCCTCGGCGGAATCGCCATGTTCCTCGGCATCCTGGTCGCATTCGGTATCGCCTACCTCACGGCCGGAGCATTCGCACCGCTGCGCCTGGTCTTTGCCGACCCGCAGCAGATCCTCGCGATCCTCGGCGCAGCGCTGCTGATCGTGCTCGTCGGGGTGGCCGACGACATCTGGGACCTCGACTGGATGACGAAACTCGCCGGCCAATTCATCGCCGCCGGGCTCGTGGCCTGGCAGGGCGTGCAGATCTACTCCCTGCCGATCGGCGGACTGACGGTCTGGAGCGGCTGGACGTCGATCGTCGTCACGGTCGTCGCCATCGTCGTCGTCATGAACATGATCAACTTCATCGATGGCCTCGACGGTCTCGTCACCGGCGTCGCCCTCATCGCCAACGGCGTTTTCTTTCTGTACAGCTACCTGCTCGTGCGTGACACCTCGCCGACCAACTACTTCAACCTCGCCTCGCTGATTGCTGCCATCCTGGTCGGCGCCTGTGTGGGGTTCCTGCCGTTGAACTGGCATCCAGCGAAGATGTTCATGGGCGACGCCGGTGCGCTCCTGGTAGGCCTGCTCATGGCCACGAGTGCGATAGCCATCACCGGGCAGATCGACCTGACCTCCCTCAACCGTTCGCAGCTGTTCCCGGCCTTCATTCCCCTCCTGCTGCCCCTGGCGATCATGATCATCCCGCTGCTGGACTTCGGGCTTGCCGTCCTCCGCCGGGTACACGCGGGAAAGTCACCCTTCAGTGCCGACCGAAAACACCTGCACCACCGCTTGCTCGATATGGGACATTCCCACCTGCATGCCGTGCTGATCTTCTATGGGTGGACAGCCGCAGCATCCATCGGATGCCTGCTCTACTACATCCTGCCGGTTTACCTCGGTCTTCCCACCGGCTACGCCACCATCTTCCTGGTGACCTCGCTCCTGATCTGCACCATCGTCACCCTCGCCCCGCTCGGTCGCCGCAAGACCGGCGAGTGGGCCAGCCAATCGGCGCCGCTGCCGGTGGTCGTTCTGAATCAGCTCGACCCGCTCGACGTCGCGGCCCAGCACGCCACAGACACACCCGTACTATCAGACCCCGCAACGACACGAGCGACCGCCCCCGCGGCGACGCCTGCCGAGGAGAACGCATGACCAGCACCAACACGCCCGCCCCCACCCAGCCCACCTCGATCCCCGTGCTGCGTCGCATCCTGATCTACGGCGTCTACGTCGCCGTGGCCATCGCGGTGATCGGATCCATTGTGGGCTTTGTCGTCGACGGCGGTACCGGGGTGCTCAGCGCTCTCATCGGAACTGCCATGTCGGTCGCCTTCATGGGGATCACGGCCGGCAGTATTCTCCTGGCCAACCGCGTGGCCGGAAACGAATCCGCCATCGGTGGATTCTTTGGCATCATCATGGGCGGCTGGCTGCTCAAGTTCGTCGTCTTCCTGGTGCTTTTGGTGCTGCTGCAGGACCGCGCCTGGATCCAGCCAATGGTGCTGTTCTTCTGCATCATTGCCGGAGTGATCGGCTCCCTCGTGGTCGATGCGGTCGTGGTGATGAAGAGTCGAATGCCCTATACGAGTGACGTCACGTTGCCCCCTGCACCCATCGACGACTGACCTTGGCACCCAAGCCTCGACCCATCCCGCTCTCGATTCGGCGCAGCGCCTGATCTTTGCTAGAGTAAACACCGATCCAACCCCGGTTTGCACATGCTGTACAGCGTAGTGAACCTGCCCATATTCGTCGATGCGCGAGCAGAGCTCACCGCCCCGAAACAGGAGAAAGCGCTGCTAAAAATCGCCGTAAACCTGATGGTCCCGTCTGCCACCGACGACGGTGAATTCCACGGTCCCTCCATCAATGAGTTCTTCCCCGATGTAATCTTCTTTGCCGATACTCCGTTCGAGATCAACCGCATTATCCTGATCCGCTTCCTCGCGGTTGCGGTCCTGATGCTGGTGTTCTGGCTCGGTACGCGTCGTATGAAGATCATTCCGACCCGCGGCCAGAGCCTGGCCGAAATGGGACTCGACTTCGTTCGCGTCAACATTGCCGAAGACCTGCTCGGTAAGAAAGACGGCAAGCGTTTTCTGTCACTTCTGACGACGATCTTCTTCATGGTGTTGTTCATGAACATCACCGGAATCATTCCGTTCCTCAATATCGCCGGCACCTCGGTGATCGGGGTTCCGCTGCTTCTCGGTGTCATCTCCTACGGAACCTTCATCTACGCCGGCGTCAAGAAGAGCCCTGCGAAGTTCTTCCGCAACTCGCTCTTCCCGCCCGGAGTTCCTCCGGCCCTGTACATCATCGTGACGCCAATCGAATTCATCTCGACGTTCCTGGTGCGACCGGTCACCCTCACGCTTCGACTGATGATGAACATGATCGTCGGACACCTTCTGCTCGTGCTGTTCTTCAGCGCCACCCAGTTCTTCTTCTTCACTGCGGATGGCGGGTTCAAGCTCTTCGGCGCTGGCACCCTCGTCTTCGGCTTCGCCTTCACGCTCTTCGAAGTGCTGATTGCCGTCCTCCAGGCTTACATTTTTGCCCTACTCACCGCCGTCTACATCCAGCTCGCGCTGGCTGAGGAACACTAGACACTTTACGAATCCGGCGATCGCCGAATTCACCACTACGGAAGGAAACACACGTGGACGCAACAACCGTTCTCGCGGAAATCAGCGGAAACATCGCGACCGTCGGTTATGGCCTCGCAGCCATCGGCCCGGCAATCGGTGTAGGTATCGTCGTTGGCAAGACCATCGAGGGTGTCGCGCGTCAGCCTGAACTGGCCGGTCGCCTGCAGGTGCTGATGTACATCGGTATCGCCTTCACCGAGGCGCTCGCCTTCATCGGCATCGCCACCTACTTCATCTTCACGAACTAGTCCTCTTCACTACTTAGTTAGGAGGCATGATGCTTCACGCAGTAATTGCAGCCGCGACTGAAGAAGCGGCGAAGAACCCGCTAATTCCAGAGTGGTACGACATCATCTGGTCGGCGGTCTGCTTTGTCGTGATTTTGTTCTTCTTCTGGAAGCTCGTGCTCCCGAAGATGCAGAAGCTTCTTGACGACCGTGCAGAAGCCATCGAGGGCAACATCGCCAAGGCGGACGACGCCCAGCGCAAAGCCGAAGCTGCACTCGTGCAGTACACGGCCCAGCTCGCTGACGCTCGCGCCGAAGCCGCTGCTATTCGTGACCAGGCCCGCACCGACGGCCAGCGCATCGTCGCTGAGCACAAGGAGCAGGCTGCGGCTGAGGCCGGTCGCATCGCGGCCAGTGCCAAGACGCAGATCGAAGCCGAACGTCAGGCCGCAGTCGTGTCGCTCCGCAGTGAGGTCGGCACCCTTGCAATTGACCTCGCCTCGGGCGTCATCGGTGAAAGCCTGTCTGACGACGCAAAGGCCAGCGCCATCGTCGATCGTTTCCTGGCTGAACTCGAAGCCAGCGAAGCACCAGTAGCAGGAAAGATTTAACCAATGGGAAGCGCCACCAGAGAAGCACTCGCCACATCGAGGGCGGCACTGTCCGTCCCCGGCAGCACGACTGATCTGGCGACGGGCGAAAGCCTCTTCGGCGCCGGTCGAGTGATCGGTTCGTCGTCGCAGCTCCTGTCGGCGCTTGGCGATGCATCAGCGGATGCTGCGGCCAAGGTCACCCTCGTTCGTGCCGTCTTCGGTGCGAGCGTGACGCCTCGGGCGCTGGATCTGCTCGCCGCAGCCGTTGCCGAACGCTGGTCCAGTCACGACGACCTGCTAGCCGGGATCGAAGAATTGGGCCTTCGGGCATCCGCCCTGTCTGTTTCGGCCGAAACGTCGATCGAGGGCGAACTGTTCTCCTTCGGCAAGACCGTATCCTCTGACGCCGAGCTCGAACTGGCCCTGGCCAGCAAGCTTGGCAAAATCGACGCCAAAGCCGCCCTGGTTGAAAAGCTCCTGGCCGGCAAGGTGTCCGGTCAGACGCTCGCAATCGTTCGCCACCTGGTGCAGCAGCCTCGCGGCCGTCGCATCGGCGAATTGCTGCGGCAGGCGGCATCCGTTGTCGCCGATCAGGCCGGAACGTCTATTGCCACCATCACTTCGGCGAGCGTTTTGACGCCCGCCCAGCTCGACCGTCTGCGCAAGAGCCTCCAGGAACGCCATGGGCGTGCACTCACCATCAACCAGGTCGTCGACCCGGCTCTGGTCGGGGGAGTACGCGTACAGATCGGCGATCTGGTCATCGACGGCAGCATTGCAACCCGCCTGGCCGATTTGAGACTCCAGCTCGCCAGCTGATTTTTGCGCAGTTCGGCAAAACCGGCAGCACCGTAAACCACGCAGTACCAGATTCAGGGCGGCAGCGTCTTGAACAGACAGAACCTGTACAGCCGTACAGAAAAGGGAAGATGATGGCAGAACTAACGATCAGCCCCGATGAGATCCGTGGCGCTCTCCAGGACTTCGTGAAGTCCTATGAGCCGAACAAGACATCGACGACCGAGGTCGGCTACGTCACCACGGCCGGTGACGGTATCGCCCACGTTGAGGGCTTGCCCGGCGTGATGGCCAACGAGCTCATCAAATTCGCCGACGGCACCCTGGGCCTTGCCCAGAACCTCGATGAAGATGAGATCGGCGTCGTCGTCCTCGGCGAGTTCGCCAGCGTTGTTGAGGGCATGGAGGTGCACCGCACCGGCGAGGTTCTCTCCGTTCCCGTCGGTGACGCCTTCCTCGGTCGCGTCGTCGACCCGCTCGGCGCGCCGATCGATGGTCTCGGCGAGATTGTCAGCGAGGCCCGTCGTGCCCTCGAGCTGCAGGCCCCCGGTGTCATGCACCGTAAGAGCGTGCACGAGCCGATGCAGACCGGCATCAAGGCCATCGACGCCATGATCCCGATCGGGCGCGGCCAGCGTCAGCTCATTATCGGTGACCGCCAGACCGGCAAGACCGCGATCGCGATCGACACCATCATCAACCAGAAGGCCAACTGGGAGTCCGGTGACACGAACAAGCAGGTTCGTTGCATCTACGTCGCCATCGGACAGAAGGGCTCCACCATCGCTTCGGTGAAGGGTGCGCTCGAGGATGCCGGAGCGATGGAGTACACCACCATCGTCGCCGCCCCCGCTTCCGACCCGGCTGGCTTCAAGTACCTCGCCCCGTACACCGGTTCGGCCATCGGCCAGCACTGGATGTACGCCGGCAAGCACGTTCTCATCGTCTTCGACGACCTGTCCAAGCAGGCCGAGGCCTACCGTGCCGTTTCGCTGCTGCTGCGTCGCCCGCCGGGACGCGAAGCGTACCCCGGAGACGTGTTCTACCTGCACTCCCGTCTGCTCGAGCGTTGTGCCAAGCTGTCCGACGCCCTCGGCGCCGGTTCGATGACCGGTCTTCCGATCATCGAGACCAAGGCCAACGACGTTGCCGCCTACATTCCGACCAACGTGATCTCGATCACCGACGGCCAGATCTTTCTGCAGTCCGACTTGTTCAACGCCAACCAGCGTCCCGCTGTTGACGTGGGTATCTCGGTCTCCCGCGTCGGTGGCGACGCGCAGGTCAAGTCGATCAAGAAGGTGTCGGGAACGCTCAAGCTTGAGCTGGCTCAGTACCGCTCGCTCGAAGCCTTCGCGATGTTCGCCTCCGACCTCGACGCGGCCAGCCGCCGTCAGCTCGCTCGCGGTGCTCGTCTGACCGAACTTCTGCGTCAGCCGCAGTACTCGCCGTACCCCGTTGAGGACCAGGTTGTCTCGATCTGGGCCGGCATCAACGGCAAGCTCGACGAGGTTCCGGTTCCCGACGTGCTGCGTTTCGAGCGCGAGCTGCTCGACTTCCTCGGTCGCAACACCGAGATTCTGAAGAACCTGCGCGAGACCAACGTTCTCTCCGACGAGACCGTTGCCGCTCTGACCGCGGGTGTCGACAAGTTCAAGCTCGAGTTCCAGACCGGCGAGGGCAAGCCGCTCGCCTCGGTTGGCAAAGGGAAGTTTGAGGCCATCGCCGCCGAAGACGTCAACCAGGAAAAGATCGTCAAGCACCGCCGCTAGTCGCTTTTCGACTTGCGGTGCCACTGATCTCATCAAACTGAAAGACAAGGAAGCAGACACATGGGAGCGCAACTTCGCGTCTACCGGCAGAAGATCAAGTCTGCCCAGACGACCAAGAAGATCACTCGGGCCATGGAGCTGATCTCCGCCTCGCGCATCCAGAAAGCGCAGGCGCGAGTCGCTGCGTCAACCCCGTACTCGCGTGCAGTGACTCGTGCCGTCTCGGCCGTGGCCACGTACTCGAACGTCCAGCACGTGCTCACAACGGAGCCGGAGAAGATCGAGCGCGCAGCGGTCGTTATCTTCGCCTCCGACCGTGGCCTGGCTGGCGCGTTCAGCTCGCAGGTTCTGCGTGAAGCGGAGTCGCTCAGTGAGCTGCTGCGCGGCCAGGGCAAAGACATCGTCTACTTCCTGGTGGGCCGTAAGGCCATCGCCTACTTCACGTTTCGGGGCCGCGCGTCTGAGCGAGTCTGGACCGGCGGCACCGATCAGCCGCAGTTCGAAACGGCCAAGGAAATCGGCGAGGCCCTGCTCGAGTCGTTCCTCACGGACTACTCCGATGGCGGCGTCGATGAGATTCACATCGTCTACAACCGCTTCGTGAGCATGGTTACCCAGGTTCCCGAAGTCGTTCGACTGCTCCCGCTCGAGGTCGTCGAGGGTGTGGAAGAACCGGGCAACAACACGGTTCTTCCTCTCTACGAGTTCGAACCCGACGTGGAAACGGTTCTAGACAGCCTCCTCCCGGTCTACATCGAGAGTCGTCTGTTCAACGCCATGTTGCAGTCGGCGGCTTCCGAGCACGCGAGCCGTCAGAAGGCGATGAAGTCGGCCAGCGACAACGCCGACAAGCTGATCACGGACTACACGCGGTTGTCGAACAACGCGCGGCAGTCCGAGATCACCCAGCAGATTTCCGAGATCGTGGGTGGAGCCGATGCGCTCTCATCCGCCAAGAAGTAACCAGAGAAGAGAGAGCAATGACTGACACCGCAACCGCGCCAGTCCGCGCGGAGGATACGGCCGGCTCTGTTGGCCGCATCGCCCGTGTCACGGGCCCTGTTGTCGACATCGAGTTTCCGCATGACTCGATCCCCGGCATCTACAACGCCCTGAAGACCACGATCACCATCGGCGACGAGTCGAACGAGATCACCCTCGAGGTTGCCCTGCACCTCGGCGACGACCTGGTTCGTGCCATCGCACTCAACCCGACCGACGGACTTGTCCGCGGCCAGGAAGTGCGCGACACCGGCAGCCCCATCACGGTTCCGGTCGGAAACGTCACCAAGGGCAAGGTCTTCAACGTCATCGGCGATGTGCTGAACGCCAAGCCGGGCGAGAAGATCGAGATCACGGAGCGCTGGCCCATCCACCGCAAGCCGCCGCCCTTCGACCAGCTCGAGTCGAAGACTCAGCTGTTCGAGACCGGTATCAAGGTCATCGACCTTCTGACGCCGTATGTTCTCGGTGGAAAGATCGGCCTGTTCGGTGGTGCCGGGGTCGGTAAGACCGTTCTGATCCAGGAAATGATCCAGCGCGTTGCGCAGGACCACGGTGGAGTTTCGGTATTCGCGGGAGTTGGTGAGCGTACCCGTGAGGGCAACGACCTCATCGCCGAGATGGAAGAAGCCGGCGTCTTTGACAAGACCGCACTGGTCTTCGGCCAGATGGACGAGCCGCCGGGAACGCGTCTGCGCGTCGCGCTCTCTGCCCTCACCATGGCGGAGTACTTCCGCGATGTCGAGAAGCAGGACGTGTTGCTCTTCATCGACAACATCTTCCGCTTCACGCAGGCCGGTTCAGAGGTCTCCACGCTGCTCGGCCGTATGCCGTCCGCTGTGGGCTACCAGCCTAACCTCGCCGACGAAATGGGCATCCTGCAGGAGCGCATCACGTCGACGCGTGGCCACTCGATCACTTCCCTTCAGGCGATCTACGTTCCTGCCGACGACTACACCGACCCGGCTCCGGCGACCACGTTCGCCCACCTCGACGCCACGACCGAGCTGTCGCGTGAAATCGCGTCGAAGGGCCTCTACCCGGCCGTCGACCCGCTCACCTCGACCAGCCGTATCCTCGACCCCCGCTACCTGGGTGCCGATCACTACAACACGGCCGTTCGCGTGAAGGCAATTCTGCAGAAGAACAAGGAACTCCAGGAGATCATCGCGATCCTCGGTGTTGACGAGCTGTCTGAAGAAGACAAGGTCACGGTTTCCCGTGCCCGTCGTATTCAGCAGTTCCTTTCCCAGAACACCTACATGGCGAAGAAGTTCACCGGTGTTGAGGGCTCCACGGTTCCACTGAAAGACACCATCGAGTCGTTCACGGCGATCGCCAACGGTGACTTCGACCACGTCGCCGAGCAGGCATTCTTCAACGTCGGTGGCATCAACGACGTCGAAGAGAAGTGGGCTCAGATTCAGAAAGAGAACGACTAAGCATGGCAAAGTCGCTGTCCGTCAGCGTTGTGTCGGCCGACCAGCAGGTCTGGACCGGCGAAGCGGCGATGGTTGTCGCCAAGACCGTCGAGGGCGAGATCGGTATTCTTGCCGGTCACGAACCGATGTTGGCGATTCTGGCCGTCGGCGATGTTCGCCTCACCCTGGCCGATGGTTCCAAGGTCGTCGCGAAGGCTGAAGATGGCTTTCTGTCCGTCGACAACGACATTGTGACCGTCGTGGCTCGCAAGGCTGAACTCGTCTAACAACGGAACACCTTTGCTGATACTGCTACCGCCGTCGGAGACGAAACGCTCCGGCGGCGAAGCTGTACCCCTGGACTGGTCGCTCCTGGCGTACCCGGCCCTCAGCGGCAAGCGCCGATCCCTGGCGCGTGCGCTGGTGAGCCTGTCGCGGCACCCGGAAGTGGCGATGGCCGCCCTGAAACTCGGTCGCACCCAGCTGTTCGAACTAGACCGCAACCGTGAGCTTCTGCGGTCGCCGACCATGCCGGTCATTGACCGTTATACCGGGGTGCTCTTCGATGGGTTGGATGCTGCGACCCTGACGGTCCCGCAGCGCGAGTTCGCGCAGGCCCACCTGGTCGTGCACTCCGCGCTGCTCGGGCCGCTCGCGGCCCTGGACCCGATTCCGGCCTACCGGCTGTCGCATGACTCCCGGGTGCCGGATCTGACCTTGAACAAGCATTCGCTCAAACAACATTGGGCCGCCGACGTGCAGAAGCTCCTCGGCCGAACCGAGGGCCTGTTGCTTGATTTGCGCTCGGAGGCCTATGTCGCCCTGGGCGCCCGTCCGGTGCGCCCGAACTCGATCTACCTGCGGGTTGTCGCCGACAGCGGCGACGGCCAGAGACGCGCTCTCAATCACTTCAACAAGAAGTCCAAGGGGGAATTCGCGCGGGCATTGATCGACAGCGGGCAGGACTTCGGGGCCGTTGCCGACCTGATTGACTGGGCCCGGTCGGTCGGTATCAGCCTGGCACCCGGTGCGCCCGGTGAACTTCAGCTTCTCGTCGAGCAGCACTTGGCGAGCAAGGGCCAGCCGGCGAAGTCGACGATCTTCACGGCCCAGTAGGACGCAGACGTGTCTTCGGGAGCAGGCTAGTGGTGCATGATGCCCTCGTGATCGAGCAGCCAGGCTTTGGTGGGGATGCCCTGACCGGCACTGTAACCGGTGATTCGCCCCGTGGTCGCGAGCACGCGGTGGCAGCCGATGATGATCGGCACCGGGTTGGCGCCGACAGCTCCACCGATGGCGCGGCCCGATCCGGCGCGCCCGATGTCAGTGCCGAGCGCACCGTAAGAGATGACCTCGCCGAAGCCCAGAGTTGAGAGGCGAGCCCACACGCTGCGTTGAAATTCCGTGCCGCGGGTCAGGTGCACCGGAAGGTCGAACGAGTGTCGGGTGCCCGCAAAGTACTCGTCCAGCTGCTCGGCCGCCTGTCGCAGCACGGGGGAGGGGCTCTCGGCGTATTCTGCGAGCGGAAGGTGACCGTCGGTTTCGATCGAGAGGGAGAGGATGCCGTCATCATCGGCGGTGAGCTCAAGCCGCCCGAGGGGGCTCGGCAAGCGAAGGAGCGCAGGAGGCGTGGTGGTCATATTTCGACTGTAGCCGCACCCAAATGAGCGCACTCGCGGATTTCGGACATCGGTGCCGAACGCCCGCAACGGTGCGCTGTGCAGGAGACGGTCGGTTTGCCCCGAGCAAGCCGAACGGTCATAGTCTAAAGGAATGGCTCAGATTGAATATCGCAGACTTGGCTCCTCCGGATTGACCGTTTCAACGATCGGACTGGGTTGCAACAACTTCGGCCGCAGCGGCACGGCGTCGGAGGGACAGGACGGCACGACCGCCGTCATCGATGCGGCATTCGAGGCCGGGGTGACGCTCTTCGACACGGCAGATATCTATGGTGCCGAGCGAGGGCTGAGCGAGACCCTGATGGGTCACTCGCTGCGCGGCAAACGCGACCAGATTGTGCTCGCGTCCAAGTTCGGCATGGACATGGGCGGGTTGAACGGTCCGGACTGGGGCGCGCGCGGCTCGCGCCGGTACATCCGTTTGGCCGTTGAGGCATCGCTGCGACGTTTGCAAACCGACTGGATCGACCTGTATCAGCTGCACGTCGCCGATCCATTGACACCGATCGAGGAAACGCTGTCCACGCTCGATGACCTCATCACCGAGGGCAAGATTCGCTACATCGGCCACTCCAATCTGGCCGGCTGGCAGATAGCGGAGGCGGAGTTCACCGCGCAAATGAACGGGCATCCCAAATTCATCTCGAGCCAGAACGAGTACAGCCTGCTGGTGCGCGATGTCGAAGAGGAGGTCCTTCCGGCCGTGAACGCTTATGGCCTGGGCTTTCTCCCGTTCTTCCCCCTCTATAACGGACTGTTCACGGGCAAGTTCTCCCGCGCGGGTGGGCCAGCTGACAGCCGCATCATGATGATCCGGCGCCACCTCGTTGACGATGCTCCCTGGGACGTGATTGAGCAGTACCAGGAGTGGTGCGATGCACGTGGCGTTAGCATGTTGGCGGCGACGTTCGCCTGGCTGCTCGCCCAGCCCGGGCTGACGAGTGTGATCGCCGGCGCCACCAAGCCCGAACAGATCCGTCAAAATGCCAGCGCGGCGACCGAGTGGCAGCCCAGCGCCGACGAGGTGGCGTACATTTCGGACCTCTTTGCCTGAACGCCTGATGTGAAGTTGTGCCGAAGTCGGCGATTTTTGCGCAGAGCGCAATATTTCGGTCGACGACGTGTCGGAAAGAGTGCACTATGGCATCAGAGGTAGCTGCGCCGAACCCTCGGTCTGGGCGGTGCCTATTCACGCATCTAGACGGTTCAGTAGGAGAGTTTCGTGCTTTGGTCCTTGCTCGTGAGTTTTCTGCGGCCGTACTGGCAACTGCTCACCGGGGTGATCGTCTTTCAACTGGCCCAGTCGATCGCTTCCCTTTTTCTGCCCACTCTGAACGCCGACATCATCGACGAGGGCGTCGCTACCGGCGACACCGGCTACATTCTGCGTGTCGGCGGGCTGATGTTACTCATCACGCTCGCCCAGATCGGGTGCGCGATCATCGCCGTGTACTTCGGTGCCAAGGTGGCGATGAAAGTTGGTCGTGACCTACGCGGGGCGGTCTTTAGCCGGGTGGGGGAGTTCTCCGAGCAGGAGGTCACCCGGTTCGGCGCTCCGTCGCTGATCACCCGCTCCACCAATGACGTGCAGCAGGTGCAGATGCTCGTGCTCACGACCTGCACCCTTCTCGTCTCCGCGCCCATCCTCAGCATTGGCGGCGTGATCATGGCGATCCGCCAGGATGTGCAGCTGTCCTGGCTGATCGCGGTGAGCGTGCCGATACTGCTCATCGCGGTTGGTCTCATAGTCGTACGAATGATTCCCCTGTTTCGCAAGATGCAGACTCGCATCGACACCGTCAATCGGGTGCTGCGGGAACAACTCACCGGCATCCGTGTCGTTCGGGCGTTTGTTCGTGAGAAGCAAGAGATTGCCCGGTTCGCCAAGGCCAACCAAGACGTCACCGACGTGGCCCTGGGCTCGGGTCGGCTGATGGCGCTCATGTTCCCCATCGTTATGCTCGTGCTCAACGTGTCGAGCGTCGCCGTGATCTGGTTCGGCGCATTCCGCATCGAAGACGGTTCGATGCAGGTCGGCACACTGATCGCCTTCCTCAGCTACCTCATGCAGATTCTGATGGCGGTCATGATGGCCACGTTCATGGCCGTGATGATTCCGCGGGCCGCCGTCTCGGCCGACCGCATCGGCGAAGTGCTGGCCACCGCGTCGAGTGTCGTGCCGCCGGCAAACCCGGTGAACGTGACCGTCGGCCACGGCGAGCTCGAACTGCTCGACGTGGGCTTCGCCTATCCCGGCGCCGAACAACCGGTGCTGCGCAACGTGAGCTTCATCGCTCGCCACGGCGAGACCACGGCGATCATCGGCAGTACGGGGAGTGGCAAAACCACCCTAGTGAACCTTTTGCCGCGACTGTTCGACGCCACAAGCGGTTCCGTTCTGGTGGATGGCGTGAATGTGCGCGAGTTGAACCCCGACCTGCTCTGGGGCAATATCGGTCTCGTACCGCAAAAGCCCTATCTGTTCTCCGGCACTGTGCGCAGCAACTTGCTCTACGGCAAACCGGATGCGACGGAAGAGGAACTCTGGCAGGCGCTCACCATCGCCCAGGCCCGGGATTTCGTCACCGAAATGGAGGGCGGGCTTGATGCGAAGATTTCCCAGGGCGGCACCAATGTGTCGGGTGGGCAGCGCCAGCGCCTCGCGATCGCCCGCGCCCTGGTGAAACAGCCGGAGCTGTACATTTTCGACGACTCGTTCTCGGCCCTCGACCTCTCGACGGATGCCCGGCTGCGGTTCGCGCTCAAACAGAGCGCCAATGGAGCCACCATGGTCATCGTCGCCCAGCGGGTGTCGAGCATCATCGACGCCGACCAGATTCTGGTGCTGGAAGACGGCCGCATCGTCGGCCGAGGAACGCACGAGCAGTTGCTCGAGTCCAACACGACCTACCAGGAAATTGTGTCATCCCAGCTCACCGCGGAGGAAGCAGCATGAGCGAGACACACGCTGACGACAAGCCGGCTCCGCGCCCGCAGCGCGGTGGTGGGCCCTTCGGGGGGATGAACCTGCCCGCCGAGAAATCCCTGAATTTCACGGCCTCGGGCAAACGACTGCTCGGCAAGCTACGGCCGGAACGCCTGTGGCTCGCGCTCGTGTTCGCCCTCGCGGTGATCAGCGTGACGTTCTCGGTGCTTGGGCCGCGCCTGCTCGGCGAGGGCACCAACCTGATCTTCTCCGGCGTGGTGTCGAAATCGCTGCCGAGCGGCAGCAGTCAGGCCGACGTGATCGCGGGGCTGCGGGCATCCGGTGACAGCACGCAGGCCGACATGCTCAGCGGCATGACGCTCACGCCGGGGCTCGGAATCGACTTCGCTATGCTTTCTACCGTGCTGTTCTGGGCGCTCGCGCTCTACGTACTCTCGAGCGTGTTCAGCTGGATGCAGGCCTACGTTCTCAACGGAGTCGTGCAGCGCACCGTCTACCGGCTGCGCGAAGAGATCGAGGCGAAAATCAATCGCCTGCCGCTGAGCTACTTCGATAAGAAGCCGCGCGGTGAACTGCTCAGCCGGGTCACCAACGACGTCGACAATATCTCGCAGAGCCTGCAGCAGTCGCTCAGCCAGGTAGTCACGAGCCTGCTCACCGTGATCGGCGTCATCGTGATGATGCTCATCCTGTCGCCACTGCTCGCCCTGATCGCGCTCGTCACCGTGCCGCTGACCCTCGTGATCACCGCGTTCATCGCCAAGCGTTCGCAGAAGCTGTTCGTGGCCCAGTGGGCGAACACCGGGGAGCTCAACGGTCAGATTGAGGAGACCTTCACCGGCCATGCCCTGGTCAAGGTGTTCGGCCGGCAGAAGGAAGTCGACGCCCGGTTCAAGGCCAAGAACGACGAACTCTATGAGGCCAGCTTCGGCGCGCAGTTCATCAGCGGCCTGATTATGCCGGCGATGACCTTCATCGGCAACCTCGTCTACGTCGCCATCGCGGTCGTCGGCGGCCTGCAGGTCGCCTCCGGCGCCATGCAGCTCGGTGACGTGCAGGCGTTCATTCAATACTCCCGCCAGTTCACCCAGCCGCTCGCGCAGCTCGGGTCGATGGCCAACCTGCTGCAGTCGGGCGTCGCATCCGCTGAACGGGTCTTCGACCTGCTCGATGCCGAGGAGCAGAGCGAAGACCCGGACTTGGCGGAGACGCCGACTGAAGCGCACGGCCGGTTGGTCTTCGAGAACGTGTCGTTCCGTTATAGCGCCGAGAAGCCGCTGATCGAAGAGCTCAGTCTCGTTGCTGAACCCGGGCAGACCATCGCGATCGTCGGCCCGACCGGGGCCGGCAAGACCACCCTCGTGAACCTCATGATGCGGTTCTACGAGATTGATTCCGGGCGCATCCTGCTCGACGGCGTTGACGTGGCGACCATGACCCGGCACGACCTGCGCAGCCGTATGGGAATGGTGCTGCAGGACACCTGGTTGTTCGGCGGCACCATCCGCGACAATATCGCCTACGGCCGACCGGATGCGACGGAGCAAGACATTCTCGCTGCCGCCACAGCCACCTACGTGGACCGGTTCGTGCACTCGCTTCCGGACGGATATGACACCGTGCTCGACGATGAGGGAGGCAACGTGAGCGCGGGGGAGATGCAGCTGCTCACCATTGCCCGGGCGTTCCTGGCCAAGCCGAGCGTTCTTATCCTCGACGAGGCGACGAGCTCGGTCGACACCCGCACCGAGGTGCTCGTGCAGAAGGCGATGAGCGCGTTGCGGGCCGAACGCACCAGCTTTGTCATCGCGCACAGGTTGTCGACCATTCGCGACGCCGACCTGATTCTCGTGATGGAGTCTGGCCGCATCGTGGAGCAGGGCAGCCATGTGCAGTTGCTCGCCGCGAACGGTGCGTACCAGGCGCTGTATGCGGCGCAGTTCGCGGCCCCGGTCGCCGACGAGGTTTAGAGCGTCTCCTCCACAGGGGGCCTGCCGCCGCGGTGATCCCCAGATACACGGTCGGTAGCGGCGGGTTTACGCGCGACCGGGCACAGTGGCGGAATGCAACCAACCCGTGTTAAAGCCCAGAAGGCCCAGGACTTTCTGGCACTCGTTCCCCAGCTGCTCGGGTTTCTGCCCGAGACCAGCGCGGTTCTCGTCGCGTTTCGCGGCAATCGCACCTGCGGCGCCTTGCGCTTCAACCTGCCCGAGGATGGCGCACCGCAGAAGGTGTATCAACGCATCGCCACGACACTGGCCGGGATGCTCTGCAAGATTCCCGGCGTCGACGCTGTCGTTCCCGTCATCTACACGGACGACTCCTTCGTCGAAGCCCGCGGAATCCCACGGGAGGGTTTTGCGGAGATACTGAACCGGCGGCTCGAACTCAGCGGTTTTCTGTTGCGTGATTCGCTCTGCGTGTCAGTGGATGCCTGGGGCAGCTATCTCGACCCGCAGTGCCCGGCGGGCGGGCATCCGCTCAGCGACATTGCAGAGTCCCCACTGAACGACGAGGCGACCGATCCGGCCGCGCGACCGCTCGGCACTCTGCAGAATGGCGCGGAACCGGTCGGCGTCAATCTGGCCACCAAGGAACGCCTTGCCCGGGTCTACCGGCGCTACCGCCACCTGATCGCGCGGGCCGAAAATGCCCCGGAGTTGTTTCCTACCCTCGGCGCGCTGCTCGACCCGGTCGCGATCGCGGAGGAAGCGCTGACCTGGAGCAATCCGCCCACCGAGGATGACGCGGCAGCGCTGCTCGTGCTCGTGCAGTCACCGCCCAATCGCGACCAGATCATGGTGCAGTTTGCCTTCGGCCGCGAGGAAGGCGTTCGCGCCCACAAGGTCAACCTGCACTACGTCCTGCTCCAGCACGAGACCGGGCGTAGCCTCGACGATCTTGTGGCCGAGGAGATGGACTCCGGCGACTCGAGCGCCCAACATACCGGGGACATCATGCTCGGGCTGCGGCAGGAACGACCGGATGTCGACCGGATCCGGATGGCCATCACCCTGTTGCGCACCGTGGTTGCGCTGGCGCCGCGTTCCGCCAGACCGGCGCCGCTCTGCATGCTCGCCTGGCTGTCCTGGGCCCTCGGCAGTGGCTCCGTTGCCGGATTCTTCGTGGACCAAGCGCTCGCCATCGACCCGCGGTACAGCATGGCGAACCTGCTGGAAGTGCTGCTCGGGTCGGGACACCTGCCGGAGTGGGCGTTCGCGGTTCCGCGCCGGGACGACGAGGAGGGCGACGATTTCGGCTACGAAAACGACGAAGACTTTGGCGAAGATGCCGCGCTCAGCGACGACGCTCTGTGGTCCTTCGAAGGCGAGAACAACGAAGACGACGACGAGGCGAGGGCCGCCGGCGGTTGAGGCAGGTGCTGCCCGACGGCGACCCGGTCGCGCATTCGTTTGAAGGCGAGACCGGGTCCCGGCGAACGAACTACAGGTGCTTCGGTGCCTCCGAGAGCACGCCGTGCAGAATCTCGCTGATCTCGGCGAATTCCTTCGGGCCAATGGTCAGCGGGGGAGCGAGCTGAATCACCGGGTCGCCGCGGTCATCGGCGCGGCAGTACAGGCCCGCATCATACAGTGCCTTGGACAGGTAGCCGCGCAGCAGACGCTCGGACTCGTCGTCGTTGAACGTTTCCTTGGTGCCCTTGTCCTTGACCAGCTCGATGCCGAAGAAGTAGCCGGCACCGCGCACGTCGCCGACGATCGGTAGGTCGAGCAGCGTCTCCAGCTCCTTGCGGAACAACGGCGAGTTCTCGCGCACGTTCTCGTTGATCTTCTCCTCCTCGAATATGTCGAGGTTGGCAAGGGCGACGGCCGAGGAGACCGGGTGGCCGCCGAAGGTGTAGCCGTGGTAAAACGTCGTATCGCCGTGCTTGAACGGTTCGTAGATGCGGTCGCTGATGATGGTCGCACCGATCGGCGAGTATCCGCTGGTCATGCCCTTGGCGCAGGTGATCATGTCGGGCTGAATGTCATAGGTCGTCGATGCGAACATGTTGCCGATGCGACCGAAAGCCGTGATGACCTCATCGGCGACCAGAAGCACGTCGTACTTGTCGCAGATCTCCCGCACGCGCTTGAAATAGCCTGGAGGTGGCGGGAAGCAGCCACCGGAGTTCTGCACTGGCTCGAGGAACACGGCGGCCACGGTCTCCGGCCCTTCGAACTCGATCATCTCTTCGATGCGGTTGGCGGCCCACTGGCCGAACATTTCGAGGTTGTCGCCGAGGCCAAGGCCCGGGCTCATTTCGTCGGCGCGGTAGAAGTTGGTGTTGGGAACACGGAAGCCGCCGGGGGTGACCGGTTCGAACATTTCCTTCATTGCCGGAATGCCGGTGATGGCCAGCGCACCCTGCGGGGTGCCGTGGTAAGCGACGTTGCGGGAGATGACCTTGTGCTTGGTCGGGCGTCCCATCAGCTTCCAGTAGTACTTGGCGAGCTTGAATGCGGTTTCAACGGCTTCGCCGCCACCGGTCGAATAAAACACGCGGTTGAGGTCGCCGGGCGCATAGGAGGCGAGGCGGTCAGCGAGCTCGATCGCGTTCGGGTGGGCATACGACCAGATCGGGAAGAATGCGAGTTCTTCGGCCTGCTTGGCGGCGACCTGGGCCAGGCGCTTACGTCCGTGTCCGGCGTTGACGGTGAATAATCCGCTCAAGCCGTCGATGTACTGCTTGCCCTGGGAATCCCAGATGTGGTGTCCCTTGCCCTTGACGATGATGGGCACTCCGGCGCCGGATTCCATCACCGACTGACGGGAGAAGTGCATCCAGAGATGATCCTTGGCCTTTTGTTGCAACTCGGCGTTGTGCGCGTCGCTGAAGGCAACCGGTGAATCGATGGGTGTGGTGAGCGTCATGTTCTTTACCGTGTTCCCCAGTTATAGAACTGTTTGTGGAGTTTGAGATAAACGAAGGTCTCGGTGGAGAGAACCCCATCGAGGTTGCGGATCTTGGAGTTGAGCAGTTCAAGTAATTCGTCGTCGTCTTCGCAGACGACCTCGGCGAGAATGTCAAAAGTGCCGGCCGTGAGTACGACATAGTCGACGGCGTCAATGGCTGCGAGCTGTTCGGCGAGAATGCGGGTGTCGGCCGAGGCTCGAATTCCGATCATCGCCTGGCGAAAGAAGCCCAGCTGCATCGGGTCGGTTACGGCGACAACCTGCATGACGCCGGAATCGGTGAGCTTTTGCACCCGCTGCCGCACGGCTGCCTCGCTGAGGCCGACAGCTTTGCCGATCTCCGCGTACGACCGGCGTCCGTCGACCTGCAGTTGTTCGATGATCTTCTTCGATACATCGTCGAGCTGGGCCGGCTTGGGCGGGTGACCACGCCTTTGTCCATTCATGCATCGATTGTGTCAGTCGAAATGCACTTCAGCAAGCGAATCCGTAGCAGTCTTCGCAAAAAACTGCGGATTTCATTTGTGAATCTGGGTGTGCTTCAAACCGAAATCGATACACTGGGCCGCATGAGCGCCCCCGAACTACGCAACTTCATCAATGGCCAGCACTCCGAGTCGACGTCGACGGAACGGTTTGACCTGATCGATCCGGCGACCGAATCGGTCTATGCCTCGAGCCCGGTCTCGAACGCGACCGACGTCGATGCTGCCTACCGCGCCGCGGCATCCGCTTTCGAAATTTGGGGCGAAACGACCCCGGCGGTCCGGCAGCTCGCACTGTTTCGCATAGCGGATGCGGTGGAGGCGCGTGCCGAGGAATTCGCCGACGCCGAGTCGCTCGACACTGGCAAGCCACGTTCGACCCTCGTCGACGACGAGATTCTGCTCTCGGTCGATCAGATTCGGTTCTTCGCCGGAGCCGCCCGCAATCTGGAGGGCCGTGCGGCCGGCGAGTATCTGACCGACCACACCTCCTTCATTCGCCGCGAACCGATCGGTGTCGTCGGTCAGGTCACGCCTTGGAACTACCCGCTGAACATGGCGGTCTGGAAATTCGCGCCCGCGCTCGCCGCCGGCAATACGACCGTGCTCAAGCCCTCCGACACGACGCCGAGCGCGACCCTGCTGCTCGCCGAGATCGCCGCGGAGTTCCTGCCGAAGGGAGTGCTCAACGTAATCACCGGTGACCGCACGACCGGTGCGGCCATGATCGACCACAAAACTCCCCAGCTGGTATCGATCACCGGATCTGTGCGGGCCGGTATGGCCGTCGCCGAAGCTGCCTCACACGATCTCAAACGGGTCCACCTCGAACTCGGTGGCAAGGCACCGGTGATCGTCTTCGACGATGCCGACATCGAGCTCGCCGTGGCCGGCATCGTCGCCGCCGGCTTCTTCAACGCCGGCCAGGACTGCACCGCTGCGACCCGGCTGCTCGTCCAGGGCGGCATTCACGACGAATTCGTCGCCGCGCTCACCGCCTACGCCAGAGAGAACGCGCGCACTGGAGCTCCCAGCGCACAGGGAATCCTGTTCGGCCCGGTGAATAACGTCAACCAGCTCGCGCAGGTCTCCGGTTTCGTCGACCGGCTGCCCGACCACGCCGTACTCGAACTCGGCGGTCATCGCGTCGGCCAGGCCGGCTATTTTCACGAAGCGACCATCGTGAGCGGACTGCTGCAGACCGACGAGGCCGTGCAGCAAGAGATTTTCGGCCCGATGATGACCGTGCAGCGCTTCACCGACGAGGCCGAGGCGCTGCGCTGGGCGAACGACGTGCAGTATGGTCTCGCGTCGTCGGTCTGGACCCGGGACCACGGTCGGGCGATGCGCTTTGCCAAGCACCTTGACTTCGGTTGCGTCTGGATCAACACCCACATACCGATCGTGGCGGAGATGCCGCACGGCGGTTTCAAGCACTCCGGGTACGGCAAGGACCTCTCGATGTATGGCTTCGAGGACTACACCCGGATCAAGCATGTGATGAGCTACATCGGACATTAGGTGCGGTACGGTGCCACCGGACGGTGCCGTTATTATGGTGCAAGTCCTTCGGTGAACGTTGGAACGGCGGGGCCGGCTTCGCGCCCCACACTCGGAAGGCACTACCCGTGACCCAGATTGGTCAAGGTTCGACCGAATTTCGTGTCGAACTGCCCAGCGTTGGAACGTCGTTGACGCTGGCGTGGGCTGCCCTGACGGACGTTGGTCATCGCCGGGAGGTCAACGAAGACAGCCTGCTCGCCGCGCCACCGCTGTTCGCCGTCGCCGACGGTATGGGGGGGCATTCGGCCGGCGATGTCGCCAGTGCCGCCGTCGTCACCAGGCTGGCAGAGCTGTCCGGAACGCTCGTAGCCGAGGCCGGTTCGATTGACCGCGCCCTCGTGCTGGCCGTCGAGGATATGGCGCAGGGTGTCGGAGTCACCGACCAGGGCACCGGAACAACGGTGACCGGGGTTGCACTGGCCCTGGTTTCGGATGCCGTCAGTTGGATCGTCTTCAACATCGGCGACTCCCGGGTTTATCAGTTGTCCAACGGTGTACTCGAGCAGGTCACCAACGACCACTCGGTCGTGCAGGAACTCGTCGATGCGGGGCGCATTACCCGCGAAGAGGCCGACGTGCACCCGCACGGCAATATCATCACCCGGGCGGTCGGCTTTCACGAACCGCCTATTCCCGACTATCGCATTCTGCCGATCCAGGCCGGCATGCGCATCCTGGTCTGCTCAGACGGGCTCACCAAGGAACTGACCTCGTACGGTATTCGTCATTTTTTGCTCGAAAAGAAGCTGGCAGCGGATGCCGTCTCAGCGATGGTCGTCGCGGCCCTCGAAAACGGTGGCCGCGACAACGTCACCGCGATCGTGGTCGACGTGCTGGCGGTCGACCCCTACGAGGCACCCACGGACTAATTGCCCCGCGTTGGGGCTTCTAAGCGATCTTTTGTGGGTGCCGGAGCGTGCCGTCCCTAACGTGGCCTGTTTGTGCAACGCGACTCTTGCCGTTGGTCGAGCTTGCCGAGACCGCCATGGACTGGTCTGAGCCGGTCTCGAGAACGCGCGGTTTGCCCGAATGCATATTCGCACAGACATCCAAACATATCTGAGAAACCCTCGACTCTGGGGCATGGTTTTGGTACACTTCTTCTATGAGCCAGAGCGGCGATACCCCCCAGCCGGGCCGTGTCGATCCATTCTTCGCATCTCACGGCTACCCGCCGTCCACACCCGAAGAGCGCGCCGAGTTCGAGGTGTTCTGGGCGCAGTGCCAGGCCGATTGGCGGTGTGAAATTGCCGAGGGGCTCGGACAATTCGCCCCGTACGAGGTCACCGACCCGGTCGATCTGGAACCGGTCAACCCGGCACCAGTGAGCCCGGCATCAGTGAGCCCGACACCGGTGAGCCCGGCGGCTGACCGCCCGGAGTTGATTGACGGCCCGACCATTCCGGTCGGCTTGGACCTGACCGAGGTGTTCGCCGCGGTGCCGCCCGAGAACCTCTTCGATGAGGACCTCCGCGAAGCGTTCCTGTATACGAACTACCTCGCGGACAACTACCTCCCGGTCGATTTCATCCCGGACGAATGCACTGCTGGCGGATGCACCACTGACGGATGCACCGCTGACGAGCGTCACACTGACCCTGCCGACGCTGACCCTGCTGAGGCTGACCCGACTGAGGCTGACCCGGCTGACGCTGACCCGACTGACGCTGACCCGGACCAACCCGACCCGGCCGACGACAGCCCCGCAGAGGTGCTGAGTCCGTTCCAGCGGCACCAGGCGCAGTTCGTCGACCGAGTGCTCTACCTCGAGAAAGTCATCGCTTGGGCGCAGGCGAGTAAGGCTGAGGTCTTGACTGAGGCGTGGGAGTACACCACCAACAGTGCCGAGACCGGCCGTCCGCAGGCCGGTCCGCAACATGAGCATGACTGGGATGCGACCTTCGCCGCCCAGCAGGGCCTGGTCGCCGAAATGGCCTGTGCGCTGCGCATCCCGGCCGGCACCGCCTCCGGCCTGTTGCGGGAGAGCCGGGTGCTGGTCGAATCCCGGCCCGAGACCCTCGACGCGCTCCGCACCGGAGAGATCTCCCTGCGGCACGCCCGCCAGGTGCTCGACCAGCTCGATTCCGTCTCCGAGCCCGCCCGGGCCGAGTTGGAGGCGGTGTTGCTGCCGCACGCTCGTAAACTCACTCCGGCGCAGTTCGACGGTAAGGCTCGCAAGCTGCGGGAGCGGTTCCACCCCGACAGCATCACCGTTCGCCGCACCCGGTGCCTGGCCGACCGCAAGGTGCAGTTCTTCCCCGACAAGGACGGCATGGCCACCCTCTGGCTGCGCGCGGCCGGCGACGACCTGCAAGGCGTCTATACCCGGGTCACCGATGCGGCGATCAGTCTGCAGGGCCCCGACGAGCCCCGCACCCTCAGCCAGTTGCGCGCCGACGTCGCCATTGACCTGCTCCAGCAGGGCGTCACCGGCAGCGGCCTCGGCGCTGGCCTCACCGCCAACGTCAACATCACCGTCCCCGTCCTGACCCTGATGGGTCAGAGTGAGGAACCCGCCGAGCTCGAAGGGTACGGCCCGATCGATCCGGAGACGGCCCGCCGGCTGGCTGGGACGGCGACGAGTTTCCTGCGCGTCCTCACTCACCCGCACACCGGCATCGTCCTCGACGTCAGCTCCACCCCGTTCCGCGTGCCCGCCGCGCTGAAGAAATACCTGCGCCTACGCGATGGAACCTGCCGGTTCCCCGGCTGCAACCGCTCCGCCGGCCATTCTGACCTCGACCACACCATCGATAAACAATTCGGTGGCCCCACCACCGCCACCAACCTCCACTTCCTCTCTCCCGCCCACCACAACCTGAAGCACTTCTCCGATTGGAAAGCCGTCGCCGATCCCGACGGCACCGTGCACTGGACCAGCCCCGCCGGCAAACACTACGCCACCGACCCCGCCACCCGCATCAACCGACACCTGCAGCAAACCGAAACGCCACCACCGGCACCATCCCCACCAGAACCGCCAGCCCCACCACCGCCCGACCCCTGGAACACTCCCTCGAACACCGACTGGAACACCGACGACACCGACCCGCCACCGTTCTGACCGCTGAGCGGCGTGACTGACCATGCTTCGCGGCGGCGGCGGCGGCGGCATCGGCCTCGGTC
Source organism: Cryobacterium sp. Hh7 (assembly GCF_004403155.1). Lineage (NCBI taxonomy): Bacteria > Bacillati > Actinomycetota > Actinomycetes > Micrococcales > Microbacteriaceae > Cryobacterium > Cryobacterium sp. Hh7. The sequence continues at coordinate 188,249 of NZ_SOHG01000040.1, read as the reverse complement.
TCAACCTCATGCAAGTCTGCAAACACATCCGTCCTGCACATGTACATTGCTGGCGTGCACCGCTATTAGGTATTGCCTACTACCAGTCCTAGGGTAGTAGTCATGACGCACACACCGAACACGCCGGCCTTGCCGCAAGACGCGCAGTCCTTGCGCGGGGTGCTGCCCATGCTAATCCTGAGCCAACTGCGTCTGGCTGAGTCGTACGGCTATGAACTCGTGGTGCGGCTGCAGAACATTGGGCTCAGCGACCTCTCGACCGGCACGGTCTACCCGGTATTGTCGCGGCTCGAGCAGGACGGCTCGCTCACCAGTCGCCTGGTGGCGTCCACGGCTGGCCCGGCCCGCAAGTACTACTCACTCAGCCCGGCCGGGGATGCAACTCTCGAGCTGGCGACGGCACGATGGCATGCCCTCATTGCCATCGTGCAGACCGGCCTGACTGCCACCCTCGCAGAAGAACCACTCCGAGAGGATCAGAAATGAACACCCAAACCACCGAGACCCGATCCACGTTCGGAGTCTGGCGTCGCCGGGAGTCCTACCTGTTCCGGCTCGACCTCTGGCTTGAAGAACGCGTGTCCTTGCGCGAACGTCGATCGATTCTGCGGGAGATTCGCGACAATATCAAAGCGGATGCCGCCGCCCGCGGCATCGACACCGCGCTCGACTCGCTCGGCTCACCCCGCGCCCTGGCCCGAAGCTTCGCCGAAGACGGCCGCGGGAACCGGCCATCCTGGAATCGGGCAATCTACTGGTTCACCGGCCTGCTGATGCTCTGGTGGACCCTAGCCTTCGTTTACACGGCCGGCATGCTGTCGGCCCTGATCTCCAGCGGAGCGGAGTCGGCCGAGTCCTACTTCCTCGGGCTGCCGGTATCGGCTTTCAACCGTGAGTCCGGCATCGGCATCGGCTGGGAAGCCTCCTCTGCCGTTGCCTACATTCCGCTGATGGTCATGGTCGTTGCCGCCATCATCGCCGGGCGGCTGTGGCGGGTGCGGATCGGTCGCCGATAGCCGGCCCAGGGCAGTCGCGTATTATGGAACGAGTGAATGAGACCCTGCCTCCGTGCCCTGAATGCTCCAGCGACCTGACCTACGAGATGGGCGCCCTGCTGGTTTGCCCGCTCTGCGCCCACGAATGGTCGAATGAACTGGTTGAAGAAGAGCAGGAAGCCGTCGTCAAGGACGCCTTCGGCACCATCCTGACCGACGGCGACACCGTGTCGATCATCAAAGACCTCAAGGTCAAGGGTCAGGCACTGTCGATCAAGGTCGGCACCAAGGTGCGCAACATCCGCTTGGTCGACCCGGTCGACGGCCACGACATCGACTGCAAGGTCGACGGTTTCGGTTTCATGCAGCTCAAGTCCAGCGTGGTCAAGAAGGTTTAAGTGAGCCGGTCGTGACGTGTCAGATTTGCGGTGCCTGGCTGCCGGTTGGTGCCATGTTCTGCGGCGAGTGCGGTAGCTCCCGATCGGCCACCGTGGAATCCCGCAAGCGCCCGGATCCGCGCCCGAACGACACGACCATCATCGCGCGCCTCCCGCACAAGGCCGCGATCATCTCCGTTCCGATTCCCGCACTCGTGCCCGTGCCGGTGCGCGCGGCCGCCGTGACGAACGTCCCCCCCTCAGCATCGACGCTGCCGAGCAGCGCGACCTTCGTTTTGACCTTCAGCACCGGTCAGAAAGTGTCCGTGCAGGGGTCGGGCCTAATCGGGCGCAAGCCCCTGCCGCAACCCGACGAGATCTTCGACGACCTCATTCGGGTAGCGGATGCTGACCGCTCGGTCTCCAAGACTCACCTCGAGTTCGGCCAGCACGACGGCGAATTCTGGGTCAGCGACCGGGTCTCCGGCAATGGCACCGTCATTCGCCGGCCCGGCGAAACGGCCGAGCCGCTCGAACCGGGCCGACGCTACGTACTGCCGCGCGGCACGCGAGTCGAGATCGCCGACCACTCATTCACCGTCGCCTGAACCGTTAGCCGCGGCGGGTCACTCCTCCACCGGTGACCCGGACGCAGATTACGCACGGATGGCTCTCGCACTGCCCACGCGGAGCTGACTCTCTGCTCTGATGGTCCTGTGTCGACCGTTGACGAGAACCTCAGCCTGCCGCCAGCGTCGACCGCGCCGCCACCGGCCGGATTTCCGCTTCTCGCCACCGTGGCGCCACTGGCTGCCGCCGGCCTGATCTGGTCGATCACCGGGTCAGCGTTCGCGCTGATCTTCGCCGTACTCAGCCCGCTCATCGCGGTCGCCAGCATGGTCGACGCGCGGCGCGCCGGGCGCAAACGCCGCCGGACCGAAACCGCCGCACAGGCCGAGGCCGTCACGGTGCTTCGGCTGGCGATCACCGAACGCCAGGTCCGCTGGCGGGAGTCCGCCTGGCAGCAGACTCCCTCGGCCAGGGACATCGTGCTCGGCCGGGCCGCTGCCGCGCGCTGGAGACAAACGGATGCCACGCTCGTCACCCTGGGCTGTGGGCCGGCCCCGAGTGGCATACGGCTGGGCGGGGCGACCTCCCCGAACGACCATCGAGAACTTCGGGACTGGGCCGCGACCATCAACGACGCTCCGATCGTCGTCGACCTGATGCACGGACTCGGCATCGTCGGTGCTGCGCCCCTTCCCGAAGCCCTGGCTCGGGCGGTGCTCGTACAACTGTGCTTTGCGCTGCCGCCGACCGACGTCGGCTTGGATCTGAACCCCGGCCCCGGGTGGGAGTGGGCAGCCGCGTTTCCACACGACGACGTGTCACCAGCGGCTCGGCGCATCGTGCTGCATCAGGCGACGGCGGGAACGCCTGCCCGCACCGCGCGCGATCTCGGCCAGGGGCGACTGTTGGTCGCCGTTGCAACCCGGCTCGACGATCTGCCGCCGGGTTGCGGAACCGTCGTGCGGGTGATCGGTCCCGGCCGAGCGCAGCTGATCCGATCGCCGAATCGGGCGCCGGCCATCGATTTCTTCCCGGAACTGCTGACCCGGGCCGCGGCGGCCGACTTTGCGGTGGCGCTCGCCCGGCAGGCAAGAGATGCCGGCCTCGTCACTTCGGCCGGGGCGATCCCGGTCGGCGTTACCCTGACCGACCTGCTCGCCGTAACCGCCGCCGCCGACCCGGCCTCGGTCACCCCGACCGGCCTGGGTTGCGTGATCGGAGTCGGACCCGCAGGGCCGGTGCACATCGATCTGGTGCGAGCCGGACCGCACGCCATCGTGGGCGGCACGACCGGCAGCGGCAAGAGTGAGCTCCTGACGACCTGGGTGGCGTCCCTGGCCGCAGCCCATTCAGCCGACCAGGTGAATTTCTTACTCGTTGATTTCAAGGGCGGTGCCGCGTTTGCGCCCCTCGGCAGGCTTCCGCACTGCGTCGGGCTCATCACCGACCTCGATTCCCAGACGGCTGCCCGCGCCCTGGCCAGTCTGGGGGCCGAACTGCGCTTTCGAGAGCGGATGCTCAGCACGGCTGGCGCGCGGGATCTGACCGAACTCGAGCATCCGCTGCCCCGGCTGGTCATCGTTGTCGATGAATTCGCGACCATGCTGGGGGCCTTTCCGGAGCTGCACGCCCTGTTCGTCGACATCGCTGCGCGCGGGCGGTCGCTCGGAGTGCACCTGATTCTGTGCACTCAACGACCGGCCGGGGTGGTGCGTGATGCCCTGATGGCCAACTGCAGTCTGCATCTGTCTCTGCGGGTCAACAACCGGGCTGACAGCCAGGCCCTGGTCGGAACGGATGCTGCGGCCACCCTGGATCCGAATCAACCCGGCCGGTGCGTGATCGCCACCGATACCGTCGAGCCCGTGCTCTGCCAGGTCGCCTCCACCGGAGAAAGCGACATTCTGAAGATTGCGGCGCGTTTCTCTGGCGGCACCGCACCGCGGCGCCCGTGGATGGATGCGCTTCCGACGCTGGTGACCGAGGCCGATCTGCGCCGGATCGCCGGCGAGGGTGCTCCGGCTCCCGGCTACCCCCTCGGGCTGCTGGACGAACCCGACAGTCAGCGGTACCGGGTGTTCGCCTACGCTCCCGAGCTCGATGGCCACCTACTCGTCGTGGGCGGGTCCGGCTCGGGCAAGTCCACGCTGCTGTGCCACCTCGCTCGGGTGGCTGAATGTCCGGGTGATGCCCCGGTTGCCGTGGAACGAGTGAGCGCTGATGTCGAGGTGACCTGGGACGCACTGGAACGGGTGAGCGCGCGCATAGAAAGCGGGCAGCAGACCGCCGCGCTGCCGCGACTGTTGCTGCTCGACGACTTCGATTCGGTCTTGGCGCGCTGGCAGCCGGATCATCGACTTGCCGCCGCCGATCTGCTCACCGGGTTGCTGCGCGACGGCCCTGCCGCCGGCGTGCACCTCGTCGTCGCCGTGCAGCGGCTGACCAGCACGGTTCCCGGACTCGCCTCACTCTGCCCGAGCACACTGCTGCTTAAGCTCCCCAGCGTGCAGGATCACCTCGCCGCGGGTGGATTGTCGGCCAACTACCACGCCACCCTGCCAGCCGGCGGGGGAGTCTGGCACAACACCCGCGTGCAACTGCTGGCGCCGTTGCCGTTGCAGCTCACCCCGCTCGCCCGGTCGACCGCACAGCTGCCCGAACACGGCCCGCTGCTCGTCGTATCGTCATCTCCGGCGCGCTCCGCCGCGCGACTGCGCGCTGTGCTGGGGGTGCCGGTGGTGGAGCTGGCGGGAACGACCACGCCGGCAGCATCCGCTCTGATCAGCGTCGAAACCGGTCAAACGGATGCCCCCGGCCGGCTGGTCGTCGTCGGTGATGCGGAAACGTGGCAGGCGCACTGGACCCTGCTGACCCGGCTGCGTGGCCAGACTGCCGGCGGCCGGGCCAGCATCGTCTTCGATCGGTGCGGCCTGTCGGATTTTCGAATGGTCAGCCACAGCCGTCAGTTGCCGCCGCCGCTGGCTCCCGGGCGCGGACGAGTGTGGGTCCTGCACCCCGACGGCGACCTGACCCGGGCGATCCTGCCGGAACCGGACGGCGGCCAGGCGAGCGGCCAGGCGAGCGGCCAAGTGAGCAGCTAGAGGAGCACCTCGGCGAGCGGCCGGTGCGTCATTCCGTGGGCGAGCGCGACCGGGGCGCTGATCAGGCGGCCGCCGAACACGTTGAGTCCCTGCGCCAGCGCGGCATCGGCGCGGAGCGCGTTCAGCCAGCCGAGCGTCGCGAGGGCCCGCACATACGGCAGCGTCGCATTCGTCAGGGCATAGGTCGAGGTGTGGGGCACAGCGCCGGGCATATTGGCGACACAGTAGAACAGGGATCGGTGCACGGTGAAGGTGGGGTCGGCGTGCGTGGTCGGATGGCTGTCGGCAAAGCAGCCGCCCTGGTCAACGGCGATGTCCACGAGCACGCTGCCCGATTTCATGCGTGACACCAGCTCGTTGCTGACCAGCTTGGGTGCCTTCGCGCCGGGAATGAGCACCGAACCGATCACCATATCGGCCTCCATGACAGCTTTGTCGATCTCGAAGCTGTTCGAGGCGATGGTCTTGACCCGGCCGAAGTGCAGGGCGTCGATCTCACGCAGCCGAAACAGATTCGTATCGAGCACGGTCACCTCCGCGCCGAGGCCGAGCGATACCTGCATCGCAGCGGTACCGGCGACACCGCCGCCCAGCACGGCGATCTTGGCCGGATGCGTGCCGGGAACGCCAGGAACCAGCAGGCCGGGGCCACCGTTCGGTTTGAGCATGGCATTGGCACCCACAATCGGTGCGAGTCGACCGGCGACCTCGCTCATGGGCGCGAGCAGCGGAAGCGCGCGGGAGGGCAACTGCACAGTTTCGTAGGCGATCGCGGTGACCTGACTCGCGAGCAGGGCCCGCGTCAGGTCGGGTTCGGCGGCGAGGTGCAGGTAGGTGAACAGCACCAGATCGGCCCGAAAATAGCCGTATTCGCTCGCTACCGGTTCTTTCACCTTGAGCAGGAGATCGGCGGCCGCCCAGACGCTCGCGGCGTCCGGCAGAATCGTCGCACCGGCCGAGCGATACTGCTCATCGTGGATCGAGGACCCCACCCCGGCACCGGCCTGAACCATCACTTCGTGACCGTGCGACACCAGGTCGTGCACCCCTGCCGGGGTGATCGCGACCCGAAATTCATTATTCTTGATCTCGGTGGGAACTGCGATTCTCATGGTGTTCCTCTCTCGCTCCTGACCACCACCCTAGTCTCGGTGAACCGACGATTTCGCGGGCGAGTGTTGCAAGTATGTGCTGATTTCGTGACAAATCGGTTCCAAAATCAATGTTTTGAACACTTTTAGGTGTAATTACCGCCGATATGTGCAACTATCGACCAACTCGCAACGTCGTGAGCCTTGACCGTGTGCGTGCCCAGAATGCTAGGAGAACCAGATGAAGTCCAAGCCGCTGCCCGCTGATCCCATGATCCGCCAGCTCATTCGTCAGGCGCAGAACTCGCAACTGGGTCGTCGAACGCTGCTGGCCGGGGCCGGGGCCGGTGCCACCGCGCTCGCGCTCGCCGCGTGTTCCTCCGGCGCCACGGCCAAACCCACCGCCGCGGCCGACACTTCGGCCACCGACAAGTCCATCCGCTGGGATAACTGGGCGCTCTATATTGATGTGGACGACGCCGGCAGCTACCCAACGCTTGCGGGGTTCAAAGCTCAGACCGGCATTTCGGTCAAGTACACCGAGGCCGTCGACGACAACAACTCCTACTACGGCAAAGTCAAGGACCAGCTCGCCCTCGGCCAGGACATCGGTGCCGATGTCGCGTGCCTGACCGACTGGATGGTCAGCCGCATGATCCGATTCGGCTACACCCAGGAACTCGATCACGCCAACATTCCCAACCTGGCCAATCTGCTGCCGTCGCTGCAGGACGTCGACTTCGACCCGGGGCGGGCCATGAGTGTGCCGTGGCAGGGTGGCTTCGCCGGCCTGGCCTGGAACAAGGAGAAGTATCCCCAGGGACTCAAATCGGTCGAAGACCTCTGGGCGCCCGACCTGAAGGGGCGCGTCGGTGTGCTCTCCGAAATGCGCGACACGATGGGCCTGATCATGCTCGACCAGGGCGTTGACATCTCCGGCGACTGGGGCGAAGACGAGTTCACCGCGGCCATCGACGAATTCAAGAAGCAGGTCTCCGACGGTCAGATCCGAAACATCAAGGGCAACTCTTACAAGGAAGACCTCGCCAACGAAGACACCCTCGCCGCCATCGTCTGGTCCGGCGACATTGTGCAGCTCAACGCCGAAAACGGCGACAAATGGGGCTTCATCGTTCCTGAGAAAGGTGGCACCCTCTGGAACGACAACTTCGTTGTGCCGATCGGCTCGCCCGCCAAGAAGAGCGTGGAAGAGCTGATTAACTACTACTACGACCCGGCCGTTGCCGCCGAGGTCGCCGCCTACGTCAACTACATCACCCCGGTCGCCGGTGCCAAGGAAGCCATGATGGCCATCGACCCGGCGTTGGCTGAAGACCCGCTGATCTTTCCCGACGATGCCACCCTCGCCAACGCCTACGTTTTCCGCGGTCTCGACGGCACCGAAGAGCAGACGTTCAACGCCCAGTTCCAAGCGATCCTGCTGGGCGCAGCCTGATGGCCGTCGGTGCGTTCGCCGATCGTGGTGCTGACCTGGAACTGGTCGGCATTGAAAAACGTTTCCCCGGGTTCACCGCCATTGAAAATCTCAACCTCACCATTCCGGCCGGATCGTTCTTCGCGCTGCTGGGCCCCTCCGGCTGCGGAAAAACGACGACCCTCCGCCTCGTCGCCGGACTGGAAGAACCGACCAGCGGCCGCATCCTGATCGGGGGAACGGATGTGACGAATCAGAAATCCTTCCAGCGTCCGGTCAACACCGTGTTCCAGAGCTATGCGCTGTTTCCGCACATGACCGTGCTGGAGAACGTCGCCTTCGGGCTGCGCCGACGCAAAATCGAAGGCCCCGTGGCCAAGGCGCACGAGGCGCTGCTCCTGGTGGAGCTCGACCACCTCGCCCACCGTAAACCGCAGCAGCTGTCCGGCGGGCAGCAGCAGCGCGTGGCGCTGGCCCGCGCGATCGTCAACCGGCCGGCCCTGCTCCTGCTCGATGAGCCGCTCGGCGCCCTCGATCTCAAACTGCGGCGTCAGATGCAGCTCGAGTTGAAAACCATCCAGGAAGAGGTTGGCCTGACCTTTCTGCACGTGACCCACGACCAGGAGGAGGCCATGACCATGGCCGACACCATCGCGGTCATGAACAAGGGCCGAATCGAGCAGATGGGTGAGCCGCAGCAGCTCTACGAACTGCCCAAGACCGCGTTCGTCGCTAACTTTCTCGGCCAGTCCAACCTGTTCACAGGTCCGGTCGTTGGCACCACGAGCACCGCCATCGCCGTCGACGTCTCCGGGCAGAAGATCGTGGTGCCGCTGGAGCGAGCGCACCGAGTGTCGGGCGAAGTCACCATCGGAGTGCGTCCCGAGAAACTCACCCTGCACGCTGAAGCACCGCTCCAGGACCCCGGCCGCAACGTGATGGGCCCCGGCCGGGTCATCGATGTGTCGTTCAGCGGGGTCAGCACGCAGTACCTGGTCGATGTGCCGGGTGTCGGCACCCTGGTGGTATTCGCCCAGAACATGGCTTTCGGCCCGGCCGCGCACGTTGGTGCCACCTGTTGGCTCAGCTGGAACGTCGACCACGGCTTCGGTCTCGACGACGATCCCGCCCAGAGTCCGAGATTCGAAGCCGACCTCGACACCAAGACAATCGCCCAGCAGCGTCGGTCATCGCTGCTCACGGAGCTCGAGGAGGCCTGAGATGGCCTTTGCCGCATTCTCATCCACGACCGCGCCGTCCGCCGATCCGGGCGCCAGGCGCCGCAGCCCGGTAGCCTTGTTTCTGCTGCTGCCGGGCATCCTCTATCTGGTGCTGTTCTTTCTCACCCCGTTGGTGTCGCTGCTGCTGACCTCGTTCCAGGCGCCGCGGGAGTTCGGTGATATCGGCCAGTACGACTACGCCTTCCGCTGGCAGAATTACGTCGAAGTGGTCACGACCTACTGGCCGCACATTGTACGTTCGTTCAGTTACGCGCTCGCGGCGACGTTCTTCGCGCTGCTGATCAGCTACCCGCTGGCCTACTTCATCGGGGTCAAGGCGCGAAGATGGCCGCTGCTGCAGAGCCTCATGCTCGTTCTCGTGATCGCGCCGTTCTTCATCAGCTTTCTGCTGCGCACCCTGGCCTGGAAGCAGCTGTTCTCCGATGAGTCTTTCGTGGTTCAGTCGCTCAAGGCCCTGTCGCTGCTGGCACCGGAAGCGCACGTGACCGGCACCGCGTTTTCGGTGATCTTCGGTCTCACCTACAACTTCATCCCGTTCATGACCCTGCCGCTCTACACGACCCTGGAGCGGCTTGACGTGCGCTACCTCGAGGCCGGCAGCGACCTGTACGCGAGCCCGTTCCACGTTTTCCGCAAGGTCACCATCCCGCTGTCGATGCCCGGTATCGTCGCGGGCACCCTGCTCACCTTCATTCCGGCGGCGGGCGACTATATCAATGCCAGCCGGGACTTTCTCGGCGGTACCGGCACCCAGATGATGGGCAACGTGATCGAAGCCAACTTTCTGGTGCTGCAGAACTTTCCGGCAGCCGCGGCCCTGTCGATCATTCTGATGACCGTGATCCTGGTGATCGTCAGCATCTACGTCAAACGATCCGGAACGGAGGAGCTGCTGTGAAACTCTCCCTCGGCAAATGGTTGCTGCCCGTTTACAGCGCCCTGGCCCTGCTGTTCCTGATGATTCCGATCGGGTACACCTTCGTCTACTCCTTCAACGACTCGCTCAAGTCGAACATCACCTGGCAAGGCTTCACCTTCGACAAGTGGCTGAACGTCTGCAATGTGCAGAACGGAGCCGTCTGTCAGGCCTTCGGCAATAGCCTGTTTATCGGGGCTGTCGCCACCATTATTGCGACCACGCTCGGCACCATGATCGCGATCGCCATCGTGCGCTACCGGTTCAAGTTTCGGTCGCAGACCAGCCTCCTGCTGTTTCTGCCGATGGCGACCCCGGAGGTCGTGCTCGGTGCCGGACTGGCCGCACAGTTCTTGTCGGTCGGGGTGCCGAAGGACATGCTGACGATCATTCTCGCGCACACCATGTTCTGCATCAGTTTCGTGGTGGTCACGGTCAAGGCCCGGGTTGCGAGCCTCGACCCGGCGCTCGAAGAGGCCGGTCGCGACCTCTACGGTTCGGCCGCGCAGGTGTTCGCCCGCATCACCTTTCCGCTGCTGCTGCCAGGTATTCTCGCGGCCGCTCTGCTGTCGTTCGCCCTGTCCTTCGATGACTTCATCATCACGAACTTCAACTCCGGCGCGGTGTCGACCTTTCCGAAATACATCTACATTTCGGCGGCCCGCGGCATCCCGGCTGAGGCCAACGTGCTCGCCTCGGCCGTGTTCATCATTGCCATCGTCGTGGTCGTGACGGTGCAGGTGACGGGAGCGGCCAAGGCGCGGCGCCTGGCCAGGCTCAGCTAGTCGCGAGGGCGCAGGCCTTGGCGGCGGAGCTCCGGCGCCAGCTCGAGCGCCTCGGCCGGGGACAGCCGGCGCGGTGCGGGCAGCGCGCCGAGCGGCGTGTGCGCTCCCAGGCCGACCGCCGCGCTGGCACCCTGCTCCGGCACTACCATCGGGCCGAGCGGTAACACCATCGGGAGTGGATGCACCGGGTGCGGCGCCGTGCGGGTCAGCAGGATGCCGCGTTCGACGGCGCATTCCCTGGCCACCAGGAGCTGGCCGTTGGCGAGGTAGCGCCGCCCCCTGTGCTCCAGCTTGGAACTCCAGCGTGACGTGCCGAAGGCCAGGTCGTGCGCGGCGACGGTCACGACGGTGAGCCCACGCGTCGCCGCATTGAGGGCCATCCCGGCCCCGGTGACGCCGAGGCCGACGACGAGCAGGTCGACGACCCGGCCGTCAGCCGCTTCGGCCAGTTCGCGCTCGCGGCCGGATTCCCTGCGCGGTGCGTCTGCCGGGCAATGATCTGCGCGGAGGTTTCCTCTCAGCTCTGCTCGACATCGTCGGCGCCAGCAGCGTGACGATCGACGCTGAGGCTCGGGTATGGCACACCGGCGGCAAGTCCACCCCCGATCTGATTCGGCTGCGCTCCGGAGACGGGAGCGCTGCCCCGGACGCCATCGTGACTGTGGGCAGTCACGAGCAGGTGCTCAAGATCATCACGCTGTGCTCGCAGCATCGAATAGCCCTGGTTCCGTTCGGCGGCGGCAGCTCGGTGGTCGGCGGCCTGGGCGTGGTCCCGGTCGGTCCGGTCGATGCCTACGCTGACGGCGACCGGATCGGGCCGCTTCCGGTCGGGGTGTTCGTGCGGCCGGGCGCCCTCAACGTGATTGCGCCCGATCGTTCCGAACCCGGTCAGACGTAGCTGGCGCGAATTTCCCCGACCGGCCGGCCACCACCGGTGACGGTGAGTCCGAGCTCGGGCAGTAACTCATCGACATCCGCTCGCTTGATGGCACCGGCGTCGGCGAGCAGACCTACGGCGACGGTCGCTGCGGCGCGCAGGTTACCGTCCAGAATCTTCAGCGCCACGGTGGTGCCGTTTTCGGCGGCGGCCACCATGATGCCCTCGGCACCGCCCTTCACGAACAGGCCGAGCCGGTCGATGACGATGCTGTCGGAGTGCCCGGGGCCGGCCACAACCCACCCGTTGGCACGCACTGCTTCGGCCAGAAAACCGGCCTCACGGTAGATCGCAAACGGCGAGTTGGACTTGCTCGTGGCGATGCGGGCGATGCCGCGAGCCAGGCCGGTAAGCGAAATGGAGTGCACGGGCGCGCCGCAGCCATCAACGCCCGAGACCAGCGGACGTTCGCCGGTGAACCGTTCGAGCACGTCGAGAATGCGTTTTTGCAGCGGATGCTCCGGCTGCAGATAACCCTCGATCGCCCAGCCGTTCTGCTGGCAGGCGACGAGCATCGCCGCGTGCTTGCCCGAGCATTCCATGTATACCGGAGCCTTGCCGGCTCCGAGTCGCACCAGGGCGTCCCGCGCGGCGGAGTCGATCGGCCAGGCGGCCGGGCAGGCGAGCGCCGTTTCGGGTACTCCGGCCCGGCTGAGCAGCCCGCGCACCAGTGCGACGTGTTCTGGCGTACCGATGTGACTCGCGGTCGCGATCGCAGCATCCGCTCCCCGCAGGGCGACGCCGCTCGCCATGACCGCGACAGCCTGGAAGGGTTTCATCGCCGAGCGCGGAAAGACCGGGCTGGCGACATCGCCGAGGGCACGCAGCACCTCACCGTTGGTACCGAGCACGATCGCCGAACCGGCATGCCGGGATTCGACGAACCCGCTGCGTTCGACGACGGCGAGTTCGACGGAATCGTTGACCGTGAAGGTTTCAGTGGTCACGTTAGAGTGCGGCGATCGCATCGTCGATCACCGAGAGGGCGTCGATGATGAGCGCATCGGACAGCGCGAGGCTCGGCAGGAACCGCAGCACGTTGCCGTAGGTGCCGGCTGTGAGCAGCAGCACGCCGTGCTGGCTCGCGTAGGCGGAGATGGCGGTCACCGCAGCGGCGTTCGGGGCCTTCGTCGTGTCGCCGGTACCGGGCTGCACGAGTTCGATCGCCATCATGGCGCCGCGGCCGCGAATTTCGCCGATGATGTCGTACTTGTTCTTCAGTGCGGTCAGGCCAGCGGTGAGGGACTTTTCGATGCGCTGCGCCTCGGCCAGCAGGTTGTTCGCCTTGATCGCGTCGAACACGGCGATCGCCGCAGCACAGGAGACGGGGTTGCCGCCAAAGGTGCCGCCGAGCCCGCCGGGCTGGGAGGCGTCCATGATCTCGGCGCGGCCGGTGACGGCGGCGAGCGGAAAGCCGCCGGCGATGCCCTTGGCGGTGAGTACGAGGTCGGGGATCCAGCCGAAGTGCTCGCTCGCGTAGTACTTGCCCGAGCGGGCCATGCCGCTCTGAATTTCATCGGCGATCATGACGACACCGTTGGCGGTGCACCAGTCCTGGAGCGCGGGCAGGTAGCCATCCGCTGGCACCATGAATCCGCCCTCGCCCTGAATGGGTTCGACGACCAGGCAGGCCAGATCGGATGCCCCGATCACCTTGTCGAGGTAGGCGATGGTGCGAGCAGCCGCTTCAGCGCCGGACAGACCGTCGTGATACGGGTAGGAGCTCGGTGCGTGGTAGACGTCGCTGGCGAGCGGGCCGTAGCCGGTGGCGTACGGCATGGCCTTGTAATTCATGGCCATGGTCAGCACGGTACGGCCGTGGTAGGCGTGGTCGAGCACCGCGACGGCACGACGGCCGGTGTACTTGCGGGCGATCTTCACGCCGTTCTCAACGGCTTCCGCGCCGGAGTTGATGAGCACGCTCTTCTTGGCGAAGTCACCGGGAGTGTGCTCGGCGAGCAGCTCGGCGACGCGAACGTATTCTTCGTACGGCGTGACGGTGAACAGAGTATGGATGAAGTCTTGGGACTGTTCGACGGCGGCCGCGACGACACTGGTCTCGGTGTGGCCGATCGTGGTCACACCGATGCCGGCGCCGAGGTCGATGAACTGGTTGCCGTCCACGTCGACCAGAATCGCACCGTTGGCCTTGGCAATGTAGACGGGCAGCATGGAACTGACCCCGTCGGAGACGACCGCCCGACGCCGCTCATGCAACGCCGCCGAGATCGGACCGGGGATAGCCGTGACGATCTTTCGTTCCTGCGTGACAGAGTACGCGGTGGCGGTGGCAGAGTTTGTGAGGGTGTCAGTCATGATTCCCCTACTGTACCTAATAGTGCTGTACCGACCATGGGCGCGGTGTTCCTGAGTTCGCCTGCAAGAATCTTTGAGAGCAAGGGGAGAAGCATGAACGGAGTGCACGAATATGCGGTGCGGGTTGAGTGGACCGGCAATCGCGGTACCGGAACCAGCCACTACAGGGCCTATGGACGTGACCATCTGATTTCACCGGCCGGTCGGGCATCCGCTGAGAAGGTGCCGATTCTGGGCTCGTCCGACCCGACCTTCCACGGTGACAACGACCGGTGGAATCCGGAAGAGCTGCTGCTCGCGGCGCTCAGCCAGTGCCACCTCCTGTCGTATCTGCACGTGGCAGTCCGCAACGGAGTCACGGTGACGGCGTATACGGATGCCCCGGTCGGCACCATGGAACAGGTGGCCGGCGGCGGCCACTTCACGGCGGTCACCCTGCGGCCCCGAGTGACCATTACCGACCCGGAACAGGTGGAGTTCGCGCAGTCGCTGCACGCCGAGGCCGCCCGCGAATGCTTCATTGCGGCGTCGGTGAACTTTCCGGTCGGGCACGAGCCGGTCACGGTCGCCTGAGGGCTTTTGGCGTCGCCGAGCCGTGAGTTTGAGGCGATTTCAGCGCTGAAATGGCCTCAAACTCACGGCTCGGTGGTTGAAACTCACGGCTCGGCCGGGGACCGAGATTCTGCATGGAACGGTACTGCGGTTTGCGTAGTAGTGTGGGATCCGTTGAAGGCCTGCGTGTGCGCCTCGACCGATGAAGGAGCTACCGATGGATACCACCCAACTACTGAAGGGGGTGCTCGATATGGCCGTCCTGGCCGTGATCGTCGACGACGACGGCTACGGCTATGACATTGTGCGTCGGTTGCGCGCCGCCGGACTCGATGAGGTCGGTGACGCGTCGGTCTACGGCACCCTGCGCCGGCTGTACAGCGCCGGGGCGCTGTCGAGCTATGTCGTGCCGTCGGACGGCGGGCCGCACCGCAAGTACTACGCAATGAACGCGAACGGCCGGGCCATGCTCGCCGAACAGCGCTCGAACTGGACGCACTTCGCAAATACCCTCACCCAGTTGCTCGAGAAGCCGCAACCCACCGCCCACCTGCGCCCGATCGGTGACAACACATGAGCGAAACAATTACGACTCCCCAGTCCATTCGTGAGTTCGCCGCGGCCGTGCGATCGGCACTGAGCGACCTGCCGGCCGACGATGTCGATGACCTCACCGACGGCCTCGAGGCCGACCTCACGGAGCAGGCCGCCGACGTCGATGCCGGCGATGCGGCTGCGCCCAACGTCGATCTCGGCGATCCGGTCGCCTATGCCGACGAGTTGCGCGGCGCTGCCGGGCTTCCGGTGCGGGGAACGGCGCCCGAAGTTCGGGTGCCGCGGCTTGGCCGGCTGCGCATCCGGATCGGTGAGGCGCGGGCTGGCGCGGTGCGGCGCATCCGCTCGAGTGTCGCCGGTGCGGCGCTGCTCGACTTTCTGCTGGTGTTGCGCCCCGTGTGGTGGGTGCTGCGCGGCTGGGTTGTTTATGCGGTCGTCGCAGTCCTCGCAGGCGGCGGGATCAGCACGGTGCCGACCGACCCGTTGCGGTGGGTCGTGCTCGCGGCCTTCGTGATTCTGAGTGTGCAGTGGGGTCGTGGCCGGTGGCTGCCTTGGCGCTGGCTTCCCCGTTTTCGTACCCTGGTCAGCGTGTGCGCGGTGCTCGTCCTGCCGATCGTGCTGTTGGCCACGGCGCACAATGCCGGAGCGCAGAACAGTGCGTGCGTGGACTACAACCCGGCGCCAACGCCGGGACTGATGCAGAACGGCCAGGGAGTGACCAACGTGTTCGCCTATGACGCCGACGGCCAGCCGCTCACCGACGTGCAGTTGTTCGACCAGGACGGCCGCGCGCTCAACGTGGTCAACGACCCGGTCAATACCAACTACCTGACCCAGTTTGATGCCGCCGGCGACAAGGATATGGTCATGCCGAGCCTGCTGGTGCCGGGCGGCGGAGGCTGGAATGTGTTCCCACTGCGGCTGGTGACCTCCGACGATGTCGACTACACCTACGACCATCTCGGGCAGGCCTACCAAGCGGATGCCGCGCCCGCGCCGTTCCCGTTCGCCCAGGTGCGGCCGCTGGTCGAACTTCCGGCGGTGGGGGAGCCTTCGCCCACGCCGGCACCCGCGTTATCGCCGGAACCGACAGCCGCGCCCACGCTGTCGCCGGGACCGACGGCATCCGCTGCGCCGACGGCCGAACAATGATGCGCCGGTCCGAGGTACAGACCGTCATCAGCCCGTCGGCCGTCGACCTGCCGCCCACCCAGTCCGTTGACATAACTGCGTGGGCCGCCACGGGCGAATAGGCGCGAACCTCGACCTGACAGGATGGCACGGGTTAGGGTGGCACGAGGGGGAACTATGAGTCGACACGCCGCCCACGGGTCGCACAGCCGCACAGTTGCGCGAGCGCGATGGCTCGTCGCGGGTGCAGCGATGACGGTGGTGGCCCTTGCCCTCACGGGCTGCGGCACCGCCGGCGAGCGCGTGGCCGGCACGGCGGTCAACCAGGTTGCAGACGAACTCGCCGACCAACTGGACTCGCCGGTGTCGAGGGTGCGCGATGCGGAGTGGTTCGCGGCAACCTACATCCCAGACCTGAACTCGTCGGGCCGCGGTTCCACGGTCTACGCGGACACACTGGCGTGGAGTGGAAACTCACGGGACGACGCCGGCGCCCGCATCGAGGTGCGCATCCGGGTCGACGTTGAGGCTGAGACTGGCTATTTCGGATCCGGCCACGAGTCTGCAAGTGCCACGAAATGCTTCCGCTATGAGGTCTTTGTCCGGCCGAACCCGGTCCTCCGCCATGGCATCGCCTGTCCGAACGACCCGGAGATCATGATGCCCTCTGCGGTGCCGTTCCCTACTCTGCCCGACAACGCCGAGGACGTTCTCGCCGCGGTTCTCGCCGCAGCATCACCCACCAGCCTGGACGGAGACGTGCGCGCCGCCTTCCCGCAGGACTTCGTGACGGTTGACACGGATACCGTCGATGGCGATCTCCTGGCTGCCGTCGGTGTTTCGGCGGAGCGCGCGTGCATTGTGGGAGAGCGCGGTGCCGATGGTGTGGTGGAGTTCTGGGGCTACGATCCCACCTGGATCGAGCCCGGCGAACTGGGCTGTACGACGAGCATTGTGACGAGCCCGCCCCTGTAGCCGTCCCAAGCGTCAGGGAGCCGCCGACCCGTGAGTTTGAGGCGTCCTACGTTACCGAGCCGTGAGTTTGAGTCCATTTCTGGGCGAAAACGGGCCGATACTCACGGGTCGGTGCTGGAAACTCACGGCTCGGCGACGCGGGAGCGACGCCGCTGGCTACTACGCGGGGTAGGCGGCCACCAGGGCGGTGAGGGCCTCTTCGATCACGGTCGCGGCATCGTCGATGAGCTCGTCGGAGATCACGACGCTCGGCATGATGCGCAGCACTGAGTCCCAACTGCCGGCGTCGAGCACGATGACACCGTTTGTGGTCGCGTGCTTGATCACGGCGGTGAGCGCCTCGGGATAGGGCTTCTTGGTGCCGGGGTGCACGAGCTCGACGCCGAACATGGCGCCCTTGCCGCGCACCTCGCCGACAATGGAGAACTTCTCGGCCCAGTCGCCGATGCGCGCCTGCAGCGCCTTCTCAACTCGCTTGGCTTCGCCGAGCAGGTCGTCGCGCTCGATCAGGTTGAACACCGCGAGGGCGGCCGCGGTCGAGACCGGGTTGCCTCCGAAGGTGCCGCCGATACCGCCGGGCTGCACGGAATCCATGATGTCGGCACGTCCCGTGACGGCGGCGAGCGGGAATCCGCCGGCGATGCCTTTGGCCGTGGTGACCAGGTCGGGCACGACGTCGTGGTGCTCGATCGAGTACCAGACTCCGGTGCGGGCGAGGCCGGCCTGGATCTCATCGGCCACGAAGACGATGCCGTTCTCGGTGCAGAATTCGCGGATGCGCTTGAAGTAGCCGGGCGCGGGAATGACGATGCCACCGTCGCCCTGGATCGGCTCGACGAAGAACGCCGCGATCTCGGTCGCGCCGATGTGAGTGGTGATGTAGTCGATGGTCTTCTCGGCCGCTTCGAGCCCGCTCAGGCCGTCGCGGAACGGGTAGCTCGTCGGTACGCTGTAGATCTCACCGGGGAACGGGCCCATGCCGGCGCGCTCCGGCCAGGGCCGATAGGTCATCGCCATGGTCAGGTTGGTGCGGCCGTGGAAGGCGTGGTCGAGAGCCACGATGGCGCGGCGACCGGTGAACTTGCGGGCGATCTTCACCGCGTTCTCCACGGCCTCGGCACCGGTGTTGACCAGAATCGAGTGCTTTTCAAAGTCGCCGGGGGTGATCTCCGCGAGCTTCTCCGCCACCGCCACATAATTCTCGTACGGCGTGACCGTGAACAGGGTGTGGGTCAGCTTCGCTGCCTGAGCGGATGCTGCCGCCGCGACATCCGGATGCGCGTGACCGATCGTGGTCACCCCGATACCGCAGCCGAGGTCGATGATCTGGTTGCCGTCGACGTCGACCAGGATGGCTCCGGCGCCGTGGTCCATGTAGATATTGGCGAGGGTGCCGGCGCCGCGGGCGACGGTCTTCTCACGCCTGGCCTGCAGTTCAACCGACTTGGGGCCGGGAAGAGCCGTGACGAGTTTGCGTTGCTGGGGCACCGAATACGTTGCAGTCATTCGTCCAGCCTATGACCGTCAGAGCATCAGGCAGACCGCCGCTACAGGCGTTCGCGCGGAAACACCCGATGAGCGAGGCGATTGAGGGTACCGACCGGCGGGGATTCGTTGTAGGCGTTGGCCAATTCCTGACCCGACAGCTGGTGAATGGCCGCCATGATCTCATCCGTTGCCTGCCGGCGGGCCTTGCCGGAGGTGGCCGGGCCGTGGTGGCTGAGGTCGAGCGGTTCGCCGAAGGTGACGGTGACCTTGCGGATGCGCGGCACCGTGGTGCCGACTGGCTGAATCTCCTGAGTACCGATCAGTCCGACCGGAACGACAACGGCGCCCGTGGTCAGTGCCAGCCAGGCTACGCCGGTGCGTCCCTTATAGAGACGTCCATCGAGCGAGCGGGTACCCTCCGGGTAGATCGCGAAGGCACCCTCGGCATCGAGCACGGAACGGCCGGCGTCGAGTGCGACCTGGGCAGCCTGCCCGGCTCCGCGTTCCACTCCGATGGCGCCGATCGCGGTGAAGAAGGTGCGGGACACCCAGCCCTTGAAACCGGTTCCGGTGAAGTAGGTCGATTTCGCCAGAAACTGCACGCGGCGGGTGGCGACGAGCGGAATGACGATGCTGTCGATGAATGACAGATGGTTGCTCGCGAGAATGACGCGACCGGTCGCCGGGATGTTCTCACGGCCGATGATCTTCGGCCGAAACACGATTCGGGCGACGGGCGCCATGATGCCGTAGCCGAGAAAATAGACGAATCCCGGGCGCTTGACCCGCTCCGGTCCGTCCTGCACGTCGTCAGGTGCGGCTTGCTCGTCACTGTCGATCGTGATGGTTTCAGCGTTGTCATTGAGTTCTGCATCGGCACCGGTCACCCGTTGACACTACGCCACGACTGGCCAGCAACGAACATACGCCGCGCCCGGCACCTAGCATGGAGGTATGCGCAGAGTAATCATTCTCGGGTCTACCGGCTCGATCGGAACCCAGGCCCTGGACGTCATTCGCGCCAACCCAGAGCGGTTCGAGGTGGTGGGTCTGTCGGCCGGGCGCAACCGCGAACTGCTCGAGCAACAGGCGGCCGACTTCGGTGTCGACGATACCGCGCTCGGCGCCGACGAGGCCGAGCAGCTCGTTCGGGACGTCGAGGCCGATGTCGTGCTGAACGGCATCACCGGCTCGGTCGGTCTCGGCCCGACCTTGGCCGCGCTGAAGGCCGGGCGCACCCTGGCCCTGGCCAATAAGGAGTCGCTGATTGTCGGCGGCGACCTCGTGAAGAATCTTGCTGCGCCGGGGCAGATCGTGCCGGTGGACTCCGAGCACTCGGCGATCGCGCAGGCACTGCTTTCAGGAACAGCGGATGAGGTGCGTCGCCTCGTGCTGACGGCATCCGGTGGACCTTTTCGCGGTTTCAGTCGAGACCAGCTCGCCCGGGTGACCCCGGCGCAGGCGCTCGCGCACCCGACCTGGAACATGGGGCTCGTGGTGACCACGAACTCGGCGACACTGGTCAATAAGGGTCTGGAGATCATCGAGGCGCACCTGCTGTTCGACGTGGAGTACGACCGCATCGACGCCGTCGTGCACCCGCAATCCGTGGTGCATTCCATGGTCGAATTCGTCGATGGCTCGACGATCGCTCAGGCCTCACCCCCGGACATGCGGCTGCCGATTTCGCTGGGACTGGACTGGCCGAACCGGGTCGCCGCCGTCGGCGCCCCGATCGACTGGACCGTTCAGCACAGCTGGACCTTCGAACCGCTCGACGATGCCGCTTTTCCGGCGGTCGAGCTGGCTAAGCGGGTCGGCCGTAAGGGCGGCACTTATCCCGCGGTGTTCAACGCGGCCAATGAGCAGGCCGTGGCCGCTTTTCACGCCGGGCGCATCGGATTTCTGGACATCGTCGACACGGTGCTGCGCGTGGTCGAATCCCACGAACAGGGCGGCGAACTCAGTCGGGAGTCGCTCGCCGAGGCCGAACGGTGGGCGCGTGCCGCCGCGGATCGGCTGATCGACCAGCGCTAGCTACCAGTCAGTCGTCCCGGTCCTCACGTTGATCTTTGGCCCGTTCCTTGGCGGCTTCCGCGGCCTTCTTGGCGGCTTCTTCGGCCTGTTCGGCGCGGTCCTTGGCGTTTTCGTCGTTATGCTGCTGGGCAGCTGCTGCTGCCTCGGCCGCTGCCTGAGCTGCCGCCTCGGCGGCAACGGCGGCGGCGTCGATCTCAACGGTCAAGTCGCCCTGCACCAGATTGATCGCGGACTGAATCGAGGCCGAACGCTCGGCGCTGACCTGGCCGGAGGCGGCGGCCGTGCGCAGATTCGCCTGCATGGCGGTGAGCAGGGTCTGGGCGTTGCTGAAGTCTCCGGCGGCGGAGGCCTCGGTGATCGCCAGAATCTCGGTCTGCAAATTCTCGGCCGTTGCGGCCTGCAGGTCGACCGGGTCGGCCGTGCAGCCGGACAGTGGCAGGAGCAGCCCGACGGCCAGGGCCAGGGCTAGGGGCAGTCGCTTGCGTCGATTCACGGGTTCACGCTCTCCTGAAGCTCTTGAAGATGGGTGCCGAGAGTGCCGTCGACGGTCGGATAGTTCGGTGGCGCCACGGCGGGCGCCTCGGCTGGATTGATCAGGAACAGGGCCACGACGGCGAGGGCGATAAGGGTGAGCCCGCTTACGACCAGGACGAGCACTCGCCGGTGCGCGAGACGACGCGGCCTGGCCGGGCGCGCAGCGGCGGTGCCAGCTGCGGGAGCGCTGGCGGGAGCATCCGCTTTCAGGATCTCGGTCGGAGCGGCCGCGGCCGCGGCTTCGGCACCCGGCAGCAACGGGGCCGGGTCGGGCGCGGCGACCGGCAACAACAGAGTCGCAGCGGGCGCCGGAGCCGGCAACAGCATGGTGGGCGCATCGGTGGTGCCGCCACCGGCGGCAAGCGCCCGCAGCAACCCGGCGGCGTCGGCCGCGGTCGGCCGGTCGGCGGGGTCGCGGGCGGTCATCGTGCGCAGAATGTCGATCCAGTCGGTTCCGAGATCGTTCGGGATCTCCGGCTGGCGCTGCAGCCGGGCCATGGCCGATTCCACCGCGGTTCCCGGATAGGCGCGCGTTCCGGTGAGGCATTCGAGCAGCACCAGGCCGAGCGAATAGACATCCGTCGGCGCGCCGATAGCGCCGCCAAGCGCCTGCTCCGGGCTGAGGTAGCTCGCCGTGCCGAGCAGCGACCCGGTCGCCGTCAGCCTGGTTTCATCGAGCAGCCGGGCGATGCCGAAGTCGGCCAGCTTGGCGTGCATTCCGCGGCCCGGAAACCCGGAGGGTGCCAGCAGTACGTTGGCCGGCTTGACATCCCGGTGGATGATGCCCCGCTCGTGAACGTAGTGCAGCGCCTCAGCGAGGTCGGCACCCATGCCGGCCACGTCGACGCTCGGCACCGGGCCGTCTTCGATGCGGGTGCGCAGATCCGGGCCGTCGACGAGTTCCATCACGATGAAGGTGCGTGGGATGCCGTCCACCGTGGTGGTTCCGGCATCGAACAGGGTGACCAGCGCGAAGTGGTTCAGGCTCGCCAAGAGGGCGATCTCGCCGCTCTGGCGCTCGGGCTCAGTGCCACCGCCGTCGGCGCGAAACAGCTTGACGGCTACAGAGCGGCCCAGGGCGGTGTCGGTGGCCCGATAAACGGATGCCATCCCCCCGGTGCCGATCAGGCTCATGATGCTGAAACGGTCGGCCAACAGGCTGCCGACGGGGCCGAGAGTCGGCGGTACGGCTGGAGCGGGTGCTGAGAGCTTCTGCGTGGGCATGGTTTCGTGAGCCAAGGGGGACCTCCTGGTGCGTCCGACCTCTAGCCAACCACATGCATCCGCTCAGGGGGGAGATTGGTCGGCACAGCCAGCCGCTTGGCAGCTTGATGCGGTTACTCTACAACAGTGGAAACCGTACTGCTGTTCATACTGGGCGTCGCCATTGTCGTCGTCGGCCTCGCCCTATCCATTGGCCTGCACGAAATCGGCCACCTGGTGCCCGCCAAGCTGTTTGGCGTCAAGGTCACCCAGTACATGATCGGCTTCGGCCCGACGCTCTGGTCCCGCACCAAGGGCGAAACGGAGTATGGAGTCAAGGCCATCCCCATGGGCGGCTATATTGCCATGATCGGCATGTTCCCGCCGTCGAAGAAGGGCGGAGCGCCGCGCAGCACGACCACCGGGTTCTTCGATCAGATGGTGCAGGAGGGCGCGCCGGAGAAGAAAACGAGTGCCCTGTCGACCCTGGTCGACGACGCCCGCCAGGCGAGCGCCGAGACCATTGGCGAGGGTGAAGACCACCGCGCCTTCTACCAGCTGCCGGTCTACCAGCGTGTGATCATCATGCTCGGTGGGCCGACCATGAACCTGCTCATCGCGATCGTGATGTTCTCGATTTTGCTGATGGGATTTGGCTCCCCGCAGATCAGCACCACCGTCGGCAGCGTGAGCGAGTGCGTGCTGCCGGCATCGAGCGACCGCCAGACCTGCGCGGCAACCGACGAAGCCTCCCCCGGAGCCGCCGCCGGCCTGCAACCGGGTGACCGACTGGTCAGTATCGGCGGAACCGCCATCTCGACCTGGGAACAGTCCACCGACATCATTCGTGCTTCAGCCGGACGCACCGTCGCGGTCGTCGTTGAACGTGACGGTGCCGAGCTTGACCTCTCGCTGACCCCCAAACTAACCGAACGCTACGTCTATACCGACGACAACGAAATCAAAACGGATGCCGCCGGCGATGCGATCACCGAGCAGGTCGGCTTCGTCGGCATCGGAGCGGCCGCCGAAATGGTGCCGCAGCCCGCGACCGCCGTGCTTCCCATGGTCGGCGACAACATTGCCAATGTTGCCCACCTGATCATCAACCTGCCCGACCGGCTCGTGGCCGTGGCCAACGCGGCGTTCGGGCCCGGGGAGCGCGACCTGAACGGACCGATCAGCGTGGTCGGCGTCGGCCGGGTGGCCGGCGAACTCGCCAGCATCGACACCATTCCGGTCGCCGACAAGGTCGCGAGCATGCTCGGCCTGCTCGGATCCCTCAATATCGCCCTGTTCGTGTTCAACCTGGTGCCCCTGCTTCCGCTGGACGGCGGCCACGTGGCTGGTGCGCTGTGGGAAGGCATCCGTCGATTCTTCGCAAAGCTGTTCAAGCGGCCTGACCCGGGGCCGGTTGACATGGCCAAGCTCATGCCGCTCACTCTCGTGGTCATCATTCTGCTCGGCGGCATGAGCCTGCTGCTGATCTACGCCGACATCGTCAAGCCGATCAACTTCTTCGGCTAGCAGCTACCGCGTCAGCAGCAGCGCTTCACCCTGGCCGCCACCGCCGCATAGAGCCACCGCGGCCTTGCCGGAGCCGCGCCGGGCCAGTTCGAGGGCAGCGTGCAGCGCGATACGTCCGCCGCTCGACCCGATCGGGTGGCCGATCGCGATGCCGCCGCCGTGAATGTTCACGACGTCGGCACTGACGCCGAGCACCTTCGATGACTGGTGCACGACGGAGGCGAATGCCTCGTTGATCTCGACCAGGTCGAGGTCCGCGGCGGTCCAGCCCTCGCGCTTCAGGGCGTGCGCGATGGCATTGGCCGGCTGGGAGTGCAGGGAGTTGTCGGGGCCGGCGACCTGGCCGCTCGCCTTGATCACGGCGAGCCAGGGCAGGCCGTGCTTCTCGGCCCAGGCGCGGCTGGTCACGACGACGGCGCTCGCGCCATCGCTTAGCGGGGCGGCGTTTCCGGCGGTGATGCTCCCTGCTGGGTCGAACGCCGGACGCAGCCGGCCGAGCGTCTCGGTCGTGCTCTCGGCGCGTACGCCTTCATCGGTGCTGATCACGAGCGGCTCACCCTTACGCTGCGGCACGCTGATCGGGGTGATCTCGTCGTGGAAGACGTCGGCGGCTGCGGCTGCGGCGGCACGCTGGTGTGAGGCAGCGGCGATTTCGTCCTGCTCGAGGCGGGTTTGGCCGAGCCGGGCGTTGGCGCGTTCGGTGGAGAGCCCCATGGAGAGCCCATCGAAGGCGTCGGTGAGTCCGTCGTGCGCGGCATGGTCGAGCGCGGACACGGTTCCGTAGTTCCAGCCCTGGCGGGAACCGGGCAGCAGGTGGGGCGCGCGGGACATGGACTCCTGACCACCGGCCACGACGACATCCGCTTCGCCGAGCCGCACCAGCCGGGCGGCATCGATGACAGCGGCCAGGCCGGAGAGACACACCTTGTTGAGCGTCATAGCCGGTACATTCCACGGGATGCCCGCCGCGACGCTGGACTGCCGGGCCGGGTTCTGCCCGCAGCCGGCCTGCAAAACCTGCCCCATCAGCACGAAGTCCACCTGCTCCGGTGCTACTCCGGCCCGGGCGAGGGCGCCGGCAATGGCCGCCGCGCCGAGGTCAACGGCGGTGAGGGATGCGAGTTGCCCGTTCACGCGACCCTGCGGGGTGCGCGATCCGGCCAGGATTACGACGTCGATTTCGGTCATCGGGACTCCTTTGTCGTGCATGTTTGATCGAGGTAATCCACCCAGCATATGGGGGCCCAGTGCGGATACGTTCGCCGACCTCGTGCACGCAGCCGCGTTCCGGGAGACGCTGCCAGCACGGATTGAGCGCAGATCTCGGGCGGCATTCAGCTTGCCCGCTGCGGCGACAACTAAGCTAAGCAGGTGGCTGCAATCAACTTGGGGATGCCCAAAGTACCTGAGGTACTCGCTCCCAGACGTAAATCCCGTCAGATCAAGGTCGGAAAGGTTTTGGTCGGTGGCGATGCTCAAGTGAGCGTGCAATCGATGACGACCACCCCGACCACCAATATCAACGCGACGCTTCAGCAGATCGCCGAACTCACGGCGACCGGCTGTGACATCGTGCGTGTGGCGGTGCCGACCCGCGACGACGCTGAGGCGCTGCCGATCATCGCCAAGAAGAGCCAGATCCCCGTGATCGCGGACATCCACTTCCAGCCCAACTACGTGTTCGCCGCGATCGACGCCGGCTGCGCGGCGGTGCGCGTGAACCCGGGCAATATTCGCAAGTTCGACGACCAGGTGGGCAAGATTGCCGCTGCGGCGAAGGCCGCCGGGGTGAGCATCCGCATCGGCGTCAACGCTGGCTCGCTCGAGCCAAGCCTGATGCAGAAGTACGGCAAGGCCACCCCTGAGGCGCTCGTTGAGAGCGCCGTCTGGGAGGCGAGCCTGTTCGAGGAGCACGACTTTCACGACTTCAAGATCTCGGTCAAGCACAACGACCCGGTGATCATGGTCAAGGCCTATCGTCTGCTGGCCGAGCGCGGCGACTGGCCGTTGCACCTCGGTGTGACCGAGGCCGGTCCGAGTTTTCAGGGCACCATCAAGAGCGCCACGGCGTTCGGACTGCTGCTCGGTGAGGGCATCGGCGACACCATCCGCGTGTCGCTCAGCGCCCCGCCGGTCGAAGAAATCAAGGTGGGTCTGCAGATTCTGCAGTCGCTCAACCTGCGCGAGCGCAAGCTTGAGATCGTCTCCTGCCCCAGCTGCGGCCGGGCCCAAGTGGATGTCTACAAGCTCGCCAACGACGTCACCGACGGGCTTGAAGGAATGACCGTGCCGCTGCGCGTCGCCGTCATGGGTTGCGTCGTCAACGGACCGGGCGAGGCTCGCGAGGCCGACCTCGGCGTCGCGAGCGGAAACGGTCGCGGCCAGATCTTTGTGCGCGGCGAGGTCATCAAGACCGTGCCGGAGTCTGAGATCGTGAAGACCCTGATCGAAGAAGCCAATCGTCTCGCCGCCGAGATGCCCGCCGCCGAACTCGGCAGCCCCACGGTGTCCGTCGGCTCGCAGTAGTTCAAGAACGAGCCACCAAGATGACATGTTCCACGACCGGGAACGGTTCGTAGAAGCGGTGACATTCGACGGAATGGCAACGACGGAATCGGCACACCCGAAGCGCTGAAGTACGGCTTTCGCGGAGACTGGTCTCGCAGAATCACCATGGAAATTGACTGGGTCAATCTGGTCCCCGTCGTCGCGATCATCGGCGGTATCGTCTATGCAATCATCGACCAATATTTCAAAACCCGCCGTCGCCTGGCTGAGGCCGAGGGCACTTCAGCGTTGCGCGAAGCGCTGACGCAGAGCAACGAGACCAATACCGCGCTGCTGGAGAAATTGACCGCACTGGACTCGCGGCTGAGGGCTATCGAGCGCACCCTGAGCGAGGTCGGCTGAGCCCTGCGGCTGCGGGGGCCGTAGAGCCGGCGCGCGCGTAAGGTAGACGGGTGCCTACACGTCTCTCCAACTACTTCCTCCGTACACTCCGCGAAGACCCCTCCGACGCCGAGGTGACCAGCCACCGCCTGCTCGTGCGGGCCGGCTACATCCGTCGTCAGGCCCCGGGCATTTTTGCCTGGCTGCCGCTCGGCTTGCGGGTGAAGGCCAAAGTGGAGCGCATCATCCGTGAAGAGATGACCGCGGCCGGCGCGCACGAGGTGCACTTTCCGGCCCTGCTGCCGCGCGAGCCCTACGAGTTGACCGGCCGCTGGGACGAATACGGTGAGGGCCTGTTCCGCCTGAAAGACCGCAAGGGCTCCGACATGCTGCTCGCGCCGACCCATGAAGAGGTCTTCGCGCTGCTCGTCAAAGACCTGTACAGCAGCTACAAGGACCTGCCGCTGTCGATCTACCAGATTCAGGACAAGTACCGCGACGAGGCACGCTCACGCGGCGGACTGCTGCGCGGCCGCGAATTCACCATGAAAGACGCGTACTCCTTCGACTACACCGACGCCGGCCTCGACCTGAGCTACCAGCTGCAGCGCGACGCCTACGAGCGCATTTTCAACCGGTTCGGCCTCGAATACGAGATCGTCCAAGCGGATGCCGGCGCCATGGGTGGCTCCAAAAGCGAAGAGTTTTTGCACCCCACCCCGGTGGGTGAAGACACCTTCGTGCGCAGCGTTGGTGGCTACGCGGCCAACATCGAGGCCTTTCGCACCCTCGTTCCGGCCGACAAAGATTTCAGCACCCTGCCCGCCGCGCAGGTCTTCGACACCCCGAACACCCCGACCATTCAGACGCTCGTCGACAAGGCCAACGCCGAGCACCCGCGCCTCGACGGTCGCGAGTGGACCGCAGCTGACACCCTCAAGAACGTCGTGCTCGCGCTCACGAACCTTGACGGCACCCGTGAACTCATCGCGATCGGCGTTCCCGGCGACCGCGAAGTCGACCTCAAACGCGTCGAGGTCGCCTTCGCCCCCGCCGAGGTCGAGGCCGCCAACGAGAGCGACTTCGCCAAGAACCCCGGCATGGTCAAGGGATATATCGGCCCGTGGGGAGCAGCTGGCGCCGTGCTCGGTACCAAGTCGACCACCGGCATCCGTTTTCTGGTCGACCCGCGCGTGGTCGCCGGAACCGAGTGGATCACCGGCGCCAACGAAGCGGGCCGGCACGTGTTCGGCCTCGTCGCCGGCCGTGACTTCGCCATCGACGACGTGGTCGAAGCCTCCGACGTGCGCGCCGGCGACCCGGCGCCCGACGGCTCCGGCCCGGTCGAACTTATTCGTGGCATGGAAATCGGGCACGTGTTCCAGCTCGGTCGCAAGTACGCCGAGGTACTCGGTCTCAAGGTTCTCGACGAGAACGGCAAGCTGGTCACGGTCACGATGGGTTCATACGGCATCGGCGTCACCCGCATCCTCGCGGTCATCGCCGAACTCAACAACGACGCCAAGGGTCTGATCTGGCCCGAATCGGTCACCCCGTTCGACGTGCACGTGATCGCCACCGGCCGGGACGAAATCGTCTTCGACACCTCGGAAGCCGTCGTCGCCGCGATCGAAGCCACCGGCCGCGAGGTGCTCTACGACGACCGCCGCAAGGTCTCGCCGGGCGTCAAATTCGGTGACGCCGAGCTCATCGGAGTGCCGTGGATCGTCATCGTCGGCCGGGGAGCCGCCGACGGCATCGTCGAGCTGTGGAACCGCCGCACCGGCGACCGCGAGCAGGTCGACGTCGCCGACGTTGCCAGGCACTTCATCTAAGAATCGTTTTATCGAGAACGGATGCTGCAAGCCAACTGAACCGGCAGCATCCGTTCTGCAGCGAACCAGCGCTGGACCGACCCACCGCGGGGAGAATGGGTGACGGGACGCCGCAGATTCGGGTACCGTAGTATTCAGCCCGCTGCGCGGTTTCGCGGCGGCAAGATCATGCGACTAGATCGTACGTAGAGGAGGCCGGCCATGGACATCGACCTCAGTGTTTTGCGGCTATTGGAGCGCGAAAAAGAGATTCCCTTCGAGGAACTCGTGCAAATCATCGAACAGGCGATTCTGACCGCCTATGTCAAGCACATCCAGCAAGACGTGTCGAAGCTGGAAGCTTCGAAGATTGCTGAAGCCAAGCACGATATCCAGGAAGTGCCCGAAGCGCGCGTCGTTCTCGACCGCAAGTCCGGGCACGTGGACATCTACATTCCCGAGCACGACGACGAGGGCAACGTCATCGGCGAAGCCGTGGACAACCCCACCGACTTCGGTCGCATCGCCGCTTTCGCCGCCAAGCAGGTCATCAACCAGCGTCTGCGCGACCTGGCCGATGACGCCGTGCTCGGTCAGTTCAAGGGTCGCGAAGGTGACATCATCGCCGGAATCATTCAGCAGGGCCCTAACCCCCGCATGATTCACGTCGACCTCGGCACCATCGAAGCGATCATGCCGCCCGAGGAGCAGGTTCCCACCGAGAGCTACGTTCACGGCGCGCGCATTCGCGTGTTCGTGACGGCCGTCGGTCGTGGGCTCAAGGGCCCGCAGATCACCGTATCGCGCACCCACCCTTCGCTCGTGCGCAAGCTGTTTGCGCTCGAGGTTCCCGAGATCGCCAGCGGAGTCGTCGAGATCGTCTCGCTCGCCCGCGAAGCCGGCCACCGCACCAAGATCGCCGTGCGCGCCACCGAGCCCGGCGTGAACGCCAAGGGTGCCTGCATCGGCGAACTCGGCCAGCGCGTGCGCGCCGTGACCGTCGAGCTCAACAACGAGAAGATCGACATCGTCGACTTCTCGCCCGACCTCGCGACCTTCGTCGCGAGCGCTCTGTCGCCGGCCAAGGTGACGAGCGCCTACGTGATCGACGAGTCGATCAAGGCTGTGCGTGCCCTCGTGCCCGACTACCAGCTGTCGCTCGCGATCGGCAAAGAGGGCCAGAATGCGCGCCTCGCCGCCAAGTTGACCGGTGCGAAAATCGACATTCAGCCCGACAGCATTCTGGAGGATGCCGAATAGGGGGTACGATGGATTCCGTTAGAACGTGTATTGGCTGCCGTTCGCGCGCCCCTCGATCCTCACTTTTGCGGATCGTTGCTGGGAAATCAGAAGTTGTGGTGGATGAAACCGCCACAATCCCCGGTAGAGGTGCGTGGCTGCACGCCCTTGAATCGTGCTTTCAGGATGCCGTAAGGCGCCACGCTTTCGGGCGTGCTTTTCGCGTGACCAGGTCACTGGACGCGAAACAACTAGAGAACAGGCTGAATTGGCTTATGGATAACTAATGAGCGGCTCGAAATGAGACCCGTCCGTTATTAACGGTCTGCCCCTTTCCGGGTGCAGACCCGGAACAGGAGAATTGTGGCTGCGAAACCACGCGTACACGAGATCGCTACCGAGCTCGGAGTCGACAGCAAGGTAGCCCTTGCTAAATTGAAAGAAATGGGCGAGTTCGTAAAAGGACCGTCTTCCAGTGTTGAACCGCCCGTAGCACGTCGCCTTCGCGCCGCTCTCGAGGCCGAAAGCAAGGCCGCTAAGGCTGCAACGCCAGCGTCCGCCGCCGGAGAAGCTGTCAAGGCAACACCCGCTCGTCCGAGCCACGGCGCCAAGCCCGGTGCTCGTCCCGGCCCCAAGCCCGCCGCCGAGCCGGTTGCTCCGGTCGTCGTGGAGGCCCCGGCAGCGGATGCTGCGCCCGTTCCGGTCGCACCGCTCACCGTCGCCGAGCGCCAGGCTCAGGCCGCGGAGAAGGCTGCTGCTGCGGAGAAGGTTGCTGCTGCCGAGAAGGCTGCTGCCGCCGCGGGTGACAAGCCCAGCACGGACACCCCTGAAGCGAAGGCCACGGAAGGATCGGCTACGCCGGTCAAGCCGGGCATGCCTCGCCCGGGAGCTGCGCGCCCCGGCAACAACCCGTTTGCCAGCAACCAGGGCATGGGCCAGCGCCCAGCTCAGCCGCCGCGTCCGGGGAACAACCCGTTCGCGAGCGCGCAGGGCATGGGCCAGCGCCCCGCAACACCCACCCCGAGCAACATTCCGCGCCCTCCGGCGCCGCGCCCCGGTGCCCCTCGCCCCGGTGGACCCGGCCAGGCGGCACGCCCGACCGGTTTCGGTCAGCGCCCAGGCGCCTTCCAGCGCCCCGGCGGCGCCCCGGGTGGAGCCGGCGCCGCACGCCCCGGATTCACTCGCCCCGGAGCTCCTGCCGGAGCCCCCGGCTTCGGCCCGCCCCGTCCTGCCGGTGGAGGAGGCGGAGCCGGTCGCGGTCGCGGTCCGGGCGGTGGCACCGCTGGTGCCTTCGGTCGCGGTGGCGGCAAGAACAAGGCGCGCAAGTCGAAGCGTACGAAGAGAGCAGAGTTCGAGCTGCGCGAGGCCCCGTCGCTGGGTGGAGTATCCGTACCCCGCGGCGACGGTGGCACCGTTGTTCGTCTGCGCCGCGGAGCATCCATCACGGACTTCGCCGACAAGATTGACGCGAGCCCCGGAAACCTCGTTACCGTGCTGTTCCACCTCGGTGAAATGGCCACGGCAACGGAGTCCCTCGACGAGGCTACGTTCGACGTACTCGGCAGCGAACTCGGCTACAAGATTCAGATGGTCTCGCCCGATGACGAAGACCGTGAGCTGCTGCTCGCGTTCGATATCGACATCGATCAGGAACTCGAAGACGAAACCGACGAGGACCTTGCGATTCGTCCTCCCGTCGTCACCGTCATGGGCCACGTAGACCACGGTAAGACCGCGCTGCTTGACGCGATCCGTAACGCCAAGGTTGCCGAGGGCGAGGCCGGTGGTATCACGCAGCACATCGGTGCTTACCAGATCATCACCGAGCACGAGGGCATCGACCGTGCCATGACCTTCATTGACACACCGGGCCATGAGGCGTTCACCGCCATGCGTGCTCGTGGTGCGCAGGTCACCGACATCGCGATCCTCGTGGTTGCCGCCGACGACGGCATCATGCCGCAGACGATTGAGGCG
The DNA here is from genome assembly GCF_004403155.1 of Cryobacterium sp. Hh7. Lineage (NCBI taxonomy): Bacteria > Bacillati > Actinomycetota > Actinomycetes > Micrococcales > Microbacteriaceae > Cryobacterium > Cryobacterium sp. Hh7. The sequence continues at coordinate 156,564 of NZ_SOHG01000040.1, read as the reverse complement.
CTCAACCACGCCCAGGCCGCCAACGTGCCGATCGTGGTTGCAGTGAACAAGATCGACAAGCCCGGCGCCAACCCGCAGAAGGTGCGTCAGCAGCTGACCGAATTCGGCCTCGTCGCCGAAGAGTACGGCGGAGACGTCATGTTCGTGGACGTGTCGGCCAAGAACAAGACCGGTATCAAGGAAATTCTTGACGCCGTGCTCCTGGTCGCCGATGCCGCACTCGACATGCGCTCCAACCCGAACAAGGACGCCCGCGGTGTCGCCATCGAGGCTCGCCTGGACAAGGGCCGCGGCGCGGTGGCAACCGTGCTCATCCAGTCCGGAACGCTGCACGTCGGAGACTCCATCGTCGCCGGAACGGCCTACGGCCGCGTTCGTGCGATGGCCGACGAAAACGGCGTTGCCGTTCTCGCCGCCACGCCGTCCCGCGCGGTCCAGGTGCAGGGTCTGTCGAGCGTTCCCCGCGCCGGCGACACCTTCCTCGTCATCGAGGAAGACCGCACCGCACGTCAGATCGCCGAGAAGCGTGAAGCCGCCGAGCGCAACGCACTGCTGGCCAAGGCCCGCAAGCGCATCAGCCTCGAAGACTTCACCCGTGCGCTCGAAGAGGGCAAGGTCGAGTCGCTCAACCTCATCATCAAGGGTGACGTCTCCGGTGCCGTTGAGGCCCTGGAAGAGTCGCTCCTCAAGATCGAGGTCGACGATTCGGTGCAGCTGCGCATCATCCACCGTGGTGTCGGTGCGGTCACGGAGAGCGACGTCAACCTCGCTACCGTCGACAACGCCATCATTATCGGGTTCAACGTTCGCCCGGACACGAAGGCCCGCGAGCGTGCTGCTCGCGAAGGCGTCGACGTGCGCTTCTACTCCGTCATCTACTCCGCGCTCGAGGACATCGAAAGTTCCCTCAAGGGAATGCTCAAGCCCGAGTACGAAGAGATCCAGAGTGGTATCGCCGAAATTCGCGAGGTCTTCAGCTCGTCGAAGTTCGGAAACGTCGCCGGTGTCATCGTTCGCTCCGGTACCATCACCCGAAATGCCAAGGCTCGCGTTATCCGCGAGGGCATCGTGGTGGGGGACAACCTGGGCATCGAGTCGCTGCGCCGCTTCAAGGACGATGTCACCGAGGTCCGTACGGACTTCGAGTGTGGTATCGGACTGGGCAAGTTCAACGACATCCGAATTGGCGATGAGATCGAGACCATCGAAATGAAGGAGAAGCCGCGCGTCTAGCGTTGGTTTGGGGGTCGGGCTTCTCGCGAAGCCCGACTTCTGCATTGGGTCGGTCTTTTCATTGAGACCCGACCGTGGGTGGGGTCTCCGCAAATTTCCCCTTGAAAAGGAAAGAGAGCGGGGTCCCTACCCCGATTCCCTTTTCAAGGGGAAATTTGCTCCGACCCTCAGTTGGGTTCGCGGCATCCGTTTAATACGGTGTTGAAAACACAGAATGATCCGGCGCTTCGGCGCTGGCAAACAAGGAGTAGTGCAATGGCAGATCCGGAACGCGCCAGAAAGATGGCGGACCGCATTAAGGTCATCATCGCCAAGCGGCTGGAACGCGGCTTGCGCGACCCGAGGCTCGGGTTTGTGACCATCACAGACGTGAAGGTCACCGGGGATCTGCAGCACGCCTCGGTGTTCTACACCGTCTACGGCTCGATCGAAGAGCGCACGGACAGTGCAGCCGCACTCAAGGCCGCCACCGGCCTGATGCGCAGCGAGGTCGGCAAGAACATCACCGCGAGGCTCACCCCGTCGATCGAGTTCATCGCCGACGGTATTCCGGAGAACGCAGCGTTGATCGATGATCTGCTGCGTGAGGCGCACGATCGCGACACCGCGACCGAGGACAGCAAGGGCACGGCGACCTATGCCGGCGACGCCGACCCGTACAAGAAGCCGCGCGACTACGACCTCGAAGACGACGAGGCCGACGACGTGTCGGCTGACTCCGACGACTCCGACGCTGCGAGCACCGCGAAGCACTAGCGCCACCTTCGACCGGGCCCGGGCCCGGAAACTGGGCCCATGATAGATCATGGGCCTGCTTTCCGGGCCCGGGCCCGGTCAGTTTATGGCGGCGGGTTTACGGTGCTGGTGCTGGTGCTGGTGCTGGTGCTGGTGGGGCGGCAGGGTGCGGCTAGTGGATGGCGGGGGCGCGCTGGTAGCGCGCGAAACGGTAGGGCAGGCCGGTGCTGGAGTGGAGCCATCCGCTGGCTGGATTGGTGTTTACACGGGTCCAGTCGGGCGTAAGCGCTGGGGCGAGGGTATCGCCGGCGAACTGTTCGTCTATCTCGGTCAGCTCGAGGGTGTCGGCGTGCGGGAGGGCGAGGCGAAAGATCTCGGCGCCGCCGATCACCCAGACCGGCCCAGCGGCAATCACGATTGCGTCGTCGAAGCTGTGCACAACGGATGCCCCGGGCGCGGCCCAGCCCCGTTGGCGCGTGATCACGACGTTGTGGCGGCCCGGCAGGGGACGGAAGCGTTCGGGAATCGAGTCCCAGGTGAGCCGGCCCATAATGACGACACCGCCACCGGTGATCGCACGAAAATGGGCGAGGTCCTCGGGCAGGTGCCAGGGGAGGCGGCCGTCGAAACCGATCACACCATTGCGGCTTTGCGCCCAGATCAGACCGATGCTCATGACATCCCGTCGGGCAGGGTGTAACCGTCGGGGGAGTCGACCGCCAGGCCGTCGGCCACGAGGCTGTGCAGCGCCCGCTGTAACTGGGCCGCCTCTGGCCAGAGCGAGGCAATCTCGGCTTCCGTTACGGCGCGGTGGGTGGAGCGCAGCTCGGCCATGATCAGGCCGCGTACCTGCCGGTCGCTGCCCGCGAACTTCTTCTGAACGGACTTGCGCGTTCCGGTGAACTCGGGGTAGTCGGCGGCGCGCCAGGCACAGTCGTCCCGAATCGGGCAGATATCGCAGTGCGGGCTGCGGCTGGTGCAGACGACCGCGCCGAGCTCCATGATCGCTGCGTTGAACAGGGCGGCTTCGAGCGCGCTGTCCGGCAGCAGGGCACCCATCGCCTCGAGGTCACGCCCGCGGCTGGGCGGTGCCGGTTCTCCAGCGCCCGCGACGGCGCGGGCAATCACCCGCCGGGTGTTGGTATCGACGACCGGATGCCGGTGGCCATACGCGAACGCTGCCACCGCACGCGCGGTGTAGTCCCCGATCCCGGTCAGGGCGAGCAGCGCATCGATGTCGGAGGGGACGACGCCGCCGTGTTGCTCGGTGATCTGCACGGCCGCAGCGTGGAGCCACAGGGCGCGCCGCGGGTACCCGAGGCTGGACCAGGCACGCACCGCTTCGCTCGGCGGCACCGCGGCGAGGTCGGCGGGTGTCGGCCACCGCGCGAGCCACTCCTGTAGCCGGGGAATGACCCGCTTCACCGGGGTCTGCTGCAGCATGAATTCGCTCACCAGAATGCCCCAGGCGCCGAATCCCTCGCGGCGCCAGGGCAGGTCGCGGGCGTTGGCCAGGAACCAGGCGTTGAGCGTGGTGCTGACATCAGCCGTCCTGCTGCCCGCCACCGCGCCCGGAACGGCCGCACGAGCGGCGTTGTCTCCGGTGCCGGCAGCTGTTGCGACGGGCACACCGGGCGCGTCCGGCGGCGCAGCGGGATCATTCGAGGGCGCGATGTTCATCCGTTCTAATCTAGGCTCGTTTCATGAAGCTGGTTTCCACACCCCGGATCGAATTTCTACGCACCCTGGCCGCCGAGATTCTGCACAATTATGGCCGAGGTCGTACGATCATTGCCGTAGACGGCAGCGAGATCGACGGCAGCGAGAAAGCCGGCCGCGTTGGCTTCGCCGACGACCTCGCGGCGGTGTTCCGCGAGAGCGAACACCCCACGTTTAGAGCCAGCCTGCGCAATTTTCAGCACTCACGCGCCGAGCAACAGCGACTCGGCGGAGACCGCCTCGATGTTTCCGAGCGGTTGTACCGGGTCGGGTACGACTACTCGGCGCTGCGCCGCGTACTGGTCGAACCCTTTCGCCTGGGTGGCAGTACCGGGTTCGTCACCGAGGAATTCGACCCCGACCGCGATGCCTGGATCCAACCGACCTGGCAGACCGCCCCGGCTGACGCCATTCTCATCGTCGACGGAGCCTACAGCAACCGACCGGAATTACACGGGCTGTGGCTGTTCAGCGTGCTGCTTGAATCGGAGCCAGGGAGCGACTCCGACCGGCAGTACCTCGCCGATGTGCGCCCGCGGGACCTGGTTTCGGCGGTCGTCGACAACACCGACGCCACCCTTCCGCGGCGGGTCTTGACCGACCGCTGCTAGTGGCTGGTGGTGGTGAGCTGATCGAACCGGGCCATGACTTGCGCCGGTTTCAGGAATTCCCGGCTGATCTCCACCTCGTGCACCAGCGCTGTCAGGAGCGCGTTGACCGGTGCCCGTCGTCCGGCCAGTTCGGCCTGGCGCACGACAGCGCCATTGAGGTGGTCGATTTCGGTCAGATGGGCCCGCTTGATGCTCTGCAGGGTCGACCCCAGATTGGCGACCGGACCCATTTTTGCGCCCATGCGCAGCGGCAGGGTCTGTCCGAGAGCCACCGGCAGCCGCGCGAACACGCGCAGGCTGCGATCGCTCATCCCCTGCAGTGACCCAAAGGTGACGTGGCGGGCCATCCCCACCTGCACGGTCTCCTGCATGCTTTCGGTCAGGATTCGGCGCAGCGGTGCATCGGCGATGACCGCCTGCACGCTCAGCCCGGTGATGGCCGGCAGGGCGTTGAGCATGTTCACCACGAGCTTGGTCCACTGGGCGCCCACGAAGTCTTCGGCGGCGAGGGTGGGGAACGCCTCGTCCAGCACCGCCTGCCAGTGCTGGGTGGCAGCATCCGCTTTGCCATTGCCGCGACCGAGGTAGCTTGATCCTGCGGTGGTCACCCGGACGCGGCCCGGCCCGATGTAGTGCGCGGCAATGAGGGTGAGCAGGCCGAAGCATTCCGAGTTGGGCAGCAGATCCTGGGCGATTCGCACCCCGTCCAGCCCGTTCTGCACGACGATCACCGGTGAGCCGTCGAGCAGCTCGGCATTCTCGGTGATGGCGGCCGCGGCATCCTGCGCTTTCGTGCAGATGAGGGTCAGATCCGGCGTTTCGGTCAGAATCTCCCGCACCAATACGCGGCATTGCGCATCCCCGTAACCTCCGGTGAGTCGGATTCCGTTCTCTTGAATCAGCGACCTGGCGACCTCGCGGGCCGTGATGGTGAGATCGTGGCCGGCCCGCGCGAGCAGGGTCGCGAAGAGTCCGCCCAGGGCGCCGGCGCCGATCACAGCAATTCGCATAGCCCCAGCCTAGATCGCGTTTCGGGCGGGAGCGTTCCACGCTGGTACCCTCATGGAGTGACTAGCGGCCTCCTCCTCATTGACAAGGCGCAGGGCTGGACCAGCCATGACGCTGTCGCCCGAACCCGGCGCCTGGCCGGGTCCCGTAAGGTCGGCCACGCCGGCACCCTCGATCCGATGGCCACCGGCCTGCTCGTGCTCGGCATCGACAGTGCAACTCGGCTGCTCACCTACGTGGTCGGGCAGGGCAAGGAATACCTTGCGACCATTCGTCTGGGGCAGTCCACCACGACCGATGACGCCGAGGGCGATGTACTCACTCGCGCACCGGGCGAACAGGTCGCCGCGATCACCGCCGAAGCAGTCCTGGCCGGCATTGACAACCTCACCGGCGATATCAGCCAGCAGCCGAGCGCGGTCAGCGCCATCAAAGTCGACGGAAAACGGGCTTACGCCCGGGTGCGTGCCGGCGAAGACGTGCAGCTGCCGTCCCGACCGGTCACGGTGAGCGGGTTTGACCTGCTCGCGAGCACGCCTGGCGACGGTTTTCTCGACCTCGAGGTGCGGGTCGAGTGCAGCTCCGGTACCTATATTCGTGCCCTCGCCCGTGACCTCGGTGTGGCACTCGGCGTCGGCGGCCACCTCACCGTGCTGCGTCGCACGAGAATCGGCCCGTTCCGCATCGAGAACGCGGCCACGCTCGAGCAGGTCGATGTCGTCGCCAACCTCATTTCTCCAGCGGATGCCGCCACTCGGCTGCTGGCGCGCCTCGACCTGTCCGCAGAGCAAGCCATCGACCTCGGTCATGGAAAACGCATCACCGTGGAGAGAGACGCGACCCGCACCGGTCCGGTCGCCGCCATTGCGCCGGACGGGCGCCTGGTCGGATTGGTCGAGTATCGCGGCGACCAGGCCAAGTCGCTGCTCAACTTTCCGCCAGATCTCCCGACCGTCACCGAACCGGAACAGAGCTCATGATCGAATGGTTTACCTGGCTGCAGCTCGGCATCGCTGTGCCCGGCGGAGTGCTCTGTGTCATCCTCGGCTTGCTCGGCCGCAAACCCACCGACCTCACGATGGGCGCGGCCGCCCTCGTCGAGCTGCTGCTTATCGTGCAGCTCGCTGCCGCGATCGCGGCGCCACTGGCCGGCAACAACGCCACCGGCAGTCTGCTCGAGTTCTACACCTACCTGGTCAGTGCCATTGCGCTGCCGGTCTCGGCCGGATTCTGGGCGCTGGTCGAACGCAGCCGCTGGAGCACCGTCATTCTCGGCGTGACCTGCCTGTCGGTCGCGGTCATGCTCTACCGCATGAACCAGATCTGGAACGTGCAGGGGAGCTGACCCGGTTCCGGTAGCCCCGCGGAAGCTGCAATAATTATCTAGCAATGAAAACAGAGCGATGACAGAATCCCCGACCGAGAAGCCCGCCGCCGCCGCCGAGCGGGTGAGCGGCATCGGTCGACTCCTCATCGCCGTCTACGGCGTGCTGGCCCTTGCCGCCACCGGCCGCTCCTTCGTACAAATCGTGCGGGCCTTCGATGAAGCCCCGCTCGCGTATTCCTTGTCTGCTCTCGCCGCGGTGGTCTATATCGTGGCCACGGTGGCCCTGATGCGGCGCAGCATCCGCTGGTATCGCATCGCCTGGATCACGATCAGCTTTGAGCTGCTGGGCGTACTCGTCGTCGGTACCCTGAGTCTGGTTGATCCGGCGCTGTTCGAGCACGCGACCGTCTGGTCGATCTACGGCAGCGGATACCTCTTCATTCCCCTCGTGCTGCCCCTGCTGGGCATGTGGTGGCTCGCCCGCCACCGCGTCGCGTCGGTGAGCGAGGGTCGCGCATGAAGATTCTGAACGGCGTCGAGTCCGTGCCGAGCGACTGGCCCGACTCGGCCGTGAGCATCGGCAAGTTCGACGGCGTCCATGCCGGACACCGGGCGGTCATCACCGAGCTCCAGACCGTCGCCGAGCGCGAACAGCTGGCCGCCGTCGTCGTGACGTTCGACCGGCATCCGCTCGCCCTGCTCTCGCCGCAAAACTGCCCGAGCCCGCTGGTCAGCGCGGAGCAGAAACTCAATCTGATCGCCGAGACCGGGATCGACGCGACCCTGCTGCTCGAGTTCAACCACGCCCTGTCCAGCCTTCCGCCGCGCGAATTCATCGAAAACATTCTGGTCACCGCCCTGCACGCCCGTTTCGTGCTCGTCGGTCGTGACTTTCGGTTCGGAGCCAAGGGGGCCGGCGAGGTCGCCCTGCTGAGGCAACTCGGCCTCGAATTCGGCTACACCGTCGGACTGATTGACGATGTGAAACCAGACGGGGAACGCCGGGTCTCGTCCACCTGGATTCGCGAATTGCTCGGCGCCGGTGCGGTGCGCGACGCCGGAGACTTGCTCGGGCATCTGCCGACCGTGCGCGGAATGGTGGTGCACGGCGCAGCCCGCGGTCGCGAACTAGGCTTTCCCACCGCGAACCTGTCCACCGATTCCGAGGGTCTGATTCCGGCCGATGGCGTGTATGCCGGTTGGCTGACGGATGCCGGTGCTCGCTACCCGGCGGCGATTTCGGTTGGCAACAATCCCACCTTCGACGGGGTGGCGCAGAAGCAGGTAGAGGCCTACGTGCTCGATGAGACCGAGCTGGACCTGTACGACCGTGTGGTCGACGTCGCGTTCGTTGAACGGATTCGCGGCATGATCGCGTACGCCGGCATCGACCCGCTGATCGAGCAGATTCGCGACGACGTGGCGCGGGTGCGCACGATCCTGGGCCCGTAATTTCCGGGCCTGGTTTAGTCCAGTCGGAGCCGGTTACCGACGGCGAACCAGGCGGTCGCGCCAAACACCGGGGCGAGCAGCACCGCCAGGACCCAGTTGGTGCGCTTGGTCGGACACAGGTGTGCTGCCCGCCCGATCTGCACCATGGCGACGAGGGAGAGGGTGAGCACGACCAGCCCAGCAAGCACTGCCACCATGATGCCTACCCAGTCGTGACCGCCGATGTTTTCCATGCCTCAAACCATACCAAACAGTATGTTTATTGTTTCGCACAATGGGGTAACGGTATCTGGGCACTGGCACGCGGGGCATAGCCCCAAAAGGGGGTGCCGTCAAGGCCCTCGGCGGGAGTCGATGCGGGTCGTTGCCCCCGGGTATTCTGGAAACTCGCGCATTTCCCGGGGGATCTAATGTCACAACAAGTACGAGCGATCGAAACGCGTGCCTCGATCATTCGCGGCGCAGCAGCGGCCTTTGAGCAGCGCGGTTACGGGAGTACGTCCCTGGCCCAGGTCAGCAGCGCTGCTGGCGTCACCAAGGGCGCCCTGTATTTCCATTTCGATTCGAAGGAAGCCCTTGCCGTCGCCATCATCGACGCGCAGCACGTGGCGTCGGCGGCGGCCGGCCAAAAGCTCCTCGATGACAACTATCCCGGTTTGCACGCCCTCGTCTCGATGTCCTACGAGCTCGCCCGGCAGCTCCGCGACGACCTCGTCGTGAGCGCCGGTGTCCGTTTAACCATCGAAGCGGTGAATTTCTCCACCCCGGTGGCCGGTCCGTACCTTGACTGGATGGTCGCCTGCGAGGAATTCCTCCGCCGGGGGATCGCCTCCGGCGACGTCAACCCCGCGCTGGACGTGGGCGCGGCCGCGCACTTCTGCACCGCGGCCTTCACCGGCGTGCAGGTCGTCTCCGACGTATTGACCAAGCGGGCCGACATCGACCATCGTCTCACCGAAATGTGGGCCATGCTGCTGCCGGCCCTCGTGGCTCCCGGCCGCTGGGAGGACCTGAAAGACCTACCGGAGCGCATCCGGCGGGAGCGCGCGGGGCTGTAACCGTCGCATCCGCCCGGCTGAACCTCGCCCCCTAGACTGACCGAGTGACTACCGCAACCCCCAGCCCCCTCTGGCCGGGACGCGGCCTGGCCCTGCTGGGCATCATTCTGGTCGCTGCCAATCTCCGCAACGCGGTGACCGCCCTCTCGCCCATCGTCGCCGAGATCAACGTCGATATTCCGCTCGGGGTGGTAGGTCTCGGCGTGCTCGGCATGCTTCCGCCGGTCTGCTTTGCCGTGTTCGGTATCTTCACCCCCATGATCACCCGCCGCCATGGCCTCGAACTGCCCCTCGTGCTCGCTCTCCTGGCGATTCTGGTCGGTCATTTCACTCGCGGGTCATCCGGCTCGATCACCATGCTCATTATCGGCAGTGTCATCGCCTTCGCCGGCCTCGGCGTTGGCAATGTGCTCCTGCCGCCGCTGGTCAAGAAGTACTTTCCGGACCGGATCGGCCTCGTCACGTCCCTCTACGCCACAGTGATGTCGCTGAGCACCCTCGTTCCTCCGCTCATCGCCGTTCCGGTAGCGGATGCCGCGGGCTGGCGAATCTCGCTCGGCATGTGGATGCTGCTGGCTCTGCTGGCGCTGGTGCCGTGGATCACGATGCTCGTGCGGCACCGCGCCGAGCAATCGCCGAGCCCCGTGGTCGATGAGGCCGATGCGGCCATTCTCGGTCGACTGTGGCGATCCTCGATCGCCTGGGCCATCGCCGGCGTGTTCGCGACCTCGTCGCTCAACGCCTACGCCATGTTCGCCTGGCTGCCTCAGCTCCTCGTCGAGACCGCGGGGGCGACTCCGGGCGAGGCGGGGACGCTTCTCGCGGTCTACGCCGGCATGGGAATCCCGTGCGCCTTGATCATTCCGATCCTCACCGCCCGCCTGAAAAATATCGGCCCGCTCGTCTACGTGGGCGTATTCGCGTTCGTGATCGGCGATCTGGGGCTACTGTTGCTGCCGGCGACCCTGACCTGGCTCTGGGTGTCGCTCGCCGGCCTGGGGCCCATGTTTTTCCCGCTGGCTCTCGTGCTCATTAATCTGCGCACCCGCACCCACGCCGGTGCGGTCGCGCTCAGCAGTTTCGTGCAGGGCATCGGTTACACCCTCGGTGCACTGGGCCCGCTGGTTTTCGGACTGTTGCACGAACTGAGCGGTGGGTGGACCTGGCCAATGGTCTTCCTCCTCGTAACGGCGCTGGTCGCGCTTGTCGCTGGAGCGGTGATCGGTCGACCGCACATGCTCGAAGACGACCTGGCACGCTCCCGCTGAGCCAGCGGGCTACGGCACCAATTCCCCGCGGTGAATCAGCGCTGCGGCGCCGATCAGCGGGCCGTCGCCCGAGAGGGTCGAGTGCACCACGCGCACCCGGGTGGCGTAGGCGAATTGCACGCGTTCCAGGATCGCTGCGCGAGCGAAATCCAGCAGGTCGGGGGTGACATTCGAGAAGCCACCACCGATGGCGACCACGTCGAGGTCGAGCAGCGTCGCTGCTGAGGCGATTGCCTGGCCGAGGGCCCGGCCGCTGCGCTTTACGGCCAGAATCGCGATCGGGTCGGCGGCCGCGTAGGCCGCCGCCAGGTCCTCGCCAGACTCGCCGGTGAAGCCCTGAGATCTGGCCCAGGCGACGGTTTTCGGCCCGGAGGCGATCGCCTCGATGCAGCCGGTGCCGCCGCAGGCGCAGGCATCCAGGAAGCCGCCGACCTCGATGTGGCCGATATGACCGGCATTTCCGGTGGGACCGGACACCGTGACGCCGCCAAGAATCAGGCCGCCACCGACACCGGTCGACACGATCATGCCCATCAGGTTGTCGACGCCGCGGCCCGCGCCCACCCAGTGTTCGGCCAGGGTGATGCACAGGCCGTCCATGCGCAGCCGCACATCCAGACCGGGAACCAGCTCGGCCACGAGCTCCTGGAGCCCGAACTCGCGCCACACCGGCAGATTGAGCGGCGATACCGCCCCCGAGTTCAGGTGAATCGGCCCGGCGCAGCCAATGCCGACGCCGATCAGCGGATAGCCCGGCGGCACGCTCGCGAGCGTTGCCAGAATGACAGTTCTGACAGCGGATGCGAGCTGCTCACTGGTCGCGCTGGCCCCGGTCGGTGCGCGGTGCCGACTGCTTGGAAGCACCTTACCTCGGTCGTCCACGAGTGCAGCTTCGACCTTGGTTCCTCCAACGTCGACGGCGAGAACGTACTCGAGGGCTTCATTGGCGCGCATGCTCTGATCGTATGGGATGGGTTCGTCACCGTGCCCAGCGGAGGCTCCTGCTCAAAAGAGCAAGATCGTCTACAGCTGTTGATTCGCGCGTCGGGCCCACGTAGGCTGAGCTCAACCGATTGGACCGCGAACCGTATATGAGCGACACCGACGAACTCCTCTCCATCCGCGCGGCCGAGCTGTACTACGAGGAAAACCAGACCCAGGATGAGATCGGCGTGATTCTGCGCCTCACCCGCTGGAAGGTCGGCCGGCTGCTCGCGAGCGCTAAGGCGAACGGCTTCATCCGCATCGAAATCGTGCACCCGCGCGCCCGCCGGCTGCCGATCGAACGACGGCTGCGCGAATCGACCGGCCTGACCGATGCCATCGTGGTGTCCTCCGCCGGGGTGTCGAGCGACGCCGAGCTGCAGTCGCGCACCGCACAGGCCGCCGCCGACTATCTCACGAGCCTCCGCCCGATTCCGCGCACCCTCGGCATCAGCTGGGGTCGCACCCTGCACGACGTGTCCCTGCACCTCAAACAGGGCTGGGCGCCGGGGGTGAACGTGGTGCAGATCAACGGCGGCGTCAGCCTGAATCAGCGCACCGGCACCGCGGCATCCACTGCGGTGACCATCGCGCACAAGGCCGACGGCTCGGCCACCCTGCTGCCGAGCCCCGCCATCTTCGAACGTCTCGAAACCAAACAGGCGATGGAAGCCGACCGCACGGTTGCCGGGGTGCTCGCCCTGGCCCGCAACGCCCAGGCCTACGTCTTCAGTGCGGGGCAGGCGGATGCGAATTCCGCCCTGGTCGACAGCGGCTACCTGACGGTCGCCCAGATCGACGACCTCGTGGCGCGCGGCGCCGTCGGCGACGTCGTCGGCCGCTACATCGACCACAACGGCCGAATCGTCGACCCCGAACTCAACGAACGCACGGTCGGCATCCAACTCGACCAGTTGCGCCGCGCTCCGCTCACCATCGCCGTCATCTCCGGACGCTCCAAACACGCTATCGCCCGCGCCGTCGTGCGCAACGGGCTGTGCACCGTTCTGGTGACCGACGAAGACACCGCGAATGCCCTCCTCCAAGACTGAACATCTGTGACCCATAACACCAGTGCCACCGCACAGCACGTATATGCCCAGAAGGACACCCCATGACCAGTAGCCCCTTGGCCACCTACCAACCCGATCAGCGCGCCGCCGCGTTGATCGGCGGGGAGGCCACCGACGCCAACCTGCGCCGGTACCTGCACGGCATCCCCGGAATCGACGCCGTCGGCCTCGAAGCCCGCGCCGCCGACCTCGGCACCCGCTCGATCAAGACCAGCTCCAAGCGCTGGGCGATCGACACCATCATCGGACTGATCGACCTCACCACCCTCGAGGGCGCCGATACCCCCGGCAAGGTGCGTTCACTCGTCGCCAAGGCGCTGGTACCCGACCCGGGCGACCCCGGCTGCCCGCGCGTCGCCGCGGTCTGCGTCTACGGCGACATGGTCGGCACGGCCGTCACTGCGCTCGGCTCCGCCCACGCCGCCGGCGGCACCGAGGGAGCCGGTGTTCAGCGGGTACATGTGGCCGCCGTCGCCACCGCTTTCCCCAGCGGCCGCGCCTCGCTCGCCATCAAGCTCGCCGATGTGCGCGACTCGGTCGCCGCCGGCGCCGACGAAATCGACATGGTCATCGACCGTGGCGCCTTTCTGGCCGGCCGCTTCGGCCAGGTCTACGACGAGATCGTCGCGGTGAAAGACGCCTGCCGCCGCGCCGACGGATCGGTGGCCCACCTCAAGGTGATCCTCGAGACCGGCGAGCTGAACACCTACGACAACGTGCGCCGCGCCTCCTGGCTGGCCATTCTGGCCGGCGGCGACTTCATAAAGACCTCCACCGGCAAGGTCGCCCCGGCCGCAACGCTGCCGGTGACGCTGTCCATGCTCGAGGTCGTGCGTGACTGGCACCGCCTCACCGGCGTGCGCATCGGCGTGAAGCCGGCCGGCGGCATCCGCACCTCGAAGGACGCCATCAAGTACCTCGTGACCGTCGCCGAAACGGTGGGAGAGGAGTGGCTCGTGCCGCACCTGTTCCGCTTCGGTGCCTCCAGCCTGCTGAACGACGTGCTGTTGCAGCGCCAGAAGATGACGACCGGGCACTACTCCGGCCCCGACTACGTGACGATTGATTAGGAACGACCATGAAATTTCTTGACTACGCTCCGGCCCCCGAGTCGCAGGCACTGCTGGGCCTCAAAACCGACTATGGCCTGTTCATCAACGGTGACTTCACGGCTGGCCGCGGCACCCCGTTTCAGACCATCAACCCGGCCACCGAACAGCAGATCGCCATGATCGCGACCGCCAACGAAGCGGATGTCGACGCCGCCGTCTCGGCCGCCCGGCACGCCTACGACGGGGTCTGGTCCCGCCTGTCCGGCAGCGACCGGGGCAAGTACCTGTTTCGCATCGCCCGCCTGGTGCAGGAACGCGCCCGCGAACTCGCCGTCGCCGAAACCCTCGACAACGGCAAGCCGATCAAAGAGACCCGCGACGTCGACATTCCCCTCGTCGCCGCCTGGTTCTTCTACTACGCCGGATGGGCCGACAAGCTCGATCACGCCGGAGTAGGTCCGAACCCGGCCTCGCTCGGCGTTGCCGCCCAGGTCATCCCGTGGAACTTTCCGCTCATGATGCTCGCCTGGAAGATCGCCCCCGCCCTCGCCGCGGGTAACACCGTCGTGCTCAAGCCCGCCGAAACCACCTCGCTGACCGCGCTGTTGTTCGCTGAGATTCTGCAGCAGGCCGACCTGCCCGCCGGTGTCGTGAACATCATCACCGGTGATGGCAGCACCGGGCAGACGCTGGTCAACCACCCCGGCGTCAACAAGGTCGCCTTCACCGGGTCGACCTCGGTCGGGCGGGCCATCGCCCGTTCGGTCGCCGGAACCGACAAGAAGCTCAGCCTCGAGCTCGGCGGGAAGGGCGCCAACATCGTCTTCGATGACGCCCCAATCGACCAGGCGGTCGAGGGCATCGTGCGCGGCATCTTCTTCAACCAGGGCCACGTCTGCTGCGCCGGCAGTCGCCTGCTCGTACAGGAAAGCATCCACGACGACGTCATCGACCGGCTCAAGCGCCGCATGCAGACGCTGCGCCTGGGCGACCCGCTCGACAAGAACACCGACATCGGCGCCATCAACAGTGCAGAGCAGCTCGCCCGCATTCGCGAACTGTCCGAGCTGGGTCAGCAGGAGGGCGCCGAACGCTGGAGCGCCGACTGCGTCATCCCCGAGAACGGCTTCTGGTTCGCGCCGACCATCTTCACCAACGTGTCGACCAGCCACCGCATCGCCCGTGACGAGATCTTCGGCCCGGTGCTCTCGGTGCTCACCTTCCGCACCCCGGCCGAGGCCATCGCCAAGGCGAACAACACCCCGTACGGTCTCTCCGCCGGAATCTGGAGTGACAAGGGCAGCCGCATCCTGGCCGTCGCCGACAAGCTACGCGCCGGCGTGATCTGGGCGAACACCTTCAACCAGTTCGATCCGTCGAGCCCGTTCGGCGGCTACAAGGAGAGCGGCTACGGCCGTGAGGGCGGCCGCCACGGCCTCGCTGCCTATCTCAAGCCCGCCGTGCGCACCGGCTCGCGGTCCGCCGCCGCCGTTGTGCAGCAGAGTCCCGCCACCAAGAAATCAGCATCTGCAAAGAAGGCCGCCAAGTGAACCGCCTCGCCATCCCCAAGACCTACAAGCTGTACATCGGCGGCAAGTTTCCGCGCAGCGAATCCGGCCGCGTCTATGAGGTGCTCTCGCACAAGGGCGAGTTTCTGGCCAACGCAGCGAAGGGCAGCCGCAAGGATGCCCGCGACGCTGTCGTTGCCGCTCGCAGCGCGCTCGGCGGCTGGGCCGGCGCCACGGCCTACAACCGCGGCCAGGTGCTGTACCGCATCGCCGAACTGCTCGAGGGCCGTCGGGCGCAGTTCATCGACGAGATCATGAGCAGCGAGGGCGTCAATGCCGCCGTGGCGAGCGCCCAGGTCGACGAAGCCATTGACCGCTGGGTTTGGTACGCGGGCTGGGCCGACAAGTACGTGCAGGTCGCCGGCAACGCCAACCCGGTCTCCGGCCCGTTCTTCAACCTCTCGGTGCCCGAACCCACCGGCGTCGTGGCGATCATCGCGCCGCAGGGCACCGAATCGCTCCTCGGACTGGTCAGCGCCATCGCACCGGCCCTCGTCGCTGGGAACACCGTCGTCGTCGTCGCCAACGAGACTGCGCCGCTGTCTGCGATCAGCCTCGGCGAGGTGCTCGCCACGAGTGATGTGCCTGGTGGAGTGGTCAACATCGTGACCGGTTCGCCAGCTGAGATCGCGCCCTGGCTGGCCAGCCACGCCGACGTCAACGCCCTCGACCTCGTCGGAGCCGGCGACCTGGATTGGGTCGAGCTGCAGATCAGCGCCGCCGACACGCTCAAGCGGGTGCTCCCGCCCGAGACGGGAACGGATGCCGCAGCACCGGCGTTGTCCCGCATCCTCGCCTTCACCGAACTGAAGACGGTCTGGCACACCAAAGCTATTCTCTGATTCGGTTCCGGGGCACTCAGCGGGGGGTCAAGTGGACGGGATAAACTCCGCCGCATGACCTCACGCAGAGCACTTGTCACCGGTGCGACCGGTTACATCGGCGGACGCCTCGTACCCAAACTCCTCGAAGCCGGTTTCACGGTGCGCGTGCTCGTGCGCACCCCGTCGAAGCTGCGCGATGTGCCCTGGTCTGACCAGGTGGAAATCGTGCAGGGCGACCTCGGCGACGCCAAATCGGTGCAGTCCGCCTGCGCCGACATTGACGTGTTCTACTACCTCGTGCACTCGATGGGTGCGGCCGGTGATTTCGAGAAGACTGAGCACATCGCAGCCGAAAACGTTGCCAAGGCCGCCGCTGCAGCGCAGGTGTCGCGCATCGTCTACCTCGGCGGGTTGCATCCAGACACACAGACGCTCTCGGCCCATCTGCGCTCCCGCATGGAGGTCGGCCGCATCCTGCTCGACAGCGGTGTACCGACCACGGCCTTCCAGGCCGGCGTCGTTATCGGCTCCGGCTCGACCTCGTTCGAGATGATCCGTCACCTCACCGACGTGCTTCCCTGCATGCCGGCGCCCAAGTGGGTGCGTAACCGTATCCAGCCGATCGCCGTGCGCGATGTGCTCTACTACCTGCAGGCGGCGGCTGATCTGCCCAGTGAGGTGAACCGTACCTTCGACATCGGCGGCCCCGACGTGCTGCGCTACGACCAGATGATGAACGGTTACGCCCTCGAGGCCGGCCTCAAACATCGGGCGATTATCGCTCTGCCGGTGCTCACCCCGTGGCTGGCCTCACAATGGGTGAACCTGGTCACACCGATTCCGCGCAACCTCGCCATTCCCATCATCGCGTCGCTGCAGTATGACTGCGTCGTGCACGAGAGCGACATCGATCAGTACATTCCGCAGCCGGACGGCGGCCTCACCGGCTACCGGCGGGCCGTGCGCCTCGCCCTGGGCCGCATGCGCGACGGAGACGTGGAGACCAGCTGGCGCAACTCCTCGATCGAGGGCGCTTCCAGCAACCCGCTGCCGAGCGACCCGAACTGGGCCGGCCACGCCGTCTACACCGACCTGCGGGAGAAAACCACCCCGGCCGATCCGGCAGCGCTCTGGCGAGTCATCGAAAGCATCGGCGGCGAGAACGGCTGGTATTCCTTCCCGCTGGCCTGGGCCGTCCGCGGCCTGATGGACAAGGCCGTCGGCGGTGTTGGCCTGCGCCGTGGCCGCCGCAATCCCGACCACCTGCACACCGGCGAGGTGCTCGATTTCTGGCGGGTGGAGCAGATCGACCACGGCAGCTTTCTGCGGTTGCGCGCCGAAATGCGCGTACCCGGTCGGGCCTGGCTCGAAATGAGCGTCATACCAACGGATACCGGCGGCTCGCTCTACCGCCAGCGCGCGGTCTTCTTTCCCCGCGGACTCGGTGGACGGCTGTACTGGGCGTCGATCTTCCCGTTCCACGGCATCATCTTCGAGGGCATGGCGACCCGCATCACGGCGACGGCCGCGGCCGAACGCGTGGCGAAAGACGAGGCCTAGGAGCGGCTTTCCCTGGCGGTGGTTTCTCGCTCCCACCACGACTGATCCGGCGGGTAGATGTGTCGATAAATCGTGCGTATACTCTGGGAATTCTGGCGACTCGGCCCGGTTCGGGGCATGATGGGTAACAGATAGGAGGCCTACTATGACAGTTTCACTCGCCTTTCTGGGCGACGGCCTCACCGCGAATGGTCAGTGGGAAGAGTGGTTTCCCGAGTACGTGGTGCACAATCTCGCTGCCAGCGGCAATACCACCGATGAGATTATTTCACAGCTTGATCAGGTGATTGAGTTGCGGCCCGACGCCATTGTGATCGGGGTCGGCACCAACGATCTCGGCTGGCGCAAATCCGACGAATATGTCGTGCGCAACCTCGAAACCATCCTGCACACGCTGCGCCGTGCCCTGCCGGAGACCCGCATCATGGTGCAATCGGTGCTGCCGCGCGACCGGGACTTCGCCGGCACCATCCGCTCGATCAACCGGCACGTCTGGCAGTACGCCCCCACCCAGCACGTGCAATACCTCGACCTGTGGCCGGCCCTGGCCCTGCCAGACGGTGAACTCGACCCGACCTTCGGCATCGACCGGCTACACCTGAACGAGGCCGGCTATGCCGCGTGGCTGGCCGAGTTGCGGCCGGGGCTGGAGATGCTGTTCGAGCGACCGCCGTCGACGACGTCGATTCCGATTCAGCACGCCTGAACTTTTCGGGACTGAGCTGTTCGGGACTGAACTGTTTGGGCCTGACCCGCGCGGCGGGCGGCTCAGTGCGGCTCGGTAGAGTGGACTCATGCTCCGATCGGTTCGCCCCGCACGTGTCCTGACCCTCGGCGGGCTGGTCGTCGGTGCCGGCGCTAAGGCGATGGCCGCACAATTCATCAGCTTCGCCGTGCGCGGTAACGTGCGCATTCTCGATGCCGACGACAAAAAGAATCACTTTCTGCTGGAATTCGTGCACGCCGACGGCGTCGATGAGACCGAAAGCCGCATTCTCGGCAAACTTTTTCCCGGCTTGCGGCCCGGCGACCAGCGCGACCTGAAGAAGAAGAGCGTTTCGCTCAGTAAGGCCCTGCAGAAGGAACGGCTGGCGACCCGCGCCGAATCGCTGCGGCTGGGCGTCAGGAAAAAACAAAACGATGGGCTGCGGGTCTGGCTGTTCCTGCTGGCCAGCGTGAGCGCCCTGGCCGCCGGAGTGGCGAGTCTCGGGGCCGTCATCACCGTCGTGGGCGGTTTCTGGCCGCTGCTGTTCATCGTGCTGGGCATCACCACCGCGGTGGTCACCTTCGTTTGTGCCGGAAATCTGCGACCGCTCACCGACAGCGGCGCTGAACTGCGTGACTATTTGAAAGGCGTCAAGTTGTATATAGGTCTTGCCGAAGCCGATCGACTTCGTGTTCTGCAGAGTCCGGAGGGGGCCGTGCGGTCGGTCTACCGGCCGGAGAACGGTCGTCCCGATCTGACCAGAACCACCACCACAGCGGATGCTCCCTCCGTTCAGATCGTGAAACTCTACGAGCGCGCACTGCCGCTGGCCATACTGTTCGGCCAGGAGAAGGAATGGTCGAAGGTACTGGGCGGGTATTACGGGGAGAGCGGCACCCAGCCCGACTGGTATCTGGGAACGGGAATGTTCCAGGCCGCGCTGTTCGCCGGTGCTATCAGCAGCTTCTCGGCGTCCTCTGCCGCGTCGTGGTCGGGCAGTGCCACCAGCTCGTCGACCTCGGGCGGCGGTGGCGGCGGGTTCTCCGGCGGCGGCGGCGGAGGGGGCGTCTGATGGGCACGCCAGTCGAACCGACCTTCACCCGCTCTGCCCTCGCACCTGGTCTGCTGGGGGCCATCGTCCTGCTCGCCGGCCTAGCCCTGCTGGACAGCGAGAGCTTCATCATCATCCGCTACGCCGTCAGCATCCTCGCGCTCGTCATCTGCGTCTTCGTGCTGCAGGCGCGGTCTTGGTATTGGCTGATCGGCCTCGTGCCGATGGCGATTCTGTGGAACCCTGTCGTGATTCTCGACCTCAGCGGTCAGGGCTGGGTCTCGGCCCAGTTCATCGCCGCGATCATTTTCATCGCCGTCGGCCTGCGCACCAAGGTGCCGGTTCGCAAGAATTGAACGGGGGCGTAGACTACTAGCGCGTTGAGAGAACCGGGTCAGGTCTCTACTGTGCGCTCGCTGGCGATGGCCGTACTCGTTGAATCAGTACCTGTAGAGGCGCGTGATTCGACGGAACCACCGCTGCGACAGCATCCGCTTGACCGCGAGTTTTGTGTGAAGATCGCGACCCGTGCTGTGTTTCGTGAATCGTTTGTTCCTGAGAACTCATCAGAACGATTGGCGGGCTGCAGCGTTCCGGCAACACCTGGATGCCGTGGCCGGCTCGCGTGGACGGATACAGCCGGTACCCGTACCGTGCTGCTTTTGAGTGGAGAACAATGGCTTATACCCGCACCGATGCCTCGGGCAGCCGGAACAACCTCGGCCGCGGCGGTGTCACCCGCAATCGGGCCCACCCGCGTTCGCGTGACGACGACGCGCCGATCATCCCGATTCTCGCCCGCAAGGTGCGCGAGGTCGAGGCGAAGGCGCAGTCCGGTACCAAGCTCGGGCCGACCAACCGCACCAAGTATCAGGTCATCGCCCTGCTCATGCGCGAGGAACGCGCCAGGGTCAAGGGCGATAAGGAGCTCTCCGACGCCAATCGGGCCGAGCTGCTCAAACGCCTCGACGGCATTGCGCAGATTCTGGCCAAGACCGCGGCTCGCGATACCAGCCTGATCACCCTGCTCGAACCCGATGCCGGCGTCTCCACCGTCGCGCAGCGTTTTCGCCGGGACTGGCTGCTTGAATCCGGTGCCGAACTGAGTCCGGACGAACTCATCATCACCCGCGAACCCGAAGCCAAACCGGTCGTGCTGCAGAACCAGGTCGTCCCGCAGTCGGTCAAGGCCCGGCAGCTGGCCAACCCGTTCCTCGCCCCCGACTTCAGTGCAGCAGCCCAGCCGATCGTGCACCCGCGGCGGCTGGCCAATTGGGAACTGCTCGGTCCCCTGTTCAAATCGTTCGAGTACGGTTCGGGCGGCCAGGCCGCCAGCATGGACATGCCGGAAGCCCCCAGGCTTGACCGACTGTCGCCGAACGGTATGGAGCTCATGCGGCACCAGGCCCGGTTCATCGAGAGCGCTCGTCTGGGCCACCGCAGCTATCTGCTCGCCGATGAGCCGGGCCTCGGCAAGACGGCGCAGAGCCTGCTGGCAGCATCCGTTGCCAACGCCTACCCGCTGCTGGCCATCGTGCCCAACGTCGTCAAAATGAACTGGGCCCGTGAAGTGGAAATGTGGACGCCGAACCGGCGTGCCACCGTCATCCACGGCGATGGTGACAGCCTGGACGCCTTCGCCGACGTGGTCGTCGTCAACTACGACGTGCTCGACCGGCACCTGGCCTGGCTGGGCACCCTCGGTTTCAAGGGCATGGTCGTCGACGAGGCCCACTTCATCAAGAACCTCGCCTCCCAGCGCTCCAAGCACGTACTCTCGCTGGCCGACCAGATTCGCCGCCGTACCCCGGGTGGCAACCCGCTGCTGATGGCCCTGACCGGAACGCCCCTGATCAACGACGTCGACGACTTTCGGGCCATCTGGCAGTTCCTCGGCTGGATCGACGGCGACAAGCCGGCCCCCGCACTGCTGAAACGCCTCGAAGAGACGGGCCTCACGCCCGCCGACATGGGCTTTTACAAGGAAGCTCGCGCCGCCGTGATCGACATGGGCATCGTGCGTCGCCGCAAGATCGACGTCGCCGCCGACCTGCCGGCCAAGCGCATCGCCGACCTCCCGGTCGAGCTCGACGACGACCTCGGCCGCTCCATCCGCCAGGCCGAACGGGAACTCGGTGCCCGGCTGGTCATCCGGTACCGCGCACTCGTCGCCGCCCGGCACACCGGCTCTGGCGGCCCGGCCGCTCCCGATGAGGACCAGCGGGATGCCTACATTCGCGCCGTCGCGCACGCCGAACTCGAAGATTCCAAGGGCCAGAGCACCGGTGAAAACGTATTCACGATGGTGCGCAAAATCGGTCAGGCCAAGGCCGGTCTCGCAGCCGACTACGCGGCCCAGCTGGCCCGGTCGGTCGGTAAGGTCGTGTTCTTCGCCAAGCACATCGATGTCATGGACACCGCTGAGGAGATCTTCGCCAAGCGTGACCTGAAAACGGTGTCGCTGCGCGGCGACCAGAGCGCGCTTGCCCGGCAGGCAGCGATCGACTCCTTCAACAATGACCCCGACGTTGCGATCGCGGTCTGTTCCCTCACCGCGGCCGGCGTCGGCGTCAACCTCCAGGCCGCGTCGAACGTTGTGCTGGCCGAGCTGAGCTGGACCGCAGCCGAGCAGACCCAGGCCATCGACCGGGTGCACCGCATCGGGCAGGATGAGCCGGTCACCGCCTGGCGCATCATCGCCGCGCACACCATCGACGCCCGCATTGCCGACTTGATCGGAAGCAAGCAGGGCCTGGCGGCTCGAGCACTGGATGGTTCGCAGGAAGAGTACGCGGCGGCCGATTCGGTGCAGGAGAGTGCTCTGATCTACTTGCTCACCCAGGCCCTCGACGGAAAACTATAAGGCCCTGCGCGACCGACCGGGCCGGATGCGATTTGAGCCGTGCCCGGTCAGGCAGCATGATTGTCAAGCGTGCATCGTTGATGCGCTTGTTCTGACATTGATTGGTGGCGCGCGTTGCGTCATGATCAATCGACCGGATTCGCCCAGCTACCAAGATCGGCCAGCAATGAAGATCGGCATCCTTACCAGCGGCGGCGACTGCCCCGGACTCAACGCGGTCATTCGCGGCGCTGTGCTCAAGGGCGTGCGCACGCACGATTTCGAGTTCGTCGGAATTCGCAACGGGTGGCGCGGCCTGGTGCAGAGCGAATTCATGCCGCTCGACCGGCACAGCGTTCGCGGGCTCTCTCGCCAGGGCGGCACCATTTTGGGTAGTTCCCGCACGAACCCGTTCGAGGGGGAGAACGGCGGACCGGAGAACATCCAGCGCACGCTCGATGAGAACGGCATCGACGCCGTGATCGCCATCGGTGGAGAGGGCACGCTCACCGCCGCGCATCGCCTGACCGAGGCCGGCCTCAATATCGTCGGCGTGCCCAAGACCATCGACAACGACCTCGAAGCCACCGACTATTCCTTCGGCTTCAACACGGCCGTCGAAATCGCCACCGAAGCCATCGACCGGCTGCGCACCACCGCCGAATCCCACGGCCGCTGCATGGTGGTCGAGGTGATGGGACGCCACGTCGGGTGGATCGCCCTGCACTCCGGCATGGCCGGCGGCGCCCACGCCATCCTCATCCCGGAACAGCCGAAGTCGATCGAACAGATTTGCAACTGGGTCGAGCACGTGCGCGACCGCGGCCGGGCCCCCGTCATCGTGGTCTCCGAGGGCTTCCTGCTCTCCGGTATGGAGGAGGCGCACTCCACCAAGGGGCTGGACGCCTTCAGCCGTCCCCGCCTCGGCGGAATCAGTGAGGTCATCGCGCCGCTGATCGAAGAACGCACCGGCATCGAGAGCCGAGCGACCGTGCTCGGTCACACCCAGCGCGGCGGCGCCCCCTCGGCATACGACCGCGTGCTCGCCACCCGACTCGGCATGGCCGCCGTCGACGCGATCCACAATTCGCAGTGGGGCTCGATGGTGTCACTGCGCGGCACCGAGATCGTCGTCGTGAGCATCGCCGCCGCCACCATCGGTCTCAAGCGCGTCTCACCGGCCCGCTACGACGAGGCCGCCGTACTGTTCGGTTAGCCGCGCGGGCTCGCGCAGGGCGGTCAGGTCAGATCAGGCGAGTTTGGCCTGAACCTGTGCCAGCGACGGATTCGTCGCCGCTGAGCCGTCGGGGTACAAAATCGTCGGCACGGTTTGGTTGCCGTTATTGAGGCTCATAACGAGCTCCGACGTGCCGTCAACCCGTTCGATATTCACCTCGGTGTAGCCGATTCCAACGCTGTCGAGCTGCTTCTTCAATCGTTTGCAGTAACCACACCAGTCGGTCGTGAACATGGTGATGGTTCCGGTAGCTGGTAAAAAGTCCATGTTCGGAGCTTATCCGAGCTGCCTCCCAACCAGCTCCACGCGCCTTCTGTTCAACAAGCATTAAGATGAGGCAATGACTTTGCCCCAGGTATGCGTGTGCTACCTCACTCGACTATCTCCCGAAGGCAACCGACAGGTCCTGCTGGGGCGCAAGAAGAAAGGCCTCGGCATGGGAAACATCGTCGGGCTGGGTGGCAAACTCGAAAGCGGCGAAACCGCAGTGGATGCTGCGGTGCGCGAAATCGAGGAGGAGTCGTCTCTCGTGGTGGCGGCATCCGCTCTTACCGAACTGGGGCTGCTCACCTACCTGTTTCCCCACCGCGAGGAGTGGAGCCAGGAGTCGACCGTCTTCGTCTGCGACCAGTGGTCGGGAACACCGCGGGAATCCAACGAGCTGAACCCCCTCTGGTTCGATGTGGCGACCCTGCCGGTCGATGAGATGTGGGACGACGCCCGCCATTGGCTGCCCGGTGTTCTTAATGGTGTGTCCGTGCGCGCCACCTTCACCTTCGGCGCCGACCTGGAGAGCGTGGTGTTCCGTGCCTGATTTCAGCCTCATTATCGTGCTGGTCATCGCCCTGGCCCTCATCTTCGACTTCACCAACGGCTTTCACGACACGGCGAACGCCATGGCAACCCCGATCGCGACCGGCGCCATGAAACCCAAGGTCGCCGTCGGTGTCGCTGCGATTCTCAACCTGGTCGGGGCATTCCTGTCGACCGAGGTCGCCCGCACAATCTCGGGCGGCATCATCAAGGAGGGCGACGGCGGGGTGCTGATCACCCCCGAGCTGATCTTCGCCGGTCTGATCGGCGCAATTGTCTGGAACCTGGTCACCTGGCTAATGGGGCTGCCGTCGAGCTCCAGCCATGCCCTGTTCGGCGGTCTCATCGGCGCCACCATCATCGGTGTCGGCACCCAGGCCATCGACTACAACGTTGTCGCCGCGAAGGTCATTCTGCCCGCCCTGATCGCGCCCGTGATCGCCGGCGTCATCGCCCTCGTCGCCACCCGCCTCGCCTATACGATCACTCGCCGGGACGTCGGTCAGCCCGACGGGCGCGGCGGCTTTCGCTACGCGCAAATCTTCTCCTCCTCCCTCGTAGCCCTGGCCCACGGCACCAACGATGCGCAGAAGACGATGGGCGTGATTACCCTGACCCTGATCGCCGGTGGATTTCAGGCCGTTGGCAGCGGGCCAACGTTCTGGGTGATCGCCGCCTGCGCGCTGGCGATCGCGATCGGCACCTACACCGGCGGCTGGCGCATCATCCGCACCATGGGTACCGGATTGACCGAGATCAAGCCAGCGCAGGGCTTTGCCGCCGAAACCAGCACCGCCGCGACCATCCTGGCCTCGAGCCACCTCGGCTTCGCACTCTCCACCACCCAGGTCGCCTCCGGTTCGGTGATCGGCTCCGGGCTCGGCCGCCGTGGCTCGACGATTCGCTGGGGCATGGCCGGACGCATCGCGCTCGGCTGGGCTATGACGTTGCCGGCCTCGGCCATCATGGGTGCTTTCGCGGCCGGGCTGGCCTTGCTCGGCCCGATCGGCATTGTGCTGGACATGGTGATTGGCACCATCGTGATCATGGCCCTGTTCCGCTGGTCTCGGCGCAATCGGGTCACTCACCACACTCTGCTCAACGACATCGATGATGCCGGCCGGGTAGTCAGGATCAGGAAAACGCCGCGTCGCCCCACTCGTTCCGACCGCAGGAGGGTATCGCTGTGATCGACTGGGCGGCTTTCCTCATCGTCTCCACTGCGTCGCTCGTCTCGGCGGCACTGGTGGTGAGCCTCTACTCGCTCGGTCTGCGCCTGCTCACCACGGCCGGCCGCATCCCCCTGGTCGAGCCGTACGAGTTCACCGGCGCGATTACCGTGCTGAGCCCCAAAAAGGCCGCGAAGCAGGTCAAGCGAGCGCGCAAGGCTGCCGCGGCGAACCCGCTGTCGGATGCCCAGAAGCGGTTGGCCCTCTACGCCGGCTACGTCTGCTTCACCCTGTGCGCGGCCGCCGTGCTCTACGGCGTCTACCTGATCGTGCCCGTCCTGCACGTCTAACCCTGCACGTGCGAGCTAGGCGGTTCCGCGCACCCGCGCTAGCCAGGTCATCAGGTGGTAGATCACGATGGCCGCGACCGTGCCGAGCGCGATGCCGTTGAAGCTGAGGGTGCCGGCGTTCAGCGTGAAGTCGGCGATGCCGATAATGAGCGCTGTCGCCGCCGTGAACTGGTTGACCGGCTTGGAGAAGTCGACCTTGTTGTCGAGCCAGATCTTCACGCCGATGACGCCGATCAGCCCGTACAGCGCGGTGGTGACGCCGCCGAGCACCCCGTCGGGAATCGTGAAGATGATCGCACCGACCTTGGGGGAGAGGCCGAGCAGGATCGCGACGATTCCGGCGACCCAATAGGCCGCCGTGGAATAAATACGCGTCGCCGCCATCACGCCGATGTTCTCGCCGTAGGTCGTGGTTCCGCTGCCGCCGCCGAAGCCGGCGAGCATGGTGGCCAGCCCGTCGGCGAGCAGGGCGCGCCCGGTGAGCCGGTTCACCTTCGCATCCGTCATTTGGGCCACACCCTTGATGTGGCCGACGTTCTCGGCGATGAGTACGAGCACGACCGGCAGGAAGGCGGGAAGCACCCCGAACACGGCGGCCGGGTTCTCGAACGGGTTGGCCGGGGCGGTGAACGGCGGCAGGCCGATCCAGGCTGCCTCGGCGACCCGGCTGAAGTCGACCTCGCCGAAGAAGACGGCCGCGACGTAGCCGACGAGCACGCCGAGAAAGATCGACAGCCGACCTACGATGCCGCGAAACAGCACCGTGCACAAAATGACCGCGACGAGGGTGATCAGCGCGGTGAGCGGTGCCTTGTCGAAGTTGGCTTTGGCGACCGGGGCCAGGTTGAACCCGATCAGGGCGACGATGGCGCCCGACACGATCGGCGGCATCAGCCGGTCGATCCAGCCGGTGCCGGTGAGCTGCACGATCACCCCGACGAGCGCGAGCAGCGCTCCGACGACCAAAATTCCGAACAGGGCGCTGCCCATGCCGGCCGAGGCCGTTGCCGCGGTGATCGGCGCGATGAACGCGAACGATGAGCCGAGATAACTCGGCAGTTTATTGCCGGTGATCAGCAGAAACAGCAGGGTTCCAAGACCGGAGAACAGCAAAGTCGTGCTGGGCGGAAAGTCGGTGAGCAGCGGCACCAGAAAGGTTGCGCCGAACATGGCGACGACGTGCTGCGAGCCGATTCCTATGGTCAACGGCCAGCTCAGTCGTTCGCCCGGGCCGACGACCTCCTGTGCGCCAACCGTTTTTCCGTCACCGTGCAGGGTCCAGGGCAGTGCCATGTCGTTCTCGTTTCTTCTGTTCCGTGATCAGGTTTGAGCGTAGCCTGCGCAGCAATAGACTCGAGCCCATGAGCCAGCTCGCTGATCAGACCACCAATCAGGGTCTCGAGGTACGAGTGGCCACCGGACTGCTCCGCGGCGTGCGTGAACGCGGCGTGCTCGCCTGGCGCGGCATTCCCTACGCGGCGGCTCCGGTGGGCGATCTGCGCTTTCGCGCCCCGCGGTCAGCCTCGGCCTGGACCGGCGTGCGCGACGCGAGCCAGTGGGGCCTGATCGCCCCGCAAAGCCACAAGGGCCAGTTTCGCGGCGCCCACCCGCGCATTCCGCAGGGCGAAGACTGCCTCAATCTCAATGTGATCGCCCCCGATGAGCGGTTGCGCGCCGGCGCGCAACTCCGACCGGTCATGGTGTTCATCCACGGCGGGGCCTACAGCGTCGGATCCAGCCGCGAGGTTCCGCGCCAGGGAGAGGGACTGGTGCGCCGCGGCGGTATCGTCTACGTCAGCCTCAACTACCGACTGGGCGCCCTCGGGTATCTGGACTTTTCCCGGTTTGCCACGCCGGAGCATCCGTTTGAGAGCAATTTGGGGCTGCGCGACCAGGTCGCAGCCCTGCGGTGGGTGCGGGACAACATCCGCGCGTTCGGCGGGGACCCGGATGCCGTCACCCTGTTCGGCGAGTCGGCCGGCGGCAATGCCGTCACCACGTTGATGACGGTGCCGAGCGCGGCCGGCTTGTTCCACCGGGCCATCGCGCAGAGCGCTCCGCCGAACGCGGTCTATCCGAGTGAGCTCACTGCGCGCTGGGCCGGCGAATTCGTGGACAGCCTGGCGCACGGCCCCGCAGATTACAGCGACGAACAAGCGGCCAGCCTGCTGCTCACCGTTGACCCGGACGTGCTCGCCGCCGCGACCACCGCGCTGACCGTGCGTACGCCGGACCAGGATCCGGGCACGATTCCGCTCTGCCCGGTCATCGACGGCGATTTTCTGCCGGAGCGGCCGCTCGATGCCTTTCGCGACGGCCGGGCCGCGCGCATCCCGTTGATCATCGGCACCAATGCGCGGGAGGGTTCGCTGTTCAGCGGTCGCATTGACATTCTCGCCACCACGCCGGCGCGCATCCGCACGATCTTCAAGAAAACCAAGAAGAAGGCGAAGAAGGCGCTCAAGGCACAGTATCCGGGCATTCCGGCGTTGCGGGCCGCGCTCGATTTTGGGGGTGACTACTCCTTCTGGTATCCGAGCGTGAAGGTCGCCGAGCGGCATTCCCGGTATGCGCCGGTGTACTTCTACCGCTTCGATGCTGCTCCACGCCTGCTGCGGCTGATGGGCCTCGACGCCACGCACGGCCTCGAACTGTTTCCGTTGTTCGACCGCCTCGATGGCTGGTTCGGCCGCGGCATGACGGCCCTCGGTGGGCGCCGCGCCTTTCAGGACATTGGAACCAGAATGCAGGGCTGGTGGCTCGGCTTCGTGCTCGACGGGGTGCCATCGTCCGAGTGGCCGCGGTATGAAGAGGGTGCCAGAGAGACGCTCATTATCGATCGGGACGACACGATCGAATCCGACCCGCATCGGGAACGACGTTTGGCCTGGGGTCGGTTTGTGCCGCACGTCTAAGCCAGCGGCGGCCCGGTCTTAGACTGGAACCTTGCGTTAGAGCCACGGCACCGGGAGCACACCATTAGCAGCACTGAATCACCCACTCAAGCTGCCTCGCCGCAGCCGGCATCGCGTAGCCTCAAGGCCCGCGTCGACTCCTATTTTGAGATCACCAGCCGCGGCTCCACCTGGTCCCGCGAATTCCGCGGGGGAGTCGTCACCTTCGTCACCATGGCCTACATCGTCATTCTGAACCCACTGATTCTCGGCGGGTTTAGCGCCGACCAGGCCGCCGTCGACGTCGAGGGTGGCTGGCTGCCCAACGAGCAGGTCGCCGCCGTCACCGCGCTGACCGCCGGCGTCATGACCATCCTGTTCGGCGTCATTGCCCGCCTGCCCTACGGCTTCGCTGCCGGCCTCGGCATCAACTCCTTCCTCGCCGTGAGCGTCGTCGGCCAGGTCACCTGGGCCGAAGCGATGGGCCTCGTCGTCATCAACGGCCTCATTATCGTGCTGCTCGCCTCCACCGGCCTGCGTGAACTCATCTTCAACGCCATCCCGCGCCCTCTGAAAATCGCCATCACGGTCGGTATCGGCCTGTTTATCGCGTTCATCGGACTGGTCGACTCCGGTTTCGTGCGCGCCAGCGGCGCCAACTCGCCGCCGGTGCAGCTCGGCGATGCCGGCTCGATCGCCACCCTGCCGACCGCGGTGTTCGTGATCGGACTGATCATCATGGGCGTGCTGCTGGCCCGGAAGGTCAAGGCCGCCCTGCTGATCGGCATCGTCGCGACCACCATCGTCGCCGTCATCCTGGAAGCCATCTTCAAGGTCGGGCCTTCGTTCGGTACGAACCCGGCCGGCTGGAACCTCAACGCCCCGGTGCTGCCGACGAGCGTCGTCGCCGTGCCCGACCTCGGCCTGATCGGCGAGGTCTCCTTCGGCGCGTTCGAACGCATCGGCATGCTCGCCGCCGTGATGTTGGTCTTCACCCTGGTCTTCACGAACTTCTTCGACGCCATGGGCACCATGACCGGCCTGGCCAGTGAAGCCGGCCTCGCCGACAAGGACGGCAAGTTTCCGCGGCTGAAATCCGCCCTGATCGTCGAGGGTATCGGGGCCGTCGCCGGCGGTGCGTCGAGCGCCTCCTCGAACACCGTCTTCATCGAGTCCGGTGCCGGCATCGGCGAGGGA
The DNA here is from genome assembly GCF_004403155.1 of Cryobacterium sp. Hh7. Lineage (NCBI taxonomy): Bacteria > Bacillati > Actinomycetota > Actinomycetes > Micrococcales > Microbacteriaceae > Cryobacterium > Cryobacterium sp. Hh7. The sequence goes on along the minus strand of NZ_SOHG01000040.1, from coordinate 126,833 downwards.
GCCCGCACCGGCGTCGCCAACGTGATCACCGGCATCCTCTTTCTGGCCGCCATGTTCTTCACGCCGCTGACCCAGATCGTGCCACTCGAGGTGGCCGCAGCCGCCCTCGTCATCGTCGGAGCGCTCATGGTGTCGCAGATTCGGCACCTCGACTTCACCGAATTCTCCAGCACCCTGCCGATCTTCCTCACCATCATCGTGATGCCGCTGACCTACTCGATCGCCAACGGCATCGGCGCCGGCTTCATCAGCTGGGTGCTCGTGCGCAGCCTGTCCGGCAAGGCGCGTGAGATTAGCCCGCTGCTCTGGGTCGTCGCCGTCGGCTTCGTGCTCTACTTCGTGCGCGGCCCGGTCGAGCTGCTCATCGGCTGAGTTATCCGACAAGCGGATGCCGCAGCGCGGCTACTCGAGAAAGCCGCGCAGCAGCAGCGTTGTCCCGGCTAAATGCTCACGCATTGCCTGGGCGGCGGCACCTGCCCGACCGGACAGGATCGCCAGCACAATCTGTTCGTGCTGCGCGTCGGAGTGGGCGATATTCGGGCTCAGCAACGGGATGGCGTCGAGCAGATCGTTGACCCGCATCCGTACGTCGGCCAGCAGCGGCACGAGCGACGGCGAACCGGCCAACTCCCCGATATAAAGGTGCAGGCGAGCATCGAGCCTTCGGTAGTCCTCGGCGCTGGCCTCCCGCACCGCACCGAGGCTGGCCCAGAGCAGCTCGCGCTCCGCCGCTGGCAGCACCCGGCTGGCGGCGGCCCGGGCGGCGCCGACCTCGAGAATGTCGCGCAGCGTCAGCACATCGTCGATTTCGGCGGAACCGGGCGCCGGCGCGGCACCGTCGGGGCCGGGCGAAGCGGGAATCACCGCGGTGACGAAGGTGCCGCCGTAGCGTCCACGCCGGGACACCAGATAGCCAGCCTCGGCGAGGGAGGCGATCGCGTCGCGCAGCGTGTCCCGGCTGACGTTCAACTGCGCGGCCAAATCCCGTTCGGCCGGCAACCGTTCCCCGGGCGCGACCAACCCCAGTCGCACCGTCTGCAGCAGCCGCTGCACGGTCTCCTCGAAGGCGTTGCCGCCCGGCACCGGGCGCAGCAGCAGACCACTGTCGAGGCCACTGACGGCGGGCGGGTCGGCCATTATTCTGGGGTGACGTAGGCCGAGCTGATACCGCCGTCGACCAGAAAGGTCGAGCCGGTCATGAACGAAGAATCATCGCTTGCCAGAAAGGCCACCGCTGCCGCGAGTTCCTCGGGCTCGGCGAACCGGCCGACCGGAATATGCACGAGCCGCCTTGCGGCACGTGCCGGGTCTTTCGCGAACAACTCCTGCAACAGCGGAGTGTTCACCGGGCCGGGGCAGAGCGCGTTCACCCGAATGCCCTGGCGGGCGAACTGCACGCCGAGTTCACGGCTCATCGCCAGCACCCCGCCCTTCGAGGCGGTGTAGGAGATCTGGCTCGTCGCCGAACCCAGCACCGCGACGAAACTCGCCGTGTTGATGATCGATCCGCTGCCCTGCCTGACCATGTGGCGAAGCGCCGCCCGGCAGCACAGATACACCGATTTGAGGTTGACGTCCTGCACGTTCTGCCAGGCCGGCAGCTCGGTTGTTTCAATGGAATCGTCGTTGGGCGGGGAAATACCGGCGTTGTTGAACGCCACATCGACCGAGCCGTAGGTGTCGAAGGCGGTGTCGAACAGGTGGTTCACCTCCTCCTGATCGGTGACGTTGACCTTCACGAACAGCCCGCCGACCAGCGCAGCGGCCGCCTGCCCGGCGGTTTCGTCGAGGTCGCCGATCACGACCGTCGCCCCCTCGGCGGCAAACCGTTTCGCCGTGGCCAGCCCGATACCGCTGGCTCCGCCGGTGATGACGGCGACCTTGCCGGCCAGACGCTGGGTCAGGTCTATTCGAGCGATGCTGCTCACGATTTTCTCCTTCAATCTCAGACAAGCGGATGCTTCGCGCGGGTGCTGCGCTAGTCGACCGCGATGAAAACGTTCTTGGTATCGGTGAAGTTCAGCGGGGCATCCGGCCCCAGCTCACGTCCGAGCCCCGACTGCTTGAACCCGCCAAACGGGGTCGAGTAGCGCACCGAGGAGTGCGAGTTGACCGACAGATTGCCGGATTCGACACCGCGCGCCACGCGAAGGGCCCGGCCGACATCGCGGGTCCAGATCGAGCCGGACAGCCCGTACTGGGTGTCGTTGGCCAGTCGCACCGCGTCGGCTTCGTCATCGAAGGGCAGCACCACCACGACCGGGCCGAAGATCTCGTCGGTGACACAGCGATCGGTGCGGCTTGCCGGGGTGAGCACGGTTGGTGCGACCCAGAATCCGGGGCCGGTCGGGGCGTGGCCGCGAAACGCCACCGGAGCATCCACTGGCAGATAGGCGGACACCGCGGCGTGATGCTGGCGGGATACGAGCGGTCCCATTTCGGTGGCCGGGTCGGTCGGGTCGCCGACCGCGACCGCGTCAACGGCCGGTTCGAGCAGTTCCAGGAAGCGGTCGAACTGGCTCGCCTGCACCAGGATGCGGCTGCGGGCGCAGCAATCCTGGCCGGCGTTCTCGAACACGCCGGATGGCGCGCTCGCGGCGGCCCGTTCAAGGTCGGCGTCGGCGAAGACGATATTGGCGCTCTTGCCGCCGAGTTCCAGGGTGACGCGTTTCACCTGCTCCGCGCAGCCGGCCATGATCTGCTTGCCGACTGCGGTCGATCCGGTGAAGACGATTTTGCGTACGTCGGGGTGGGTGACGAAGCGGTTTCCGACGACGGAACCGCGCCCGGGCAGCACCTGGAACAGCCCATCGGGCAGTCCGGCTTCGAGGGCCAGTTCACCGAGCCGCAGGCTGGAGAGCGGGGTCCACTCGGCCGGTTTCAGCAGCACGGCGTTGCCGGCCGCGAGGGCCGGCGCGAAACCCCAGGCACCGATCGTCATCGGAAAGTTCCACGGCGTGATCACTCCCACCACGCCGAGCGGCTCGTGAAAGGTGAGGTTGACGCCGCCGGAGACCGGAATCTGCTGACCGAACAGGCGCTCGGGTGCCGCCGAATAATACTCGAGCACGTCGCGCACGTGCCCGGCCTCCCAACGGGCCTGCGTGATCGGATGCCCCGAGTTGCGCACCTCGAGGCCGGCCAGGTTCTCTCGGTCGCCGTCGACAGCGGCGGCGAATCGGCGCAGCATTCGGGCCTTGTCGGCCGGAGCCACGGCCGCCCACAGCTTCTGGGCCGTGACCGCCCGGGCGACGGCCTCGTCGGTTTCGTCCACACCGACGTGCTCGATGGTCTCGGCGGTCGACTCGTCGGCCGGATTGACGATGGTGTAACTGCTCACGGGGTTGCTCCTTCAATGTGGGCCGCCCGGTATTCGGTGGCGGCTGCAATGAGCCCGCTGAACAGGCGCAGGTCATCGGGCGACTGCTCCGGATGCCACTGCACGGCCACCCCGAACGGAACCGTCGGCAGTTCGATCGCCTGCACGATGCCGGCATCCGTTTTCGCCGTCACCGTGAGGCCCTCGGCGACCCGGTCGATGGACTGGTGGTGATACACCGGCACCGCCGGCAGCAGGGTCTGGCCATCGAGCAGTGTGCTGAGGGTCGTGTGCGGTTCGATCACGACGTCGACGACGTTGAACACGCCGCCGCCCGCCTGGTAGCTGGTGTCGCCGACCAGATCGGGCAGATGCTGGTGCAGGCTGCCGCCGAGGGCGACGTTGAGCATTTGGGCGCCGCGACAGATGCCCAGAAACGGAAGTTTTCGGGCGATGGCCTCGTGCAGCAGCAGATCTTCCCAGGTGTCGCGGTCGGGCCGGGGTTCGTCGGTCTGTGCGTGCGGCGCCTGCCCGTACCGGGCCGGGTCGACGTCTTTGCCGCCGGTGATGATCAGGCCGTCGAGCCCATCGAGCACCCGCCGGGCGACGGCGGCATTCACCGGCTGCGGCGGCAGCAGTACGGCGATCCCGCCGGCCCGCGTGACCGCATCGAAGTACACCCGCGGCAGGATCGCGGCCGGCACGTCCCACACCCCGGTCTGGGCCTGTTCCAGATAGGTGGTCAGACCAATGATCGGTCCGGGAGTTTCAGAGGCGTTCAAAGCCGCGCACCCGCTCCCAATCGGTCACGGCGGCGTCGAAGGCCGTCACCTCGATGCGGGCGTTGTTGGCGTAGTGCTCGACGACCTCGTCGCCGAAGGCCTCCCGGGCGATAGCCGACCCGGTGAACAGGTCGGCCGCTTCGCGCAGGGTCGAGGGAACCCGTGGCAGGTCGCTGGTGTAGGCGTTACCTTCGAAGGCCGGCTCCAGTTCGAGCTCGTGCTCGATGCCGTAGAGACCGGCCGCGATCAGGGCGGCGACGGCGAGATACTGGTTGACGTCGCCGCCGGGCACCCGGTTCTCCACCCGGATACCTGGGCCATGCCCGACCACGCGCAGGGCACAGGTGCGGTTGTCGAAGCCCCAGCCGAGCGCGGTCGGGGCGAAACTACCGGGCACGTAGCGCTTATAGGAGTTGATATTGGGGGCAGAAAAGAGGGTGAGTTCGCGCATCACCGCGAGCTGTCCGGCCACAAACTGTCGGAACACGGGCGACATGCCGTTCTCAGCATCAGCTTGATAGAACGCTGATTCCCCGCCGGGGCGCTGCAGACTGATATGGATATGGCAGCTGTTGCCCTCGCGCTCGTTGTACTTGGCCATGAAGGTGATGCTCTTGCCCTGTGCGTCGGCGATCTCTTTGGCACCGCTCTTATAAATGGAGTGGTTGTCGCAGGTGGCCAACGCCGTGGCGTAGCGAAACCCGATCTCCTGCTGACCGAGGTTGCACTCACCCTTGACGCCCTCGCAATACATTCCGGCGCCGTCCATGGCCAGACGGATCTCCCGCAGTAACGGCTCCATTCGAGCGGATGCCTGCAGCGAGTAGTCGATGTTGTAATCGCTGGCCGGGGTCAGGCCTCGATAGCCCTTCTGCCAGGCATCGCGGTAGCCATCGTCGAACACGATGAATTCCAGCTCGGTCGCGCAAAAGGGGAAGAGGCCGTGTGCGGCCAGTCGGTCGAGCTGCCGGCGCAGAATCTGCCGCGGCGAGGCGACCACGGGGGTGTTGTCCGGCCAGTACAGGTCGGCGGTGACCAGGGCGGTTCCGGGCAGCCACGGAGCCAGACGGAGGGTGTCAAGGTCGGGCCGCATCGCCATATCGCCGTAGCCGCGGCCCCAGCTCGACATGGCGTAACCCTCGACCGTGTTCATCTCCACGTCGACGGCGAGCAGATAGTTGCAGCACTCAGCACCGTGCGCCGCGGCATCCTCCAGGAACAGCCGTGCTGAGAGACGCTTGCCCACCAGCCGCCCCTGCATGTCGGTGAACGCGACGATCACCGTATCGATCTCGCCGAGCGCAACCCGCGCGGCCAGCTCGTCCAGGGTCAGGTTTCCGGTACGGGTGGTCATTGAGCTTCTCCTCGGAGCCGGTCAAACGAAACGAGTCGGTCAAAGCCGGCAATCGTGCGATTTTCAACCATTAGACCACAGACCCAGCCGTACAGGGAAGGCCAATTTGCCTACACTGAGCAGATTTCATTTACTCAAAGGTATATACACCGCACCATTCCAGGCCATACCATCGTGCCAATCTCACTGAACTAGTGCTCACCGGCCGAAGGTGTTTTGCGTTTGTTTACCGACCGGGTGCGCAACGAGCGCAAAGGAATACTGATGTCCAAAGACACCTTGAAAGTTTCGGGCGTTAAATACACCACCGCGAAGGTCGGATACTTCGAGAAACGCAAGCTCAAACGCACTGCTGGCATTTGGGGCCTGTGGGGATTGGCGGTGGCCGCCGTTATCTCCGGCGACTTCTCCGGCTGGAACTTCGGCATCGGATTTGCCGGTTTTGGCGGGATGCTCATCGCCTTCCTGCTTCTCATCGTCATGTATTACGGCATGATTTTCAGCATCGGCGAGATGGCGGCAGCCATGCCGCACACCGGCGGTGCCTACTCCTTCGCCAGAGCGGCGATGGGGCCCTGGGGCGGATTCGTCACGGGACTCGCGGAAACAATCGAGTACGTCGCGACCACCGCCGTCATCGTCTACTTCTCGGCCTCCTACGCCGACTTCATCACCACGGAACTGCTCGGCGTCTCACTGCCGCCCTGGCTCTGGTGGATGCTGCTCTACGCCGCGTTCATCGCACTGAACGCTGCCGGAGCTGCGATCTCGTTCAAATTCGCCATCGTGGTCGCGATCATTTCGATCGCCATCCTGCTGGTGTTCTCGGCCATGGCAGCCCTCTCCGGCCTGTTCAGCTGGGACAACCTGTTCAATATCGTGCCGGATGCCGGCCAGAGCGCGTTCCTGCCGCACGGCATCATCCCCATCCTGTTCGCCCTGCCCTATGCCATGTGGTTCTTCCTCGGCATCGAGGAACTGCCGTTGGCCGCCGAAGAATCGCACAATCCGGTGCGGGATATTCCCCGGGCCGGATTCATCGCTCGCTCGACCCTGATCGTGACCGGGTTGCTCGTGCTGTTCCTGAACACGGGAGTGGTTGGTGCGTCGGAAATTGCCGGTTCGGGCGAGCCGTTGCTCGACGGGTTCCGGGCGATCGTCGGTGACGGCGTGGCGGCCGTGCTGGCACTGTTCGCGCTGATCGGGTTGCTGGCCTCGCTGCAGGGGATCATGTTCGCCTACGGACGCAATATGTATTCGCTCTCCCGAGCGGGCTACTATCCGAAGTTCCTCTCGCTCACCGGAAAACGCCAAACCCCGGCCATCGCCCTGCTGGTCGGTGCGATCATCGGCTTCGTGGCACTCGTGCTGGTCGACGCGCTGGGCGGCTCCGGCGGCGTCGCGGGGGCCATCGTGCTGAACATCGCCGTCTGGGGCGCCGTGATCGCCTACGTGCTGCAGATGGTGTCGTTCGTTCTGTTGCGCAAGAAGTTCCCCAATGCGAGCCGACCGTACCGCAGTCCGTGGGGTGTCCCCGGAGCGGTCATCGCCGGCATCCTCTCACTGGCCATCTTCTTCGGGTTCTTCATCAATGAACCGGCTCGGCCGGCGATCGTGGCCATCGCCGTGGTCTACGTCGTCATGCTCGCGGCCTTTGCACTGTGGGGGCGCAAGCGCCTCGTGCTCTCACCGGAAGAGGAATACGCGGTGTCCGGCGGGTTGCACCGCGACCCGCAGCAGGAAGGCTACGGCGGCACCGTCGAAGACGACCTCCTCGCCAGCGACGGTCGTGACGCGCCACGCCCCTGACCGGTCGGTTTACCGAGCGGCGGCATCCGCTTTCTCGAGCGGATGCCGCCGCTCGGCTAAATCTCGCGGCAGTGCGTCGTGAGCATGCCGATTTTGTCGATCGAAATGGTCACCGTCGAGCCGTCGCGCAGAAAGATGGGAGGCTTGCGGCTGTACCCGGCGCCGCCCGGGCTCCCGGTGGAGATGAGCGTGCCCGGCAGCAGGGTCGACGTCTTCGACAGGTAGGAAATGATCTCGGCGACGGTGCGCACCATGTCGCCGCTCGAGGCATCCTGCAGGATGCGCCCGTCGACGTGGGTGGTCAGCCACAGGTCCTGCGGGTCACCGATCTCGTCGGCGGTGACGACGAGCGGGCCGGTCGGGGTGAAGCCGTCGAATGACTTGCAGCGCGACCACTGCGCTTCGGAGAATTGCAGGTCGCGCGCGGTGATGTCGTTCACGACGGTGTAACCGAAGACGTAGTCGAGGGCGTTGGCGACCGTCACGTTGCGGGCCGGACGGCCGATGATCACGCCGAGTTCCGCCTCGTAGTCGACCTGTTTGGTCAGGTCGCGCGGCCAGGTGATGGTCGAGCCGTGTCCGGTGAGCGAGTTGGGCCAGAGCGAAAACACGGTCGCGGCGGTTTCGAGGCGCAGGCTGAGCTCGGAGGAGTGCGCGGCGTAGTTGGCGCCGATGGCGATAATCTGCGGCGGGCGCAGCACGGCGGAGGAGTGCCGCAGCTCGTCGACCTGGGTTAGTACCGCCCCGCCTGAAACAGCGTCCAGGCTGATCGCCCGCACGTGTTCGTAGCCGGCATCGCCGCGTTCCAGCAGGTCTTGCAGGTCGCGCGGCGCGTCGTCCATGACGTCGTCGAGGAACAGAGCCGCGTCGTCAAAGACCACGGCCAATCGGGGAACGGAATGGCCGTCAACTCTGAGATGCGCAAATTTCACTCTTCTAGGCTAGCGGCCCGGGCGTCGGCCCGCCCTGTGGGGTGCGCCAACCCTCATTCGATCCGCTTGGAGGAAACGGGGGATATGGGAGGTATTGCCCCGGCCGCCCGCCAGAGATGCATTCCCGCGTAGCTGCGCCACGGCGCCCAATCCGCGCCGCGGGCCGCGAGCGCGCGCGGTTCGATTGGCAGGCCGAGCCGGCCGGCACCCTGCCGCAGGGCCAGGTCGCTGGTCAGCAGATTGTCCGGGCTGCCGAGCACCCGCAGCGCTCGGCGAAGACCCGGTCGGCCATCGGCGGGTCGGCGGCAGCTGAGCGGTTCACCCCCTCAGCCCGCCACGCCAGCACGAGCACCGGTAGCGAAAATCAGACATCGTGCCGCTCACTAGGCTGAACGGATGAACGCACTGACGCGCCTCCAGACCGAGCTTGGCGACATCGTCAGCATCGACCCGCTTGACCTTGCGGCCAGCCGCACCGACAAATCCGGCTGGGTCGCCGACGGCACACCGCTGGCCATCGTGCGCGCGACCGAGGTGGGCCAGGTGCAGGCGGTGCTGCGCATCGCAACCGAGTTTCGGGTGCCGGTGGTGACCCGCGGGGCCGGCACCGGCCTGTCCGGGGGAGCCTGCGGCACTGACGGCTCGATCGTGCTGAGCGTGGCCGGCCTGAACCGCATCCTCGAAATCAATGCCGACGACGAACTCGCCGTCGTTGAAGCGGGTGTGATCAACCAGCACCTCAATGACGTGCTGGCCGAAAAGCAGCTCTGGTTCACGCCCGATCCGGCGAGCAAGGCCATTTCCACGGTCGGCGGCAACATTGCCACGAACGCCGGCGGGCTGCTCTGCGCCAAGTACGGCGTCACCCGGGAGGCCGTGCTCGGCCTCGTGGTCGTGCTCGCCGACGGCAGCCTGCTGCGCACCGGCCACCGCACCATTAAGGGCGTCACCGGCTATGACCTCACCGCACTTCTGACCGGCTCGGAGGGAACCCTCGGCGTCATCGTCGAGGCAACGGTGCGGGTGCGCGCGCTGACCGCTGGCACGGTCGCCACGATTGGCGCGGTCTTTGAGACCGTCACCGCGGCGGCCGCAGCGAGCGCTGCCGTCACGGCCGCTCGCATCCGTCCCGCCGTGATGGAACTGATCGACCCGGTCGCCCTCGCCCACGTCGCGACCTACCTGGGCCCGGCCGGGTCGGCCGGGTTGCCGCTGGGGCGCGGCGCATTTCTACTCGTGCAGACCGACGGACCGGCTGCGCTCGCTGAAGCCGAGCACGCCCTCATCGTGTTGCGCGCAGCCGGCGGCGAGGCCACCCTCTCAACGGATGCCGCTTCCGGCGAACGCCTGCTGGCCATCCGCCGCGCCATGCACCCGGCCCTCGAGCAGCTGGGCCAGGTTCTCATTGAAGACGTGTCGGTGCCGCGCTCGCGCATGGCCGACATGTTCGCCGCGATCGCCGATATCAGTACCCGCACGGGGATTCCCATCCCAACGGTCGCCCACGCCGGCGACGGAAACCTGCACCCCAACTTCGTGATCGAGCGGCAACCCGGTGCGGCAGCGGATGCGCCGGTGCCCGAAGAGATCTGGGCGGCGGCCGACGAAATGTTCCGGGCAGCGCTCGCGTTGGGCGGCACCCTCACCGGCGAACACGGTGTCGGCGTACTCAAGCGCCGGTGGTTGCGCGATGAGATCGGCGACCGCAGCCTAAACCTGCAGCGTCAGCTCAAGGCGGTGTTCGATCCGCTGGGTATACTCAACGCCGGCACCATGTTCGACGCCTGAGCGCCGGCGGGGTCGTCCCGGTATTCTCAAATAATGAGTCTCGACCAGCCGCCTGGCCAGCCGTCCCCCGAACACCTTCCCGTGCAGGCGAGCCCGGCCCCGGTTCAACCGGTCTGGAACCGGGCGGTGCGACCCTCGCGTGCCGGCGCGATCGTGCTCGGCGTTGTCGGAATCGTGCTCGCCGGGCTGGCCCTGCTGGCCGTCATTTTGTATCTGACCACATTCCTCGGCACCGGGGCGCTGCTGCTCGGACTTCTCCTGGCGTTGCTGCCGCTCGCGGTCGTGCTGCTGGCGGTGCGCTGGATTGACCGCTGGAACCCGGAGCCGCGCCCGGCCCTCATCTTCGCCTTACTCTGGGGCGCTGGCATCTCCATCGCCAGCGCGCTCGTCTTCGACCTCGGGGTGCAGATCACGATTGCGGCGAGCTCGGGGGCACTCGCCGGGAGCGATTTCGCATCCGCTGTTATTCAGGCGCCCCTGGTCGAGGAAATCGCCAAGGGGTTCGGCGTTCTGGTCTTGTTCTGGGCGGTGCGTCGGCATTTTGACGGTCCGCTCGACGGCGTCGTGTATGCCGCCACCATCGCCGCTGGCTTTGCCTTCTCCGAGAATATTCAGTACTTTGGCCTGGCCATGGCCGACGGCGGCGCGCGGAACCTGGGGGTCACGTTCTTGCTGCGCGGAGTCTTTTCGCCGTTCGCGCACGTCACCTTCACCATCTGCACCGGACTGGCCTTGGGCCTGGCCGCCCGGCGCGGCGCCTCGAAGAGTGGGGCGTTCGGATTCTTTCTGCTCGGCCTCCTGCCCGCAATCGGCCTGCACGCGCTCTGGAACGGTGCCACCTTTGTGCTGGCCGGTGACGCATCCGTTCTGATCTACTACGTCGTCGTGCAGGTGCCGCTGTTCATCGTCGCTATTCTCATCGTGGTATTTTTCCGCCGCCAGGAGGCGCGCATCACCCTGCGACGGCTGCACGAATATTCGCAGGCCGGCTGGTTCACCGCGGACGAGGTTTCCATGCTCGGCACCGGGGCCGGCCGACGTCAGGCTCTGGCCTGGAGCGCGCGTCAACCTCGCTCGCGCCAGCTCGCCATGCGCCATTTCATAGCGGATGCGACCCGCCTCGCCTTTGTTCGCGACCGCCTCGTTCGCGGCCAGGGAACCCCCGCGTTACGCGCCCGCGAGGCACTCCTGCTCGGTTTGCTCATAAACCACCGGGCCGAGGTGCTGGGGCAGCAGCCTCCGCGCTGAAAACGAATAGTCCGCACCAACAGAAACTCGCCGCTTCGGTGGTGTGGCAATGCCGACGACTCTCCCGATGCGACGAGTTGGTGTACGACTAGAGTGCACCCGCGGCGCCGTGGACGCAAGCATTATTTTTTTTGGATCTCGCCGGTGTGCAATCGGGCACAAAATCCGGTTGGATGGGGGCATGACTGATATGAATTCCAAGCCCGAAATCGACTTTCCAGAGGGCGCTGCGCCCGAGCAACTTGAGGTCACCGATATCGTCGTCGGAGACGGCGCCGAGGCGGCTGCCGGCGCGACCGTCGACGTGCATTACCTCGGTGTTGAGTTTGAGTCCGGCGACGAGTTTGATTCGTCCTGGAACCGAGGCCAGTCGATCAACTTTCCGTTGCGCTCGCTCATCGCGGGCTGGCAGGAAGGCATCCCCGGCATGAAGGTTGGCGGGCGTCGCAAGCTCGTTGTGCCCCCGCATCTCGCCTACGGCCCGGCTGGCTCCGGCCACCGTCTCTCCGGCCAGACCCTGATCTTCGTGATTGACCTGCTCGGCGTCAGCTAAAGCGCCACTCGAAACTAAACGAAACGGGATGCGGCTGCTGCAGTCGCATCCCGTTTCGTCTGCCGGGTGGGCGCTACGACTACGACCGGTCGATGCGCAAATGCTTGATCTTGGAGGTATGACCGCGAATGATGCTCACATCACGCTTGGCCACCTTGAAATGCTTGGCCAGCAGAGCGACCAGGGCGTCATTGGCCGCGCCCTCTACCGCGCGCTGCTGCAGAAAGACGGTGACGGAGGCGTGTTCCGGAGTGCTTTCGGCATCGTCGACCACGAGGGGGCCTTTGCGGCTGCCCGGCTTCACGTGCACGGTCAGGTTGAGCATGGCGGGCACAGCACTCCCGTTTGCCCTGGTTGGATGACAACGGGCGCACCTCAACGGTAGCGCGCCCGGTCACCGGCTCTACATCAGCGCCGTTGTGGGTTCCGGGCCGAGGGTGAACCGTCGCCCGGTGATCGTTGTTGGCATGATTTCGACGAAGGTCGGCTTGACCGTGGGAATCAGGGGCCGAAGCGGCAGGGCGGCGGCCGCGTCAATCTCGTGCTGGGAGTCGAGCGCCCGTGCCGTTCCGTGCACGACGACGCTCCACGCTTCGTCGCGACCCACGCCATCCGTTTCGAAGGCCACCGTGTGGTTCACGGTCAGTTCCACGAGTTTGGTGCCGGCTGCCGTGCGAAACAGCAGCCGACGATCGGCCGCGACGAAATTCACCGGAAAGATGTCGGCAACGCCGCCGACGGCGACCGCGAGGCGGCCCAGACTCGCCGAAAGCAGGGCATTCCAGCATTCCTCTTCCGTGAGAGTGTGCACGGGATTGTGGGTGGCGTCGACATCGTCGTAGGTCATGGTCCATAATCACACGGTCCGGCACCCCGATCGAGGGGTGCATCGGCAAAAGTCGGCCTGTTCCTAAGAAAATCTCTTGCCCCCACTTTGCGGCACGCTTTACCGGTAAGCTGGAAATTTGCCTAGAGGAGCACATACCTGGCGGCTCAGCAACGGTTTCTTTCGTCCGCCACAATCTATTCTTTGAGAAAGTTTCACAGTGAGTGCGCTACCCGAACTACCGGCGAAAACGCCGAAAATCAGTCCCCCTCGACCCCGGCGATTTGTTATTCCGGCTCCTCGAGTTTTTTATCCGGCGCTCGGCATCATTTTGGCCGTCGTGATCGTCGCCATCGCCTTCCCGGTACGCACCGGCAGCGTGCTCGCCCTGCTGCAGGGTTGGGTCGTCGCCGGTCTCGGACCCTACTACATGGTCATCGTGGCCGCCTTCGTGGTATTCGCCATCTGGATGGGCGCGAGCCGCTTCGGCGACATCAAACTTGGCCAGGACGACGACAAGCCGGAATTCGGCATCATGAGCTGGTTCGCGATGCTGTTCGCCGCCGGCATGGGCATCGGCGTCGTCTTCTGGGGAGCGGCCGAGCCGCTCACCTTCTTCACCAACCCGAAACCCGGCGTGACCGGAGACTCGCAGGAGCTCGCCGCCGCCGCCATGTCGCAGACCTTCCTGCACTGGGGCTTTCACGCCTGGGCAATCTACGCCGTCGTCGGACTCGCTCTGGCCTACTCCATCCACCGCAAGGGCCGTCCGGTATCCATCCGCTGGGCCTTGGAGCCGCTCCTCGGTGACCGGGTCAAGGGCCGCCTCGGTGACGCCATCGACGTCATTGCCATCGTCGGAACCCTGTTCGGCGTGGCTACCTCACTCGGTCTCGGGGTCAAGCAGATTGCGGCCGGCCTGAGCTACCTCGGCGTCGTGGGTGAAGTCAACAACACCCTCCTTGTCGTGCTCATCATCGTGATCACCGCCATCGCCACCGTTTCCGTGGTGAGCGGAGTCGGCAAGGGCATCAAATGGCTCTCCAACATTAACCTCGGCGTGGCCGGGCTGCTGCTGATCGCCGTGCTGGCCCTCGGACCCACCCTGTACCTGCTGCGCGTGCTCGTCGAGTCCATCGGGGGGTACTTTCAGAACGTGATCGGACTCACCTTCGACGCCGGTTCCTTCACCGGGGAAGCCGGTACCGCCTGGCAGGGCGCCTGGACCGTCTTCTACTGGGGCTGGTGGATCTCGTGGGCGCCGTTCGTCGGTGTCTTCATCGCGCGCATCTCGCGTGGCCGCACCGTGCGTGAGTTCATCGCCGGCGTACTCCTCGTGCCGACGCTGGTCACCTTCGTCTGGTTCGCCGTCATGGGCGGCAGCGCCATCAAACTGGCCTGGGAAGGCGACGGCGGCGGTCTCTTCGACCCCGCGGTCGGAATCATCTCCGAGAACGTGCTGTTCAACTTCCTCGGGCAGCTTCCGCTCGGCGGCATCCTCTCGGTTATCGCGGTCATCGTGGTGGCGATCTTCTTCATCACCTCGGCCGACTCTGGCTCGCTCGTGATCGACATGCTCGCCTCGGGTGGCGACACCAACCCGCCCAAGTGGAGCCGCATCATGTGGGCGAGCCTCGGCGGAATCGTCGCGATCGCCCTGCTGCTGGCCGGCGGACTCGCTGCCCTGCAAACCGGCGCGATTCTGACCGCGATACCGGTCAGCATCGTCATGATCGGTATGTGTATTGCCACCTACAAGGCGTTCCGCATCGAGCACGAGGTTCTGGTCAGTGCTGAACGTCGTCAGCGTCGGGAGGAGATGGCGCGCCGCATCGGCAAGACCGTGACCGCGCACCTCGAGGAGAACTTCGACGACCACTTCGGCGATCAGGTCGACGGCCACATCGAGGCCGCGCTGACCGACGATCCAGCCCGTCGCCCCCGCTGGGGCCGTCGCTCGAAAGAATAACCAGCACCACCGCCGGTTCAGGGCCGCCTACATTCCGTTGGCGGCCTTGACGCGGTTGACCAGCTCGCGCCACGGACCGTTCACCTCGGGCTCGGCGAGCACCACCTCGTGCGGGGCGCATCGAATGCGATAGGCGAACCGGTCTGCAGTTGCCACGCTGTCGGTAACGTCGTCCCAGGGCAGCGAATCGAGAAAATCCGCCCAGGTTGCGGGGTCGGGTTGCTCTTCAACTCTGACTTCCCAGGTGAGGCGGATCCCGGCCATCCCGCCGCTGCGCGAGACAATGACTTTCATACCGAAAGGTTACCCCGATGGTTGCCCCGCGGTCGGCCCGCGTGGCTGCTCCGGCGGCATCGGTGCCAGCGGGTCGACGAGAGGTGCCGAATACGCTGGCGGCAGGGAGATACCAGGGGCGCTCGGAGTGCCGGTCGTGTTGGGCAGCGGCGAGGGAACGGCGGCCACTACCCCAACCGTCGCCCAGGCCCGCAAGACCGCGTCGTGGGCGGTCGAACCGTTTCCATAGAGGCGGGCCGCGGTATCCGCCGTCGCCGCCGCGAAGGCAGCAAAATCGCTCTGCGGGCGAAGCAGCGGTCCGGTGAGCGTGTCATACCAAATGCGGCCCGGCATTTCCCAGGCGTTGCCGCCGATGGCCTCGGCGACGAGGTAGAAGGCGCGGTTCGGAATGCCCGAGTTGATATGCACACCGCCGTTGTCGTCGTCCGTCTCGATATAACCGGCCATGCTGTCCGGCTGCGGATCCTTGCCGAGCACATCATCGTTGTACGCTGTGCCGGGCGCTTTCATCGAGCGCAGGGCGATGCCCTCAACCTGTTCGGTGAATAGGCCCTCGCCGATCAGCCAGCTGGCCGCGCTGGTCGGCTGTCCCCGCAGATTTTGCTCGACGAGCGCGCCGAACACATCGGAAATGGACTCGTTGAGCGCGCCGGACTGACCCTGGTACTCCAGGTTCGCCGTGAATTGGGTGACGCCGTGCGTGAGCTCGTGACCGATCACACTCGGCGAAATGGTGAACCGGTTGAAAACCTGGCCATCTCCGTCGCCGAACACCATGCGTTCACCGTCCCAGAAGGCGTTGTCGTATTTCTGGCCATAGTGCACCGTGGCATCCATCGGCATACCACCGTTATCGATGCTGTCGCGTCCGAACTGGTTCCAGTACATCGCCTGGGTGGCTCCGAGGCTGTCATACGACTCGGTCACGGCAGGGTCGGTTCCGGCGGGCTGACCCTCCGTGCGCACCCGGCGACCGGGTAGGCGTTCGAGGCCACCGGCATCCGAAATGGTGCGATCGGATTCCCCCGGTGTGCGGGTGGGCAGGCTGCGCGCACTCGGGTGGGCGCGTGGATGCGTGCCACCGCGCAATTGCCGAATCCGCGAGTCCCGCAGTAGCGAGTCCCTGGCGGCAGCCGCGGCCCGCGCGAATTTGGGAACGTCCAGTTGTGCCAATCGCATCAGCAGGTACGGCGGCACGATCGTGCAGTGTGGGTGGATCTGCGGCGTGTAGATCTGCGGAGTGTGGATTTGCGGAGTGTGGATTTGCGGAGTGTGAATCTGCGGAGTGTCCATGTGCAGAGTCTGGCACCGGGCACCGACATCGCAACAGGTCGAAGCGCCCCGCTGAATAGACTCGCCCCATGCGCTTTGGAATCGTCATTCTCCCGCAAGACCCGTGGCCGCGTGCGCGCGAGAAGTGGCTCGGTGCCGAGCAGTACGGCTTCGACCACGCCTGGACCTACGACCACCTGTCCTGGCGGTCGCTCGTCGACGAACCCTGGAATGCAACCATTCCCACCCTGACCGCCGCAGCGGCCGTGACCGAACGCATCGTTCTGGGCACCTTTGTCTCCTCACCGAATTTTCGGCATCCGGTGCCGTTTGCCAAGGACATAGCCACCGTCGACGACGTGTCGAACGCACGGTTTCTGCTCGGGGTCGGGTCGGGCGGCACCGGTTTCGACGCCACCGTTCTGGGCCAGCCCGAGTACACGCCCCGGCAGCGGCACGAACGGTTCGCCGAATTCGTCGCCGACCTCGACCTCCTGTTACGCGGCGAGGAGGCGGGTTCCACCGCGGGAATCAGTTTCGCTGGTGACTGGTACTCGGCTGTCAATGCGCGCATGGTGCTGCCCAGGTCGACCGCCCCGGTGCGCCAACGCGTACCGTTCGTCATCGCCGCCAACGGCCCCAAAGGCCTGGGACTGGTCAGTCGGTTCGGGCAGGGCTGGGTGACGACCGGCCAGGATGGAGCCTCGGGGGAGGACTGGTGGGAGGGCGTGCGCGGCCTCACGCACCGGCTGGACGACGTGGCGACCGCTGAAGGCCGAGACCCGGCCGCCATCGACCGCTACCTCTCACTCGACAGCGGCGGAACATATTCCCTGCAGAGCATGAATGCGTTCGAGGATGCCGTCGGCCGCGCTGCCGACCTCGGTTTCACCGACGTCATCAGCCATTGGCCGCGCGCCAGTGGAATCTACGCCGGCGACGAAGCCGTACTCGAAGCGGTGGCGGACACCTTCACCGAAATCAAATGAAGTAGCCGGTCGATCGGGTTTTCTGCCCGATGCCTGTCTAGGCTGGGTGCATGCGCGCACACGACGACCCCACGCCCCTGGTCCCTCGCACTCCGCTGAATGACCGGCTCGGCTGGCTCGGCCTGCGCAGCGGGCAGATTCTCCTCGTCATCGTGCTCGCGTCCGCCGTCATCTACGGACTCGTGCAGCTCAAGCTCGTCGTCATCCCGGTCTTGATCGCCATCATCCTTGCCTCGGCTCTGAGTCCGGTGATCAACGGACTGCGCAAGCGCGGCGTCGCCGCTATTCTGGCCACCTGGATCACCCTGCTCGGCGGCATCGCCGTGTTCGGCGGCATCATCACGCTCATCGTGTTCGCTGTGCGCGACCAGTGGAACGAACTGTTTTCCTCGGCCTCCGAGGGCATCGACAAGCTCCAGCAGTTCCTCATCGACGGACCGATCCAGGTCGACGAGCAGCAGATTACCGACGCCCGCAATAGTGTCGTCGATTTTCTCACCAGCAGTCAGTTCGGCTCGGGGGCGCTGGCCGGGGCCTCCGCTGTTTTTGAACTGATCACCGGGTCCGTGCTGCTCGTGGTCATTCTGTTCTTCTTCCTTAAGGACGGCGGCCAGATCTGGAACTTCTTCCTGAGTCCGTTCAAGGGAGAGCGCCTGGCCCGTGGCCGACGCATCGGTCACACCTCCCTGCGCGTGCTGGGCGGGTACGTACGTGGCACTGCGATCGTCGCCGCCGTCGACGCCACCGCGATCGGCATCGGCCTGGCCATTTTGCAGGTTCCGCTCGCCCTGCCGCTCGCGGTCATCGTGTTCCTCGGAGCGTTTATTCCGCTGATCGGAGCGACCGCGGCCGGAGTGCTCGCCGCGCTGGTGGCCCTGGTCGCGAGTGGCCCGGTCGTGGCGCTCATCGTGCTCATCATCGTGGTCGCCGTCAACCAGCTCGAGGGAAACTTTCTGCAGCCGGTCGTCATGGCGCAGTCACTCAAGCTGCATCCGCTCGTCATCCTGGTCGGCCTGACCGCCGGAACCATTCTCGGCGGCATTGTCGGTGCCGTGCTCTCGGTGCCGATCGCTGCCGTCGCCTGGGCCATCGCCAAGGCCTGGAACACCCCGGATGCCCCACGCGCCATTTTGCCGAAGCGGCTCGTGCGCAAGCGCTAAACCCATCCTGCTCGTGCCACCGCTGCCACCCGCATGACTGGAGAACCATGACCGAGCAGAGCCACTTCCACCTGCCGCGCCCGCGCCTAACGCTCGACCAGGCGGCCGATCTCGCCCGCGAGCGGTTCGACGTCATCGGCGTCGTCACCGAGCTGGGCAGCAACCAGGACCGCAACTTTCGCATTCACACGGATGCCGCCACGGTCGTACTCAAGGTCTCCAACCCGGCCATCGCGGCCGTCGAGCTTGAGGCGCAGAACGCTGCCCTGGCGCACCTCGGCGATCTGGGCCTGGACCTGCCCGCTGCCGTCAGGGCGATCGACGGCAACGAGATCCAGCGCATCACGATCGACGGGCAGACCCTCGACCTGCGCCTGCTGACCTACGTCGACGGGCATCCGCTGACCGATTCGGTGCGGCTCACGGCCGGGCAGGTGCGCTCGCTCGGCGATGTGGCCGGCCGGATCGTGCGTGGCCTGTCCAACTTCGAGCACGCGGGAACCGACCGCTTTCTGCAGTGGGACCTCCGGCGTGGGGGCGAGGTCATCGACGCACTCCTCGGCCAGGTCAATGACGACGCGCGCCGCGAACATCTGCGCACCGTGACCGACGCCGCCCGAATGCAGCTCGCCCCGCTCAAGGGTGACCTGCGCGTGCAGACGATCCACGGCGACCTGACCGACGACAACGTCGTGAGCCGGGACGGCGACAGCATCTCCGGCGTCATCGACTTCGGCGACGTCGCCCAGGGCTGGCTAGTCGCCGAACTCGCCGCGACCTGCGCCTGTGTGTTGTATCGCAGCCCGCGGCATCCGCTGGCCATTCTCGACACCATCGATGCCTTCGTCAGGCAGGTGCCGCTCTCCGACGCCGAACTCACCGCTCTCTGGCCCCTCATCGTGCTGCGCACGGCGGTGCTCGTGGTGAGCGGCGAAGCGCAGGTGCAGCTCGATGATGACAACGACTATGCCGACGCCAACCGTGCCCGCGAGTGGCTCGCCTTCGCCACGGCCGCCGACCTTGATGGTGCAGAGGTTGAAGCCCTCATCCGGTTCACGTTGGCGGGCACCGACGCCCCCATCATGACAACCGACTACCCCCTGGCTGGGCCGCTCGATCCAGCGGCCATCATCGACCTGTCCGTGACGAGCGCCGGTTACGACGCCGGAGTCTGGCTGGAACCGAACATTGATGCGCGCATTACAGCGGATGCCGCAGCCCAGCTCGGCCACGCCGTCACCCGCTATGGCGAATACCGGCTCTCCCAAACGCGCATTAACACGGCCGAGGAATCGGTCACCCTGGCCCTCGGCGTCGAGGTGATCCTGCCGGCCGGCAGCCACATCACCGCGCCGATCGCGGGGACGGTTGTGGTCGTCGATTCCGACACGGTGCGGCTCGAGGCCGCCCACTTTGACCTGTGGCTGACCGGCATCGACGCCGCGGCCATCGACGGCCAGACCGTCGAAGCCGGAACGACTCTCGGTACCGCTCTCGGTACCGCTCTCGGTGCGGCTCAGGCCAGTTCGGCCGGTGCACGCCACGCCGCCCGAGTGGCCCGCGTGACCCTGCAGACCAGCCGGCTTCGCGGCATCCGCCCGCCGTTCTTCGCCGCACCGTCACACGCGGCGCTCTGGCAGCGGGTCTGCCCCGACCCGTCAGCGCTGCTCGGGCTGGAAACCGCCCGTTCACTGGCCGATGCCGGCGCCCTGCTGCAGCGCCGGGACCAGTCCTTTGCGCGCGTGCAGGAACACTATTACCAAGCCCCGCCGCAGATCGAACGTGGCTGGCAGCATCACCTCATCGATACTCACGGCCAGGCCTACGTCGACATGGTGAACAATGTCACGACAGTCGGACACGGGCATCCGCGCATTGCCGAGGCCGCGCGCAGCCAATGGTCGCTGCTGAATACCAACTCCCGCTTTCACTACGAGGAGCTCGTGCGCTTCACCGAGCGCCTCGCCGCACTCGCCCCCGACCCGCTCGACACCGTCTTTCTGGTCAATAGCGGCACCGAGGCCGTCGACCTCGCCCTGCGCCTCGCCCTCAGCTACACCGGCCAGGACACCGTGCTCGCGGTGCGCGAGGCCTATCACGGCTGGTCGCTGGCAGCGGATGCCGTCTCCTCCTCGGTCGCCGACAACCCCCGGGCGCTCGACACCCGGCCGGACTGGGTGCACCTGGTCGAAGCGCCGAACGCCGTGCGCGGCAAATATCGGGGCATGCAGTCTGCCCCGCAGTACCTCGACGACCTCGACGGCGATCTGCGGGACCTGGCCGACGCCGGGCGCACGGTAGCCGCGTTCATCGCCGAACCCGTATTCGGGAATGCCGGCGGCGTGTTATTGCCCGACGGCTACCTGGCCGGCGTCTACGAGCGGATGCGCGCCCGCGGCGCACTCTGCATCGCCGACGAGGTGCAGGTGAGCTACGCCCGGCTCGGCAAGCACTTCTGGGGTACCGAGCAACAAGGAGTGGTTCCCGACATCATCACCATCGCCAAGGCGATGGGCAACGGGCATCCACTCGGCGCGGTCATCACCCGCCGCGACATTGCGGAGCGCTTCAGCGAGGAGGGACCGTTCTTTTCGTCGGCTGGCGGCAGCCCGCTGAGCTGCCGCATCGGCCTGACCGTGCTCGACATCATGCGCGACGAAGGCCTGCAACACAATGCTGAGGTCGTCGGTCGGCATCTCAAACGGGGCCTGGAACGGCTCGGCGAACGCTTCGATCTGATCGGCGCGGTGTACGGAATGGGGCTCTACCTCGGAGTCGAGCTGGTCAGCGACCGCGCCGCCTTCACTCCAGCGACGGGCGCGGCCGCGCGGCTCTGCGACGAACTACTGCTGCGCGGCTGCATCGTGCAGCCCACCGGCGACTTCAAAAACGTGCTCAAGATCAAGCCGCCGCTCTGTCTCAGTATCGCCAGCGCCGACCATTTTCTGGCCGCGCTGGCCGACGCGCTGGGTGCCATCGCCCCCAGAGCAGCGCAGTTCCCGACGCTTAGCGCCGCGTCTTCGCGCTGATGCTCGGCGACGGTGTCGGCTCGGCGATGAACGCCAGGCCGCCGGCACTGTTGGCCGAGAGCATGAGGGCTTCGATCCAGTCCCGGTTGATCGACGGGGTGCGACTGCCAAAATATCGGTAGTAGAGCGTGCTCGTCGGGTCGAGCCAGATCGCGCTGCGACCACTTCCCTCGTCGGCCGAATCGGACCAGGTGAAAATGAAACTCTCCCGGCGCCGCAGCTTGGTGCTGATCACGATCTGCAGGTGCATGAGGGCACGATCGTCGAAGGTGATCACGATACCCGGATTGCCATACAGCAACGTACCCACGTTCATGCACCTCCTCGATTATTCCCCCACTGTAGCGCTATGAGCGGGCGGGAACAGACCGGGCGCATGGCACCAAAACGGGAGGGTGTGCCGGTTTTACCCGTGTGCTCTGCTAGGGTATCAAGGTTGCCGTTCAACGGCCGCGGATAAAGAGAGCTCAGGCATCCTGCCAAGGGCACCGCGCAGTGAGAGAAAGGGGATCCCACTTTATGGCACTCGAACCAGATGCTAAGAAGGCGATCATCGAAAAGTACGCTACCCACCCAGGCGACACCGGGTCCCCGGAAGTTCAGATTGCAATGCTCACGCAGCGCATTCTTGACCTCACCGAGCACCTGAAAGAGCACAAGCACGACCACCACTCACGTCGTGGCCTGCTTCTTATGGTTGGTCAGCGTCGCCGTCTGCTCGGTTACCTGTCGGACATCGACATCACTCGGTACCGCACACTGATCGGCAGCCTCGGCCTGCGTCGCTAATTTCGTGCAGTTCAATTGCACGAAGCGAATGCAGCGTTGACAACGCGAACTTCTTCACAACGGGTCGTCACCTTTTAGGTGGCGGCCCGTTGTGCGTGCCGCCGGCGAGCGGGGGTAGAACAGCGGCTTGCTAACATAGGTGGTTGGCAATAACGAACGGAAATCAGCATGAGTCTTAGGCGCATCAAGAGTATTGAAGATTCGATAGCAGACTCGCTGGAAAAGGGCCACAGCCTCAAACGCACCCTCGGCACCTGGGACCTCATGATCATGGGCGTAGCGGTCGCCGTCGGAGCTGGAATCTTCTCGGTCGGCGCCAAGGCAGCCGGCAGCTACGCCGGGCCGTCGGTCACCCTGGCCTTCCTGCTCGCCGCCTTCACCTGCGCCCTCGCGATCATGTGTTACGCCGAGTTCGCCTCGGCCGTGCCCGTCGCCGGGTCCGCCTACACCTTCACCTACGCGACCCTCGGAGAGCTGCTCGCCTGGATTATCGGCTGGGACCTCATCCTCGAGATGCTCACGGCTGCCGCCGTCATCGCCAAGTACTGGGGCATCTACCTCAGCACCGTGTTCGATCTGGCCGGCTGGAACATTCCAGCGACGATCACCGTGATCGGCCTCGACGTCAGCTGGGGAGCTTTCGTCATCGTCGCCATCTTCACCGCCCTGCTCGTGCTCGGCACCCAGCTCTCCGCCCGCGTCGCCAGCGTCTTCACGATCATCAAGGTCGCCATCGTGGTCTTCGTCATCATCGTCGGCGCGTTCTTCATCAACACCGCGAACTACACGCCGTTCATTCCGGCCGAAGTTCCCAGGGCCGGCGGCGAGGGCGACGTCTGGATGCAGTCCCTGTTCTCCTTCATGACCGGGGCGGCCCCGGCGCAGTACGGCCTGTTCGGCCTGCTGGCCGGTGCATCCCTGGTGTTCTTCGCGTTCATCGGCTTCGATGTGGTTGCCACGAGCGCCGAAGAGGTCAAGAACCCGCAGAAGACCCTGCCGCGCGGCATCTTCGCCGGCCTGGCGATCGTCACGGTGCTCTACCTCGGCGTCAGCCTCGTCCTCACCGGCATGGTTCCGTACACCGTACTGGCCGACGACCCGAACGCCTCCCTCGCGACCGCATTCGTCGCGGTCGGCGCCGGCTGGGCCGCTCAGGTGATCTCGATCGGAATCCTGGTCGGCCTCACCACCGTGATCATGGTGCTGCTGCTCGGCCTGTCCCGCGTGCTGTTCGCCATGAGCCGCGACGGCCTGCTGCCGCGCTGGCTCAGCGTCACGAGCGAAAAACGCCGCACGCCGGCGCGCATTCAGATCATCTCTGGTACCGCCGTCGCTCTCATCGCCGGGCTCACCGACGTGGGGGTGCTCGAAGAGATGATCAACATCGGAACACTGTCGGCCTTCGTGCTGGTGAGTATCGCCGTCGTTGTGCTCCGCAAGAAGCGTCCCGACCTGCCGCGCGCGTTCAAGGTGCCGTTCTCGCCGGTGTTGCCGATCCTGTCGGCCGTGCTCTGCGTCTGGCTGATGCTCAACCTGACAACCCTCACCTGGGCACGGTTCGGGGTGTGGCTGGCCGTCGGGTTCCTTGTCTACTTCGCCTACGGTCGCCGCCACTCCGTGCTC
Source organism: Cryobacterium sp. Hh7 (assembly GCF_004403155.1). Taxonomy (NCBI): domain Bacteria; kingdom Bacillati; phylum Actinomycetota; class Actinomycetes; order Micrococcales; family Microbacteriaceae; genus Cryobacterium; species Cryobacterium sp. Hh7. The sequence goes on along the minus strand of NZ_SOHG01000040.1, from coordinate 103,097 downwards.
GGCATCAAGCAGCGTGCGGCTGCTGCCGAAGCGGCCAGGGTCGAAGCTGGCGCCGCGACCAAGCCCGTCGACTAGCCGGCGAACTCGCCGTTCGTGTTCATCTCTTCCTGAATCATGAGGGCGAGCTGGCGCAGGAGGACCGCATCGACCCCCGAGTCCGCGCGCGGTTCCGGATCGAACACGCCGAGGGCGCCGATGCGCTCGCCCGAGGCTGCTTCGATGGGGAATCCGGCATAGAAACGCATGTGGGGCGCGCCGGTGACGAAGGCTTTGCGCCGCAGGCGTTGATCGGCGAGCGTGTCGGGCACGATGACGGCACCGCGTGCGCGCACGACCATCGCCGACATCGAATCGCTCCAGGCCGGGGTCGGCAAGGCGGGGCCGGTACTCGACCGAATTTGCAGGCGATTACTGTCCCGAATAGCGAAGAGAGCGGATGCCGTACCGAAAGACTGCTGCGCCAGCGCCACAATATGATCCAACCGGGTGTCACAGCCGCGTCTGAGGCGGCGCTGGTCACCGCCACGGATGGGTGCCGTCCTGGGCGGCGCATCGGTGGATCCGAGCGGTACCGGATAGCGGCTGCGCTGCACGACCTCCAGACGCCCCGCCATCTTCTTGGCTAGAAATTCGCCCCAGTGGCGATAATCGGTGGAATCCGACAGACCAGCGGAGGCTGGAAATTCGACGTCCGCCACGGGGACGAAAACGGAGCGACGCATCGACAGGCAGACCCGTTCGGTGATCGCGTCGAGCGATCGGGCGTGCCGATCGGCGATTGTTCCGCCGAGGCTGTTGAAGATCGGAATGGCACGAATGGGTTGGATACCCTGAACGTAAATGTACGCGCTGTCATTCGTGTGTCGCTCGACAAAATTCAGGAGTCGAGTGAGGTCGGCCTGCCAGGTTCGCTCGGCCGTGAGGTGCAGGGCGTCACCGACGCCCAGAACGACGACGATCGCATCGAGGCGTCGAAGGTCAGCCCCGCGCAGTTGTACCTGCACGGAGGCCAGCAGCCCGATCGAGCTGGCGATGAGGGCCACGTCCGCTCCGCGCTGCGTGCGCCCCGAAAGCGCCCGAGCGAGCGAACCGGGCAACGCGAGGTCGTGGCTGCTGACGCCCCAGCCGGCGGCCGGCCCGCTGCCGAGCACGAGAATGCGATCGCTGTCGATGCCGGGGGAGTGGGCCACCGGGGTGTCGCTGGGCTGCGGAATGGTGACGCTGCCCTGCATGCTGATCGCGGCCCAGGCACGCATCATTCCGGCTGCCGCCACCCGCGCGAGTCCCTGCATCGGCGCATCCTCATTTCAGTCACTAACACTTTGTCTGACACCGGAACGTGTGCCACCCATTCTCATGGCACCAGTTCGGGGCGGTTTACTGCCGGGAATGCGGTCAACCCGGCCGCAGTTACTGGTAATATCAATGCAAACGCATTGATTTTTCTGGAGGTTTACATGCAGTTCGGAATCTTCGCCGTCGGCGATCGCACCGTTGACCCCACGACCGGGCGGGAACCGTCCGAGCACGAGCGCATCTCGGCAATGGTCACGATCGCCCAGAAGGTCGAAGAAGTCGGCCTCGACGTCTTCGCCACCGGTGAGCACCACAATCCGCCCTTCGTGCCGTCGTCCCCGACCACCATGCTCGGCTACATCGCAGCAAAGACGAGCCGCATCATCCTCTCGACCGCGACCACCCTGATCACGACCAACGATCCGGTGAAGATCGCCGAGGACTACGCAATGCTGCAGCACCTGTCCGAGGGTCGGGTCGATCTCGTGCTCGGTCGCGGCAATACCGGCCCGGTGTACCCGTGGTTCGGCCAGGACATCCGTCAGGGCATCCCGCTGGCCCTGGAGAACTATGCGCTGCTGCGTAAACTCTGGCGTGAAGACGTGGTGAATTGGCAAGGCCAGTTCCGCACCCCGCTGCAGGATTTTCAATCAACGCCGCGCCCGCTCGCTGGTGTGCCGCCCTTCGTCTGGCACGGCAGTATCCGCAGCCCGGAGATCGCCGAGCAGGCCGCCTTCTACGGTGACGGCTTCTTCGCCAACCACATCTTCTGGCCGGCCAGTCACACCCAGAAAATGGTCGGTTACTACCGCGAGCGGTTTGAGCACTACGGACACGGATCCGCCGAGCAGGCCATCGTCGGTCTCGGCGGCCAGGTCTTCATGCGCAAGAATTCCCAGGACGCCGTGAAGGAATTCCGCCCCTACTTCGACAACGCACCCGTCTACGGACACGGCCCGTCGCTGGAAGACTTCACCGAGCAAACCCCGCTCACCGTCGGCAGCCCGCAGCAGATCATCGACCGCACCCTCGGTTTCCGCGACTACGTCGGTAACTATCAACGCCAGCTCTTCCTCATGGATCACGCCGGTCTGCCGCTGAAAACCGTGCTGGAGCAACTCGACCTTCTGGGCGAAGAGGTCGTGCCGGTGCTGCGCCGCGAGTTTGCCAAAAATCGACCGGCCACCGTGCCTTCCGGGCCTACCCACGCCTCATTGTCGGCCGCCGCAGCGGCTGTACCCATCTGAACGACGGATGCTGCCACGCCGGTTGCCGGCTAGGCCGTCGGCCTGATGGGCGCTTTCTAACAGGTCTGTTAGACTTGGCCGGGTTGATTGTGAGATCAACCCGTCCAACTCGCCTGTCATACGGGCACGCGAGCCTTCGTCGCCAGCATGGCGAGAAGCAAACTTAAAGGAGAAAACCCCCACATGGAGGGTCCAGAAATCACGTTCGCCGAAACCGTTATCGATAACGGCAAGTACGGCAAGCGCACCATCCGTTTCGAAACCGGGCGTCTCGCCCAGCAGGCGCAGGGTTCTGCCGCCGCCTACATTGACGACGAGACGATGCTGCTCTCCGCCACGAGCGTCAGCAAGCAGCCGAAGGACAACTTCGACTTCTTCCCGCTCACCATCGACGTTGAAGAGCGCATGTATGCAGCCGGCCGCATCCCGGGCAGCTTCTTCCGCCGCGAAGGTCGTCCCTCGACCGACGCCATCCTCACCTGCCGTCTGATCGACCGGCCGCTGCGCCCGTCGTTCGTCGATGGTCTCCGCAACGAGATCCAGGTTGTCATCACCGTTCTGGCCATCGAGCCCGACGAACTGTACGACGTGCTCGCGATCAATGCGGCCTCCATGTCGACGCAGCTCGCCGGCCTGCCGTTTTCCGGGCCGATCGGTGGCGTTCGCGTCGCCCTCATCCCGGACGAGAACGGTGGCGGCCAGTGGGTTGCCTTCCCGAAGCACTCGCAGCTTGATGACGCCGTGTTCAGCATGGTCGTCGCCGGCCGTGTTGTCACGGACGCCAACGGTGTGCAGGACGTCGCGATCATGATGATCGAGGCCGAAGCGACCGACGCAGCCTGGAACCTGATCAAGGGCGGCGCCATCGCGCCGAACGAAGCCGTCGTTGCCCAGGGCATCGAGGCTTCCAAGCCCTTCATTAAGCAGCTCGTCTTCGCGCAGCAGCAGGTAGCGGATGCCGCCGCCAAGCCGACCGCCGACTTCGCGCTCTTCCCGCCGTACCAGCCGGCCACCTACGACGCGGTCGCCGCGCTGGCCTACGACCAGCTGGGGACGGTCTACACGATCGCCGACAAGGTCGAGCGTCAGAACGCTGACGACGCGCTCAAGGCATCCGTCAAGACCGCCATCGCGGCCAAGGTTGAAGCCGGCGAGCTCGACGCGAGCGCCAACAACCAGGTCAACGCGGCGTACAAGTCGGTCACCAAGCTCGTCGTTCGCTCACGCGTACTCAACGACGGCATCCGTATCGACGGTCGTGGACTGGCGGACATCCGTCCGCTCGATGCCGAGGTTGCGGTCATCCCGCGCGTGCATGGTTCGGCCATCTTCCAGCGCGGTGAAACCCAGATCCTGGGCGTGACCACGCTGAACATGCTGAAGCTCGAGCAGTCGATCGACTCGCTGAACCCGGTCACCAAAAAGCGTTATATGCACAACTACAACTTCCCGCCCTACTCGACCGGTGAAACCGGCCGGGTCGGAACGCCGAAGCGTCGCGAGATCGGCCACGGAGCGCTCGCTGAGCGTGCCCTGGTCCCCGTGCTGCCCACGCGTGAGGAGTTCCCGTACGCTATCCGTCAGGTCTCCGAGGCGCTCAGCTCCAACGGTTCCACCTCGATGGGTTCCGTCTGCGCTTCGACCCTGTCGCTGCTGAACGCCGGAGTGCCGCTGCGCGCCCCGGTCGCGGGTATCGCCATGGGCCTGATCAGCGACACCGTTGATGGCCAGACTCGTTACGCGGCGCTGACCGACATCCTCGGTGCCGAAGATGCCCTCGGCGACATGGACTTCAAGGTTGCCGGCACGAGCGAATTCATCACCGCGATCCAGCTGGACACCAAGCTCGACGGTATTCCCGCCTCGGTCCTGGCTGGCGCGCTGAACCAGGCGAAGGATGCCCGCACCACGATCCTCTCCGTGTTGAACGCGGCGATCGACGCTCCCGACGAGATGGCGCCCACCGCGCCGCGCGTCATCAGCGTGCAGATCCCGGTCGACAAGATCGGCGAGCTGATCGGCCCGAAGGGCAAGACGATCAACTCGATCCAGGACACCACCGGTGCCGACATCTCGATCGAGGAAGACGGCACCGTGTACATCGGAGCCGTCGACGGGCCGTCAGCCGAAGCCGCACGAGCTCAGGTGAACGCCATCGCGAACCCGACCAACCCCGAGGTCGGCGAGCAGTTCCTCGGAACCGTCGTCAAGATCGCCGCGTTCGGTGCCTTCGTTTCGCTGCTCCCGGGCAAGGATGGTCTGCTGCACATCTCCGAAGTGCGTAAACTTGCTGGTGGCAAGCGCGTCGAGAACGTCGAAGACGTGCTCGGCGTCGGCCAGAAGGTTCTCGTGGAAATCACGAAGATCGATGACCGTGGCAAGCTCTCGCTCGCTCCGGTGCTCGATGAGGCTGCTGACACCGAAGGTCGCGCTGCGGCTTCCGACAGCGCAGACGCTTCAGTCGAGGTTTAGTACTGACGAACACCTTGCCCCAATAGATCTCCCGATCACCTCTCGCCAGGTCGGTCGGGTAGACGGAAGGCCCGCACTGCTTGCAGTGCGGGCCTTTTCGCGTTCCTGACGCGAAAGACGGCCCGCGCACGCCTTGTTGAGGCCCCGCACCGGGTCTACGTTCGTGGCATGACAAATCAACGATTGGCTTCACGGTTTTTGCCTCGCCTCGGCGCTGTCGCCCTGGTCACTGTTGCCCTGCTGGCCGGTGCGGTGAGCGCCCCGGCGCTCGCGCAGACCTCTCCGTCCGTCAAAGCCTCCGCAACCAGCTATGTCGCTCTCGGCGACTCGTTCACCTCGGGTCAGGGTGCCCCGCCCTACGTGCCGGACGGCACCGCGTGCCTGCGTTCCAAGCGCGCCAGCTACCCGATCTTCGCGGACCTGGTCAGTCCGTTCAAACTCGTGTCGAACAAAGCCTGTTCCGGAGCCAGCACAGTGGATGTTCCCGCTCAGCTTCTCGGGGTCAGCCAGAGCACCGCTCTGGTCACGCTGACCGTCGGCGGCATCGATGCCGGCTCCAACATCGTTTTGGCGGCGTGTGCGCCCGACCCGGCCAGTTCGGTCTGCCTCGGCGCCATCCAAAACAGTGTGGCTCAGCTGAGCGTTCTCGCCCCCAAGCTCGTGGGTACCTACGGTCTCGTGGCGGCGACGTTGCCGCAGGCGAAGATCGCGGTGCTCAGTTATCCGCGCCAGTTCAAGCCGGGATTCTCCCCGCTGGGCGACGTGCTCAATGGTGCCACCGACGCACTGAACACTGTTATCGCGGGATCCGTCGCGGCGATGGCGACGCCACGCATCCGCTTTGTCGACGCCGCGCAGGAATTCGCCGCACACGGCATCGGGTCGCGCGTTCCATACTTTGCATTTGATGCGCTGAACCCGTTCGCGCCGGCCAACTTTCACCCGAACGCGCTTGGCAACAGCCTCGGTTACACTCGTGCCCTCGTGAATGACGGGGTGCTGCGCCTCCGCTAACGGCGATTCAGCGTACGTATTCAGCGTTACGCATTCAGCGGCAGCCATCTAATTGAAAGAATCATTAGGTAACGATATACTGAACCTGTGTTGTCTTCTGGTCTGCCCGCCGCCCAATTGAAGTCCGACCTGTTCAAGGCGCTCGGGCATCCGTTGCGGGTGCAGGTTTTGGAACAGCTCGTCGCCGGTGAACGCTCGGTGGGGTCACTCGCCGAGGCACTCGGCTGCGAGCTGTCCAACCTGTCGCAGCAGCTCGGTGTGCTGCGGCGGGCGGGGGTCGTGGTGACCCGGCGCGAGGGCAACTCCATCTTCTATGCGCTGCGCGACCAGGGCGCGGTGGAGCTGCTGGCCGCGGCCAAGCGCATGGTGCTGGCCAGCCTCACCGACTCGCACGCACTACTGCGCCACCTCGAGCAGGAGTAACACCCGCTCGCCACGGTCGGCCCGCTCGCCACGGTCGGCCCGCTCGCCACGGTCGGCCCGCCCGACGCGGTCTACAGGTCGTTGCCGGCGTAGGAGAGGTTGAAGCTCTTATTGGTGAGCGGAAAGTCGGGAACGATCGTTTCCGACAGGGCCTGCGGCACGGCGGGCCAGTTCAGGAACGACGGGTCGACGATCTTGACCCGGGCGAGCGTGCCGTCGGCGGCGAGCTCGACTCGGTGGGTTGCCGTACCCCGCCAGGCCTCGACGAGGGCCAGCCCGGTTCCGGCCGCGGTCGGGTTGACGCTGTACGCGGTCCCCGTGTGCCCCTGCAGTCGTTTCAGCAAGTCCAGCACGATGGCGGTCGACACCTCGACTTCCCGAGCGCGCACGGTGTAGCGAGCCAGCACGTCGCCGCCGTCCTCGGTCACGATGTGAAAGACCTCGCCGAGATTGACGAACGGATGCTCAAGGCGAGCGTCGGTCTCGATGCCGGAGGCGCGGGCGACGTAGCCGAGCGTGCCAAGCGTGGTCGCATGGGCCCGGGACAGGCGGGCCGTGCCGGTGAAGCGGCCGCGCACGATGGCGTGGCCGAGCGTGATCTCGGCCAGTTCGGCCATGTCGGCGGCAATGCGAGCCAGATCGTCGGCGTTCGGCAGGGCGGTGACCCTGGTGCCACCGATGCTGAGAGCGCCGCGGAGCAGGCGGTGCCCGGTGACCGATTTGTTGATGCGCATGAGCTGCTCACGCAGGCCCTGAGCGTGCGCGTCGATGATGCCGAAGCCGACATCGTTAGCGAGTGAGCCCAGGTCGGTGATGTGGTTGTACAGCCGCTCCAGTTCCAGGAGCAAGGCCCGCAACAGCCGGTCGGGTTCGGAGACCGGGGTGCCGGTGGCCTGCTCGACGGCCATGACGAAGGCGAGGGAATGGCCGACGGCCGTGTCCCCGCTGATTTGCTCGGCGAGCAGCACGCCCTCAGCCGCGTTCTTGCCCTCGAAGACCTTCTCGACGCCGCGGTGCAGGTACCACTGGCGCGCTTCCATGCGCACGATCGTCTCGCCGACGACCGAGAACCGAAAGTGTCCGGGCTCGATGATCCCGGCGTGAATCGGTCCGACGGCGATCTCATAAACCCCGGGACCTTCGACCGGGACGAACGGGAAGGATTCCACGTCGGGCTCGAACTCGGGTACGACCGAGTTGGCCTTGAGCATCGGATACCAGCCGCGCGGCCAGTGGCCGTGGCGCACCAGCCGGTGGGGCTGCGGGTGATCCCGCGGCTCGACACCGTACAGATCGCGAATCTCCCGCTCGAAGTTCCCGGCCGAAAACGACAGTTCGGCGAGGCTGGGAATCCAGGCGTCCGTGCGTGGCACGCTCACTGACAGATCAGCGCGCAGGGACGGGTCTGCTCCGACAAAGGAATACACGATGCGAAACTGGTCGCTGTCTTCGTGGCAGGCGATCAGGGCCAGACGACTGCCGGCATCCAACAGGGCACCGGCTGTTGTCGCCAGCTTCGAACGGTCGAGGTGGCGTAGCTCGGCACCGTCGCCGGCGGCCAGGCCGCGTTCGGTGGAGCGGCCGGAGGCCAACTCATCGGCGGCGTGGTCTTCAGGCGTCATGTCATTGGCTCGTCGGTCATCGCGCATCAGTTGGTACCTCCCAGAACGGCTGTGGCCTGCAGCAACAGAGTGCCGACCGGCTCGGCCACGAAGGCGATCGTCGCTGTGGTCGCCAGGGCCAGGATGATGGGCAAAATTGGACCGTGGGTGGAATAGTCCGGCGTGAACGCCTGGGGGCTCGGGGGCACGGTGGCCGCGGGTGCGCCGATGGTCATCTGCACGGTCAGCCGGGTGAAGGCGGCGAAGATGACGAGCAGCAGCAGGAGGGCCGCGCCGACGACTCCGCCGAGTCCCACCGACCAGCCGGCCATGATGATGCCGACCTCGGAGAAGAAGATGCTGAACGGGGGAAAGCCAACGATCGCCGCCATCGCCATCAGCCAGGGGATGGCGAGCCCGGGTCGTCGCACCAGCAGAGCCCGCACATCGGCGATCACCGGGGTGCCCTCGATCTTCAGGATGCGTCCGGAGATGACGAACAGGGTCGCCTTGATCAAGCCGTGGCCGAGAATGTAGAGCAACACCGACGGGAGGGCAGCCGGGCCGATGGCGACACCGATCGCCATGAGCCCCATGTGTTCGATGCTGGAGTAGGCGAGCATCCGCTTGTAATCGCGTTGCCGAATGAGCAGGGATGCGGCAACGAGCAGGGACAGCAGCCCGCCGATGCAGAGCATGGTGCGCAGAAACTCCGGACCGATCACGAGGTTGGTGATCGACTGGATGCGCAGGATGGCGTAGAGGGCGACCGAGAGAAGTACGCCGGACATGAGGCCGGAAACGGGCGCCGGGGCCTGGCTGTGGGCATCCGGCAGCCAACTGTGCATCGGGGCCAGGCCGGACTTGGTCGCGAATCCGAGCACGGCCAGGGCGCCGCCGGCGGTGATGAGTGCTGGGTCGAGGCCGAGGTCGGCCTGGCTCAGTAGACGCCAGGACAGGGTGGGGGTGTCGGTGCCGACCGAAGCGGCGTAGATGAGTACGATGCCGAGCAGCGCGATCGCGACACCGACCGAGCCGAGGATGACGTATTTCCAGGCGGCTTCGAGCGACCGCCGGGTGCGGTGGTGGCCGACCAGAAAGGCTGTGGCGATGGTCGTGGCTTCGACGGCCGCCCACATCAGGCCGATGCTGTCGGCGAGCACGGCGAGGGACATAGCTGCCAGGAACAGAGCGATAAGCGCTTCGTAGCCGGCGGCATCTCGGGTGCGGCTCGACGCCGCGCTACTGAGACCACCCCAGGTGGAGACGAGTCCGACCGCTCCGACGACACTGAGCATATAGGCCGAGAGAGCATCGGCGCGCAGCATACCGCCGCCAGCGGAGGGCACATCGCCGCCCAGCACGGCACCGATCAGGAACAGGCCGGAAACCAGCACGGCGCTCGATGCGGCGACACCGACGAAACGGCGGAGCGAAGACCCGCGCAGCAGCAGGCTGAGACCGGCGAAGACGAGTGGGCCGACGAGGGGCATCCACAGAATAACTGACATCAATCGTGCAACTCTCTGAGCTGATCGACGGCGGTGCCGCCGAACTTGGTGCGCATGCGGCCGGCAAAAACATGCAGAATGAGCACGACCAGCAGCACGTCGAGGGAGACCGCGAACTCGAGCAGAATCGGTACGCCGCCGCTGGTCAAAAACGCGATGGTGGCAATTCCGTTGTCGAGCAGCAGAAAGCCGATCAGCTGCGAGCGGGCGCGACGCCGACTGATCAGCAGCAGGAAGCCGATCAGGACCATGGCCAGCCCGATCGGGGCGGCATGGCCTGTCGTGGTGTCGCCGAGCCCGAAGATCCGGCTGACGACGACGTAGCTGAGAATCGTCAGGAGCGTGACGGCCAGCAGAGCGGCGGTCGGATTGAGCCGGGGTGACTCCTGAATCTGCTTGATCGACGCCTTGGACTGGTGCGCGAGCACCCAGGGCAGTCCGATGCCCTTGACCGAGAGGATGAGCAGCGACACGAGCACGAGTTCGGACTCACCCTCGGCGATGCCGATCACCGCAACGAGCGCGGCGAGGGCGACGCCCTGCAGCGCGAGCAGACGGATGGACGCGAGCAGCGAGTGTCGCCAGACCATGAGCGCGCTGGTCAGCAGCAGGGCTCCGGTACAGAGACCGATCAGTTGCGGAAAGAAGGTTTCAAACACGACGGATGCTCCTCAGGCGACCAGATAGGAGGCGGTGACGGCCAGGAAGGCGAGGGCGAACGAGCCCGCGAGCAGCTCGGGCACCTGGAACAGGCGTACCTTGGCGAGAAAGATCTCGCCGACGCTGAGCAGCACCCCCAGCACCAGCACCTTCACGGCGATCGAGACGACGCCAATCAGGAGGCCCAGGGCGCTGAAATCGGTGACGACACCCCACGGCACGATCAGGTTGCTGACCAGACCGAGCAGGGCAGCTAGCTTCAGCCAGGAGCCGACTTCGAGCCAGGCGAGGTCGCGTCCGCTCGCTTCGAGCGTCATCGCCTCGTGCAGCATGGTCACCTCAAGGTGGGTGCCAGGGTTATCGATGGGCAGTCGGGCGGTCTCGGCCATGATGGCGATCGACAGCGCGACGAGGGCCAGCACGCTGACCGGCGAGATGATCAGCTCGGGGGAGAGCAGCCGGGTTTCAACGATGACCGACAGGGTGCTGGTTCCGGCCGGAATCGAGAACGCGTAGACCGAGAGCAGCAGGGTCGGCTCAACCAGCGCGGCAACCGTCATGTGTCGGCTGGACCCCATGCCGCCGAAGGCGGTGCCGCCGTCGAGGCCGACCAGGGCGAGGGCGACGACGCCGATCAGCATGATGGAGACAATGACGAACAGGTCGCTGGGAATCAGCGCGAACGGAATCGTGCCGACCAGCGGCAGCAGCACGCAGAGCAGCAGGCTCGACACGACCAGGGCGACCGGACCGACTCGCAGCATCCAGCTGCTGTCGGTGCCGCGCACCGGGTTCTTCGCGAGCAGCTTGCGCAGGTCGCGCCAGGGCTGCCAGATTCCGGCGCCCGCGCGGCCCTCGATGGTGGCTCGCACCTGCCGGATCACACCCATCAGCAGCGGGGCGAGGAACACGAACAAGACAACCTGCACGAGGGCGATGATGATGGCGCTGACGTCCGTGGCATTCGCGTCGTAATTGTTCATAGGGAGACCACAATCAGCACGATCAGCAGCGCGACAAAGGAATAAGAGAGGTAGCGGTGGATGCTGCCGTTGGCGACGTGCCGCACGACCACGCCGTAGCGCTGGAACAGGTTGAGCACCGGACGGTACAGCCGGGTTTCGATCACATCGGAGACGCTCTGTTCCACCCGCACGCGTTCCACCAGATAGCGGGACTCGGCCACGTGGGTGACCTGCACGTCACGGGAGGGCTTGAGCACGTCGTCGAAAACGCGAACCAGCGGCTCCGCATACGACGTCGCGGTGTACTGCATGCGTGGCCGGGCTCGAGATCCGCCGCCACCCCAGGGCAGGTCGACGATACGGTGCGGATGCCGGCGGGCCGAGATGATGATCGCGACGATCACCGGGATGGCGACGAGGGCCGACAGGACGACGAGCATGATCGGGTCGAGCACCGCGCCGATGCCCGGCAGCGATACCCCGCCCAGTCCGACCGACCGCACCGCGGCCGTCGGGTCCGAACTGACCGTGGTCGCCACGAGGGCGGCGATCGGTCCCGGCAGCAAGCCGAGAGCGAGCACGGCCAGGGCGCCGAGGGCGAGTGAAATGCGCATCAGCGCCGGCACTTCCCGGGCATCCGCTGCGGCGGTGCTTCGTGGCCGGGCCAGGAAGGCGATGCCGTAGGCCTTGACGAAGGTGAGCAGCGCCAGACCGGCGGTCAGGGCGATCACGGCGACGGCGAGCGGCATAGCGACGGATGCCGCGACCGAGACGACCGCCCCATCGAGGCGACCGCCGTGAATGAGGGACTGCAGCAGCATCCACTCGGCGACGAAACCGCTCGTGATCGGGATGGCGGCCGCGCCGAGGCTGGCGATGCCGAACGCGGCGGCAGTGACGGGCATACGGGCGCCGAGGCCGCCGAGCCGGTCGAGGTTGCGTTCGCCGGTGGCGTGGATAATGGCGCCAGCACCGAGGAACAGCGTGGACTTGAATGCGGCGTGGCTGACGGCGAGCAGCAGGGCGGCGACGAGCGCGGCATCCGCTGCCGCTTGCGCGTCGTAGCCGCGCAGCAGCATGCTCGCGCCGAGGCCGAGAAAGACCAGACCCATGTTCTCGGTGGTCGAGTACGCCAGCAAAACCTTGAGGTCACTCGACACGGAGGCCTGCAGAATGCCGTACAAAGCGGATGCGCCACCGACCAGCATGATCGCAATGCCCCACCAGGCCGGACCGTCGGGCAGCAGACGCACGCAGACCAGCAGGCCGCCGTAGACGCCGATCTTGACCATAGCGCCGCTCATCGCAGCCGAGACGTGGCTCGGGGCTTCGGGCAGTACCCGGGGTACCCAGACGTGCAGCGGAACGAGTTCGGCCTTGCCGCCGAAACCGAGCAGGAACAGGACAAAGGCGACGTTCGCGGCCCAGCCACCGGGTTCGATCGCCTGCAGGCTGGTGAAGCTGGTGCCGCCCGAAGCGGCGGCGAGCACGGCGAATCCGGCGAGGATGAAGAAGAAGCTCAACTGCGACATGGCTGAGTACCAGATGCCGGCCGAGGCGACCGAGGCGCGGCTGGCGTGATCGGCCAGCAGGAGAACGGTGGAGCCGAGGGTCATGACCTCCCAGGCCAGCAGGAACGACACCGAGTCGGTCGCCGCGGGAACGAGTTGCATGCCCACGAGGAACACCGGCATGGCGACCCAGGCGGTGCGGCTCGCGTCGGGTCCGCTGGTCGAGCTCATCGAGTAGAGCGAGACGAGTATGCCGACGCCCGACACGATGAGCATGAACAGACCGCCGAGACGGTCGGGGGCCAGCAGCAGTGGGTCCATCGGCAGAGCCAGGGGAATAAGCAGGCCGCCGGTCGAGCCGAGCATCGCGGCGAGGCCGGTGACGAAACCGGTCACGGCGATCAGGGTGCAGAGGATGCCGCCGGCCCGCGACCGCAGGGACGGTGCGGCCAGCAGGGCGGTCACCACGGCCAGCGCGCCGAGGCCCAGTTGCAGCAGGAGCCCGGCTCCGATACCCGTTTGCATGAGCAGGCCCGTTCCGGTCTCGGTGTGCAGCAGGAGCCCGGCTCCGCTACCCGTTTGCATGAGCAGGCCCGTTCCGGTCTCGGTGTGCAGCAGGAGCCCGGCTCCGCTACCCGTCATCGGCCGGTCATCCGGCGCAGGGCCTGCACGATCTCGGTCGGTTCCGGCGGACTGCCCGGTACCTCGATATCGACGTGCACGAAATCAGAAACGGGCCCCATAATGCCGTAGCCGTCGCGGAAGGCGCCACCGTGGATGGCGCAGTCGCCGACCACGATCACAAACCGGGGGGTGGGGGTGGCCTCGATGGTGCGGCGCAACGGTTCGGCCATATTGCGGGTCACGCTGCCGACGATGAGCAGCACGTCGGCATGCCGCGGCGAGGGCACCAGGCGGACGCCGTAGCGTTCCACGTCGTAGACCGGGCCGAACGCGGCAGAAACTTCCAGGGCACAGTCATTGCAGCCGCCGGCGTTGATGTAGCGCACCTGTACGCTTCCGCCGAAGACTTCGGCTCCGGGAAACAGGGGCGGGGCGGTCGGTGCCGGTTCGGCGATACGTCCGCCGTGGCGAATGAGCGTGGCCAATCGAAGGAAGCTCATCGGAGCCCCTGGTCTGCATGCATGTTCACGAAGCTGGAGCCTTCTGTGGGGAGCGTGAAAGTCGAAGGTGCTGGGCAGGCGACGGATTCTGCGGTGCGTCTGGTTGGGTGCAAGACTACCAGCGCGATTAACTTCATTACTTCTTTATATAACTATATGAAGAATTTAGCAAATAGATCGAATCGTGCTTAGGCGTGCCGGTCGAGCAGCGGGGTGAGGCGATACGGGATGACCTCGCCCATCGCGAGCGAGGTTTCGGTGCGCTCGACCCCATCACAGGCGAGGATCGTGCCATCGATCCGAAACAGATCAGCGGCATCCGTGCAGACCACGCGCACGAGCAGATCGGCCTGCCCGCTCATGCCGTGCGCCTGCACGATTTCGGGAATTTTGGCGAGATCGATCACGATTTGAGCGAGGCGCTTCTGCTGCACATGCACCTCGATGAACGCGGTCAGCGGGTAGCCCAGAGCGGCCGGATTGATGCGGCGGTCGAAGCCGAGAAAGGCGCCCGAATCTTCCAATCGCTTCATGCGGGCCTGCACGGTGTTGCGCGACAGCCCCAGGGTGTCGGCGAGGGCGACGAAGGTGCTGCGCGGGTCGGCCGAGAGGGCTTGCAGGAGCTGTGTGTCGGTCTTGTCAAGGCTGTACATAGTGCAAAACTTTAACACGGTCCGACGAGTCTGAATAGGGCACTCTGCTCACTTTTTTCGTCAGTGGTTGTGCTCCCTGCGGGGTCGACATAGGCTCACGTCAACTTTAGCAATGACGCTCGGAGCGAACCATGATTGATTTCTCCCCTCAGCTGGTGCAACTTCTCTCGCTTGACGGCGAGCGGATGCCCCGGCCCGACTTCGACCCGTGGGTCGACGATCTAGACGGGCCGGCACTGCTGGCCCTGTACCGCGACATGGTCGTAGTGCGCCGGATCGACACCGAGGCGACCGCCCTGCAACGCCAGGGCGAACTCGGACTGTGGCCGCCGCTGCTCGGCCAGGAAGCCGCGCAGATCGGCTCGGCCCGTGCCTTGCGTGACGATGATTTCATCTTTCCGAGCTACCGGGAGAACGCCGTCGCCTACTGTCGCGGCGTCAACCTGACCGACATCGTCAAGGTCTGGCGCGGCAACGCCCAGTCCGGCTGGGACCCTTACACGGTCAATATGGCCACGCCGAACATCATCATCGGCGCGCAGACCCTGCACGCCACCGGGTGGGCGCTCGGCGCCCAGCGCGACGAAGTCGACTCGGTCGCCATCACCTACTTCGGCGACGGCGCCACCAGCCAGGGCGACGTCAACGAGGCCATGGTTTTCGCCGCAAGCTTTCAGGCCCCGGTGGTTTTCTTCTGCCAGAACAACCAGTGGGCCATCTCCGAACCGGTCGGGCTGCAAGCACACCGCAACATCGCCGATCGGGCACCGGGCTTCGGCATCCCGAGCCTGCGCATCGACGGCAACGACGTGATCGCGGTGATGGCGGCGACCAGGATCGCCCTCGACCGGGCCCGCACCGGCGGCGGCCCCACCTTCATCGAAGCGGTCACCTACCGCATGGGACCGCACACCACAGCGGATGACCCCACCCGCTACCGCGACCCGGCCGAACTCGCCGAATGGAAGACCCGCGATCCGCTGCTGCGGCTGCACCGGCTGCTGGAGCGGCTTGACGTGATCACCCCCGAGGTCGAAGCCGAGACCCAGGCCATCGCCGACCAGGTGGCTGCCGAACTACGCGCCGGCTGCATCGGCCTGGCCGACCCACAACCGCTGAGCGTGTTCGACCACGTGTACACCACCCCTAACGCGACCCTCGAGCGCCAGCGCACCGACTATGCCGGCTACCTCACGAGCTTCGGCACACCTGGAGAAGGACGATGACCATGACCACCCTGATGACCCCCGCCAGCTTGCCCGGCCTTGATGCCCCGAAACCGGTCCCACTGACCGAGACCAAGACCCTCACCATGGGGAAGGCAATCAATGAGGGCCTGCGCCAGGCCATGCTCGACGACCCCAAGGTGGTGCTCCTCGGCGAGGATATCGGGGCCCTCGGCGGTGTCTTTCGGGTCACGAGCGATCTGCTCGCTCAGTTCGGCGCTCGCCGGGTTATTGACACACCCCTGGCCGAATCCGCGATTATCGGCACCGCGGTCGGACTGGCTTACCGCGGCTACCGCCCGGTCTGTGAGATTCAGTTTGACGGTTTCATCTTTCCCGGCTTCGACCAGATCGTCAGCCAGGTCGCCAAGTTCCACTACCGCACCCAGGGGGCCGTGCGCATGCCCATCACCATTCGGGTGCCGTTCGGCGGCGGCATCGGCGCGGCCGAACACCACTCCGAATCACCGGAGGCCTACTTCACCCACACCTCCGGCCTGCGGGTGATCGCCGTCTCCAACGCTCAGGACGCCTACAGCCTCATCCGGCAGGCCATCGCGAGCGACGACCCGGTGCTCTACTTCGAGCCCAAGCGTCGCTACCACGTCAAGGGCGAGGTCGTTCCCGAGCTCGGCACCCCGATGGAGCAGGCCGTCATCGTCACTCCGGGAACGGATGTCACGCTCCTCACCTATGGCGCGCTGGTGTCGACCGCGAAGGATGCGGCGCTCGCTGCGGCCGACGAGGGCGTGTCGATCGAGGTCATCGACCTGCGGTCGCTGTCCCCGGTGGATTACGTGGTGGTGGAGGCATCCGTTCGCAAGACCGGGCGCTTGGTCGTGACCCACGAGGCGGCCCAGTCGGGTGGACTCGGCGGCGAGATCATCGCGACCGTCACTGAACGCTGCTTCAGCTATCTGGAATCCGCCCCGGTGCGGGTGACCGGCTTCGACGTGCCATATCCGCCGGCCAAGCTCGAAAGTCACCACCTTCCCGACCTGGACCGCATTCTCGACGGCGTCGACCGGGCGATGGGGCGACGATGATCAAGGTCTTCAAGCTGCCCGACCTCGGTGAGGGGCTCACCGAATCAGAGATCGTCGCCTGGCTCGTGGTGCCGGGCGATGCGGTCACGCTCAACCAGCACATCGCCGACGTCGAAACGGCCAAGGCCGTGGTCGAACTGCCGAGCCCGTTCGCCGGTGTGGTGAGCGAGCTGCACCGTCCGGCCGGTGTGGTCGTGCACGTCGGCGAGCCGATCGTCAGCTTCGACGTGGGTGGCGACGCCGACACCCCCGATACCGGTGCAACGGATGCTGCGGCACCCGCCCAAGCCGAGAAGCGCGAGGCCAACCTGGTCGGCTACGGACCTGCCGTCGAGAGCGGCGGGCACCCGCAGCGCCGGGCCCGGCCGGGTGACGGCGTGACGGTCTCAGCCGGCGGGCCCGCCGTTGCTGAGGCTGATGGTTCCGCTGGCGGTCAGGCCGTTGGCAACACGGCAGTGCCGGCTGCGTCCGTCGGTCGGGCAGCCCCGGGAACGTCTGCCGTCACCGACCGGGCAGCGGCAGCCCCCGGAACGCCTGCCGTCTCCGACCAGCCCGCCGCAGCATCCGTTGCAGACCGGCCGCGCTCGACCCCGCCGGTGCGCGCCCTGGCCCGCGATCTCGGTATCGACCTCACCACGGTCACCGGGACCGGGCGCGACGGCCTGATCACCAGAGATGACGTGCGCGCCCACATCACCGAGTCGGTGCCGACGACCGGTCTGCTCGTATCGACGCCCGACGGATCCGGGTCAGGAGTGTTCGAGCGTGAGACCCGCGCGCCGATCAAGAGCCTGCGCAAGCTCACGGCCAAGGCCATGGTGCAGAGCGCATTCACGGCGCCGCACGTGACCGAATTCCTCACCATCGACGTCACGCCGACCGTGGAACTGCTCGATTCCCTGCGCGCTGACCGGGCCTTTGCCGATGCCGGCATCGGAATCCTGACCGTGGTGGCCAAAGCACTCTGCCTCGCCGTTGGCCGCACGCCCGCGGTGAACACCCGGTGGGATGAATCGGCCGGCGAAATCGTTCAGTTCCACTACGTGAACCTCGGCATCGCCGCGGCCACCCCGCGTGGACTGATGGTGCCGAACATCGTCGACGCCGACCGGCTCGACCTGCGCGGCCTCGCCGCGGCGCTCGCCGAACTGACGACGGCGGCCCGGGCTGGCACGACAGCCCCGGCCGCACTGTCCGGCGGCACGATCACGATCACGAACATTGGGGTGTTCGGCATCGATGCCGGAACGCCCATTTTGAACCCGGGGGAGGCGGCGATCCTCGCGATGGGCGCCATTCGCTCGCGGCCCTGGGAGTATCGCGGTCAGATTGCGTTGCGCAAGGTGCTCACGCTCAGCCTGTCGTTCGATCACCGTCTGGTCGATGGCGAGCAGGGCTCCCGCTTTCTCGCCGACATCGGCACCATCCTCGCCGACCCCGCTCGGGTTCTGACCATGGTCTAGCCCCCTCACAGCACGGCGGAGGTGCGGTGGCGCTGACAGGCGCCCTGGTCCGTTGATCCAGGTCTTGCACCAGCAGCGTCAACCGCTCTAATCCGCATGGATTTCACGTGCGCCAGGGCGGTTCGGGGCTGGGAGTGTTGGCCCGGTGGCTTTGTCCGGGGCGCCACGTCTGAGACGGGTCCCAGATCAGGGGGCCGCGTACTTGAGGCCGACCGTCTTTCATGCGAATTTTCCATCCACTGGTCTCAATCGTGTGGTGATGGAACCAACACAGGAGACACCCATTGTCGACGTTGGTCGGTCCGCCCTTTCCGTCCGGGAGTACGTGGTGGACTTCGGTCCAGCGGGCGGGGATGGTGCAGCCGGGGATGATGCAGCCTCCGTCGCGGGCGGCGATGGCGGCGCGCTGTTTGGGGGTGAAGCAGCGGACTTTATCGCCGAGGTAGAGCACATCGCCGTTGTCGCCGAAGATGACTTTTTGGGCGCCGCCGGAGCAGATGGTCTCTTTTACCCGGCGCAGGCTGACGGGGGCTTCGACGCCGTCGATCCAGCCGACGCCGCGGCCTGCGTTGAGGTCGGTGGCGTTGACGTGGATCATGACGGTGGGGGCGGCGCCGCCCATGGTCGGGGTCTTGGGGTCGCGCCCGGCCGCCTGGAAGACGTCGCGGAGGATGTCGGCACGTTTCTCACCCGCAGTGCGGCGGTCCCCGTCGAACCGGGTGTCCCCGCTGCACTGTTCAGAGCTGTACTGTTCGGCGCTGAAGCGTTCGGTGTTTCCGGCTGACTCATCAATACCATCTTGTGTGGCGCCGTCGGTGCTGCCGTCGAGGGATTCAGTGGGCCGGAACATGGGGGTGCGTGACCTGGCCGACAGGTAGGTGTCGAAGAGGTTGTCCATGATGCCGCGCAGTTCGGGGGTGACGTCGGCCCGCAGCGGGTAGAGCCCGTTGCGCAGCAGCCCGAACGTCAGGGTGCTCGTCGCCTCGGTCACGTCGTCGTTCGGGGCGGTGCCGTCGGGGTCGAGGCGGGCTTGCCATTCCATTGCCTGCGCGCGCAGCACGTCGGGGGCGAAGCGGATGCCCGCGCCGGGCAGTCCGGCCGTCTCCGGGGTGATGGCACCAGTGGCGGTGGCGACGAGGGCGCGTTCAACTCGGTCGAGGTCGCCCGGCAGGACTTTCCCCTGGAGGGCGGTGAGGGTGCTGGCGATGATCTCGGCTGATTCCACCCCGAGTTCGCCGCTGCCCAGGCCGTCGGCGATGACTGGGTACCGGGCGGGGATGGGCAGGCCGAGTGGGGTGCGTTCCACCGCGGTCTCACCGAGCTTGAGGCGCCGTTTGGCCTCGCGGCCGGAGATGCCGGCGAGCTGAGTGATGAACTCGACCCGGTTGCGGCATCCGTTCTGGTAGGCCAGCGACCCGTTGCCGAGGTCGGTTTCGGCGCGCACACCGATGTCGGTGGTAGCGCGTAGCCTGGCCCCATCGACCTTGCGGCCCAGCCCTTCCAACGCCGCGAGAACGGCAACAGCTTCGGCATCGTCGAGGTGACCAAACCGCACGCCATCGATCACAGAAGCGAGCAACGCACAGGCCTGGGCAATGACCGAAACGCGGGACCCCTCTGGTACGGAGCCGGCTGCGGCGGGCGGGGCAGTGAGGGTCATGGCGTCGATGCCTCCTTCACCCACGATTATAGCCGACAACAACCCCAAATGCGAGTAAATCTCACCCTTTTGGTGACCTGAAATCAGAAATTAATTCGCATCCGAGAGCGGTTGAACTGTTGCTTCGGCCTTCCTGGAGCAACCGTTGCCCCGTTTTCGCGAGCTCAGGCAGACGCGCAACGCCGTAGTATCCGCGCAGGGCCGTGACGGCCTACTGCCGACCATCCGTCATGGCTTCGATTGCCGGGTCAGTACGGGGTAGGCGGATCACCATCAAAGCTTGCGCAATCGGGTTTCAGTCGACGCGGGCAGTTGACCCGGGTGCGGCGGCGGAGGACAGTTGAGGCATGAACGCTCACGGTGCACTCCTCGCCCCCTTCACGACGAAGAAGCAGTTGACGGGCACCGCTTTTGTGCACCTCGACGGAGTCCTGCACGCCGCTTTCCGCACCAAGGACTTCGCCTCCGCCCTGGAACTGGTCAACCGGGTCGGCGACGTGGCCGAGTCGATGAACCACCACCCCGACGTGCGCCTCGGCTACGGCAGCGTCTCACTCACCCTGACCTCGCACGATGCCGGGGGAGTCACCGCGCGTGACCTAGAGCTCGCCGTGCGAGTTCAGCAGATCGCCGATACCCTCGGTGCCACTGCCCACGACCAACAGCCGACCCGCTACGACATCGCGATCGACTGCACCGACGCGGATGCCGTGCGCCCATTCTGGCGGGTCGGCCTCGGCTATAACGAAGTCGCCGGCGACGACGGCATCGAACTCGTCGACCCGCGCGGCCTCGCCCCGAAGGTCTGGTTTCAGCACATGGAAATCGCCCGCACCGCCCGCAACCGCATCCACCTCGACGTCTACGTTCCGAGTGACGATGCCGAAGACCGGGTCGCGGCCGTACTAGAAGTCGGCGGCGTGCTGCTCACCGACGAACACGCACCCGACTGGTGGGTACTCGCCGATGTCGAAGGCAACGAGCTCTGCGTCTGCACCGCCGCCTTCTGACGCCGCTTTCCGGCTGGTCTTGAGGTGTGGACTGCGTTCTGGTTCCGTAGGGCGCGACCGTCACGGGTCGCGATTCCGACCGCAGCCCGATCCGTACGTCATTAACGAGGAATACTGCGCTCGGGATCGCTAGGCGCTCGGCAGGCCCAGAGCCGCGAGCGCCATCTCCTCGAGCAGGGCGCGCACGGCGGGCTGCGCCGAGGTGCGGGCGCTGTGTGGTGTTGAGTTCAGTAGCCCGAAGGTCGCATGGGCCCGAATGCGGAGCAGGGCTTCGTCGCCCGAGGGGTGCACGCGCTTCAGTACCTCCACCCAGAGTTCCACATACTCGCGCTGCAGCAGCCGCACCCGGTGGCGGTCGGCCTCGGCGAGGCTGTCCAGGTCGCGGTCCTGCACTCGGATCACATCGGGGTTGGACAGGGCGAAGTGCACGTGAAAGCGCACCAGCTCGCGCAGGGCGGCCGCGGCATCCGTTGTTTCGGAAACGACCGCATGGCCGCCGGCCACGAGATCCTGGCTCACGTCGATGAGCAGCGCAGCGAGCACGGCCTGCTTGCCGCTGAAATGTCGGTAGACGGCGGGCCCGCTCACTCCGGCGGCAGCGCCGAGGTCTTCGATCGAGACCCCGTTGAATCCGGATTGGGAGAAGAGCGTGGCCGCGGCGCTGAGCAGGGCCGAACGACGGTCGGCTTTGGCCTGGCTGCGCGGCGTCGTTTCTATCGGGGCGCTCATGGGAACCTTTCAACTAGACATTTCAGTTAATCCCGACTAACCTGAATTTCAGTTAGTAATCACTAACTGTAGTTGATGCCGGGTGCTCTGGCCTCACCAATGGGAAGATGTCGATGGAGACACTCACGAGTCAGCTCGACTCCTCTGCTCAAGCCTTTGTCACCAATGACGCCGCCCAGCGGCAGCTCGTGACCGACCTGAAACAGCGCCTCGCCACTGCCGCGCTCGGCGGGCCGGAGAAGTCCCGGCAGCGTCACCTCGCCCGCGGCAAGCTGTTGCCGCGCGAGCGCATCGACCAACTGCTCGACGAGGGCAGCCCGTTTCTCGAGATCGCGCCGCTCGCCGCGACCGGCCTGTACAACGACGACAGCCCCGGCGCTGGCGTCATCGCCGGCATCGGGCTCGTGCACGGCCGCTACGTGCTCGTGATCTCCAACGACGCCACGGTCAAGGGCGGCACCTACTACCCGATGACGGTGAAGAAGCACCTGCGGGCCCAGGAAATCGCCCTCGAGAACCGACTGCCCTGCATCTACCTCGTCGACTCCGGCGGCGCTTTTCTGCCGATGCAAGACGAGGTCTTCCCCGACCGCGACCACTTCGGCCGCATCTTCTACAACCAGGCACGGATGTCCGCGGCCAAGATCCCGCAGATTGCCGCGGTCATGGGATCCTGCACCGCCGGTGGCGCCTACGTCCCCGCCATGAGCGACGAAACCGTGATCGTGCGCAATCAGGGGACCATCTTCCTGGGCGGCCCGCCGCTCGTGAAGGCCGCGATCGGCGAGATCGTCACGGCGGAGGAACTCGGCGGTGGCGACCTACATGCCCGCGTCTCCGGCGTCACCGACCACCTCGCCGAAAACGACGAGCACGCCCTGCAGATCGTGCGCGACATCGTCTCCACCCTGCCGCGCGTTCAAGCCCCGGCGTGGCAGATACTGCCCACCATCGACCCGGTCGCCGACGAGAGCGAACTCTACGGAGCCGTCCCGGTCGACGTGCAGGGCCAGTACGACGTGCACGAAGTCATCGCGCGCCTCGTCGACGGCAGTGAATTCCACGAATTCAAACGCGAGTACGCCACCACGCTGGTGACCGGGTTTGCGCACATCCACGGCCACCCGGTGGGCATCGTCGCCAACAACGGCATCCTGTTCGCCGACTCCGCGCTCAAGGGCGCCCACTTCATCGAGCTATGCGACCAGCGCGGCATACCGCTGCTCTTTCTGCAGAACATCTCCGGGTTCATGGTCGGCAAGGACGCCGAGGCCGGCGGTATCGCCAAGCACGGCGCCAAAATGGTCACCGCCGTCGCCACCACCCGGGTGCCCAAGCTCACCGTCGTCATCGGTGGCTCCTTCGGCGCCGGCAACTATTCCATGTGCGGCCGGGCCTACTCGCCGCGGTTCCTGTGGATGTGGCCGGGCAGCCGCATCTCCGTGATGGGCGGCCCGCAGGCCTCCGCCGTGCTCGCGACCGTGAAGCGGGAGCAGATCGAGAGCGGCGGTGATGAGTGGTCGGCCGAGGCCGAGACCGCGTTCAAGGACCCGATCCTGGCGAAGTACGAGACCCAGGGCAGCCCGTACTATTCCACCGCCCGGCTCTGGGACGACGGCGTCATCGACCCCGCCGACACCCGCACGGTGCTCGGGCTTGCCCTGGCCGTCTGCGCTACCGCGCCGCTCGGCGAGTCCGCCTTCGGCCTCTTCCGAATGTGAGTGAGCCCATGACCTTTGACACCGTGCTGGTCGCCAATCGCGGGGAGATCGCGTGCCGCATCATCCGCACGCTGCGGGAGCGGGGCATCCGCTCAATCGCCGTCTTTAGCGACGCCGACCGCACCGCGCGACACGTATTCCAAGCGGATGCCGCGGTGCGCCTCGGCGGCGCCGCCCCGGCCGACAGCTACCTCAACTTCGAGGCCGTTCTGGCCGCTGCGGCGCGAACCGGAGCGCAGGCCATCCACCCCGGTTACGGATTTCTCAGCGAGAACCAGGCCTTCGCCCAGGCCTGCGCCGACGCCGGAATCGTGTTCATCGGGCCGAGCGTGCACGCGCTGAACGTGATGGGCGACAAGATCCGCTCGAAGAACCACGTGGCCGGCTACGGGGTGCCGATTATCCCAGGGGTCGCTCAGCCGGGCCTCAGCAACGAGCAGTTGATCCAGGCGGCCGTCGATGTGGGTTATCCGATGCTCATCAAGCCCTCCGCCGGCGGCGGAGGCAAGGGAATGCACGTGGTGGAACGCGCTGAGGACCTGCCCGCCGTCCTCGAGACGGCCCGCCGCGTGGCGCTGAGCGCCTTCGGCGACGACACCCTGCTGCTCGAACGGCTCGTGTCGACCCCGCGGCACATCGAGGTGCAGGTGCTCGCCGACAACCACGGCGCCGTCATCCACCTCGGCGAGCGTGAGTGCTCGCTGCAGCGGAGGCATCAAAAGGTCATCGAGGAGGCGCCGTCGCCCCTGCTCGACGCGGCGACTCGGGCGCGCATCGGGGAGGCAGCCTGCGCCGCAGCCCGCAGCGTGGGCTACAGCGGCGCTGGAACCGTGGAATTTCTGGTCTCCGCGACCGCGCCCGACGAATTCTTCTTCATGGAGATGAACACCCGCCTACAGGTGGAACACCCGGTCACCGAGCTGGTCACCGGCCTTGACCTGGTCGACTGGCAGCTGCGCATTGCCGCGGGGGAGCCGCTCACGGTCACCCAGAGCGACATATGCCTCACGGGGCATGCGATCGAGGCCCGGGTCTACGCCGAGAATCCCGGGCGCGGCTTTCTGCCGACCGTCGGCACGGTGCTGCAGCTGCACGAGGCGACCGGCGAGGGAGTTCGGGTCGACAGTTCGCTGATGCCGGGTCTGACCATCGCCTCGCACTACGACCCGATGCTCGCCAAGGTGATCGCCTGGGCTCCCACCCGGCTGGAGGCGTTGAACCGACTCGACCGGGCGCTCGCCGACACCGTGGTGCTCGGCGTGCAGACCAACACCGAGTACCTGCGGCTGCTCTTAGCGGATGCCGACGTGCGCGCCGGCCGCCTCGACACCGGTCTGATCGAACGCAAGCTTCCGGGCCTCACGTTTCAGGGAGCGGACGAGCACGTACTCGCGGCCGTGGCATTGTTCCTGCACGGGCGCGCCTTCACCGGGTCGGAATTGGCCGCGTCTGGTCTGGCCGGGTCTAGTCTGGCCGGCGTGAACGGCGTGTGGACGCGGCCGAGCGGGTGGCGGGCGGGTTCGCCACGACCGGTGCGCTACTCCCTGGGAGTGAGCGCGACCGAGTCCATGGATGTGCGGGTGGTGGGGGAGCCGGGGATGGCATCCGTTTCTATCGGTGACGGCCCGGTCGTCGAAGCCGGACTCTTGCGCGTTGGAGACGGCGCGTGCAGCGTCGACTACGGCGGCGAGACCCGGGTGTATGCCATCGAACAGTCCGGGGCCAGCGTGTATATCGGCGCCGACGGCTTCTCGCTCGAACTACGCCATCGCTCCCGGGCCGAGCAGCTCGCGGAACACCTCGTCAGCCGCGACCGGGTGCCTGGTGCGGTCAGTCCAGACGTGCGCTCGCCGATGCCCGGCACCGTCATTGCGGTGCACGCCGCCACCGGTGACACTGTCACAGCGGGGCAGACCATCCTCGTGGTCGAGGCCATGAAGATGGAACACAAACTCGTGGCCGCCACGGCGGGCCGCGTCACCGTGAACCTCAAGACCGGCGACCTCGTGGCCCTCGACCAGATCGTCGCCACCGTCACACCAGAAACCAGCACTACCCCCGGAACCAGCGCAGACAAGGAAGACTCAGAATGAGCTACGAACTCACCCCCGAATACCAGGCGCTCAGCGACACCGTTCGCGATTTCGCCGACACCGTGGTCGCGCCCGCCGCCTACGAATACGACACCAAGCGCAGCCTGCCCTATGGCATCATCGCCCAGATGGGGGAGCTGGGGCTCTTCGGTCTTCCGTTCCCGACGGAGTACGGCGGCCAGGGCAGCGATTACTTCGCGCTCTGCCTCGCGGTCGAGCAGCTTGCGCGCGCCGATCAGAGCATCGCTGTCACCCTCGAAGCCGGGGTCGGCCTCGGCATCATGCCGGTGTACCGCAGCGGCACCGAGGCACAGAAAGAGGAGTGGGTTCCGCGCCTCGCGAGTGGCTCGGCGCTCGCCGCGTTCGGCCTCACCGAAGCGGATGCCGGATCGGACGCCGCGGGCACCAAGACCACCGCCGCATTGGACGGCGGCGAATGGGTCATCAACGGCACGAAGCAGTTCATCACCAACTCCGGCTCGGACATCACCCGGCTCGTCACGGTGACCGCCGTCACGGGGGAGTCCACCCGCGCGGACGGTTCGATCAAGAAGGAACTCACCGCCATCCTGGTGCCGACGCCGACCCCCGGTTTCACGGCACTGCCGCCGTACGACAAGGTGGGCTGGCACACGTCGGACACGCATCCGCTCGTGTTCGACAATGTGCGGGTGCCGGAAGCCAACCTGCTCGGGGAGCGCGGCCGTGGTTTCGCGAACTTCGTGCAGACCCTCGACGAGGGTCGCGTCGCTTTCGCCGCACTGTGCACCGGCGCCGCCCAGGGCTGCCTGGAGGAATCGATCCGCTACGCCAACAGCCGCAACGTGTTCGGCCGCTCGATCGGCTCCAACCAGCACATCGCCTTCAAGATCGCTCGGATGCAGGCGCGCGTGCACACCGCGCGTCTCGCCTACTACGACGCGGCGCTGAAAATGATCAACGGCAATCCGTTCAAGATGGAGGCTTCGATCGCCAAGATGGTCGGCAGCGAAGCGGCCATGGACAACGCCCGCGATGCCACCCAGATCTTCGGCGGATACGGATTCATGAACGAAAACCCGGTCGCCCGGCACTATCGTGATTCCAAGGTGCTCGAGCTCGGCGAGGGCACAACCGAGGTGCAGCTCATGGTCATTTCGCGGGCCCTGGGTTTCGCCGGCTGACCTGACGAAATTGGAGAAGCGGATGCCCGATTCCAGTACGAAGGAACTGCAGCCGGAGGAGCGCCACCCGGTTCAGCAGCGCGGCCTTTACTTCGAGGAGTTCGACCTGAAGGCGCTCTACCAGCATCGCCCCGGCCGCACCGTGACCGAGGCCGACAACGTGCTGTTCACGACGATGACCATGAATACCCAATCCCTGCATCTCGACGCGGCCTGGTCGGCAACGCAGCCGTTCGGTGAACGCCTGGTCAATTCCATGTTCACCCTCTCGACCATGGTGGGCAGTTCGGTCGCCCAGTTGACCCAGGGCACGATCGTGGCGAACCTGGGTTTTTCGGCCGTGACGTTTCCGCATCCGCTGCACCACGGCGACACCCTTTATTCGGAGACCATCGTGACCGACAAACGGCTGTCGAAGAGCCGGCCGGGGCAGGGCATCATCACGCTCGAACACAGGGGACGCAACCAGCACGGCGTCATCGTCGGCACGGCCGTGCGCACCGTGCTGGTCTGGTGTCGGGGGGCAGCAGAATGAGCGGCCCGTTTGACGGGGGCCCACTCGATTCCGACCCGTTTGATGAGTATCCGTCCGGCCCCGACCCCTTCGACGACAGCCCGAGCGGGTTGAGCCCCTTTACTCCGGCCCCGTTCACACTCGGGCCGGCGCTGCTGTTCTGCCCCGCCGACCGTCCCGAACGCTACGCGAAGGCCGTTGAGCGCGCCGACGCGGTCATTCTCGACCTCGAAGACGCCGTCGCGCCCGCAGCCCGGGCCGACGCGCGTCGGGCGCTGATTGAGCATCCGCTCGACCCGATGCGCACGATCGTGCGCATCAATCCGGCCGACACTGCCGACTTCGCGCTCGACCTGGCCGCGCTGGAGCGCACGGAGTACCGCGATGTGATGCTCGCCAAGACGGTCAGTTTCGGCCAGGTCGAGATGCTCGATGACTTCCGAGTGATCGCGCTCTGCGAGACCGCCGCCGGTGTCATCTCCGCGCCCGAGATTGCCGCGGCACGAAACGTCGTCGCGCTCATGTGGGGTGCCGAAGACCTGGTCGCGTCACTCGGTGGCAGCTCCAGCCGGTTCGCCGACGGCCGCTACCGCGACGTCGCTCGCCAGGCCCGCTCCCAGGTGTTGTTGGCCGCCCGAGCCCACGACAAGGCCGCAATCGACACCGTGCACCTCGACATCACCGACACGGCCGGGCTCAGCGACGAGGCTGCGGATGCCGTCGCGAGCGGTTTCACCGCCACCGCGTGCATCCACCCCAGCCAGGTGGAGGTCATTCGGTCGGCGTACCAGCCGACCACCGCCGAGGTCGACTACGCCCTCGGGCTGCTCGAGGCCGCCGCCAGTGCGCGCGGCGTCTTCCAGCACGAGGGCCGCATGATCGACGGCCCCGTGCTGCGTCACGCCGAGGCCGTGCTGCGCCGCGCCGCTGGCTGAAATTCTCCGGGCCCACCTTGGAGTTCTGGGCCCATGATCTAGCATGGGCCCACTTCCCGGGCCCGGGCCCGGGAAGTAGAGACGCGAGGGGCTAGGCGGCTTTGGCGGCCAGAACCTTTTCGATCGCGTCGACGATCTCGGTCGACTCCGGTTCCACCGAGGAGGCGAAGCGGTCCACGATCTCACCGGTCGGTGTCACCAGAAACTTCTCGAAGTTCCACTTGATCAGACCGGGGAACAGGCCCTGCTTGAACTTCGTCAGCTCCGCGTAGAGCGGATGCTGGTGCTTTCCGCGCACATCGACCTTGGCTGTCATCGGGAAGGTCACGCCGTAGGTCATGCCGCAGAATTGGGCGATGTCCTCCTCGGTGCCGGGCTCCTGGCCCATGAACTGGTTGCTCGGCAGACCAAGCACGACCAGCCCGTCGTCGGCGTAACGCTCGTAGAGTGCCTCCAGTCCGACGTACTGCGGCGTGAAGCCGCACTTCGAGGCCACGTTGACGACGAGAACCGTCTTGCCCTGGTAGGCGCCGAAGGTGGTTTCTGTTCCGTCGATGAGGGTGAGGGGAATGTCATACAGCGCAGAAGAAGTCATTACAGAATTTTATCGACTTTAGTCTCCGTGCTGGCTGCACGGTACCTGTGTAGCTGCGGGCCATCCTGTAACTGCATGGCGCCTGTGTAGATTGTGCATTTCCCCCAAATGGGTGACACGCTGCGGTATTCTTAGATCCGCTCAGAAATCATGGCGGTCCATTAGAGGATCCGGGTTTCTGCAGCCCGCGCGGCGCAGCGCATTTTTCCCGCCGACCGGGCCATCACCCCAGTTTCACTCGAACCAGCTCCTCGCAGCCACGCCTGTGCGTTTTGCGAGGACTCTCGAACGTGACTGGGTGCTCTGTCTGACTGTCGGCATCCGCTTTCACTCAATTGCACCAGGAGCACCATGAATTCCTACGTATCGAAGTCCACGACACGCACGACCACCGCCAACGAGTACGTCACCCACGACGTTCGCCGAGCGATCACCGCCACCGGCTATGTCAGCGGCACCGCGCAGCACCTTGAGGCCGGCGGATATGTGTCGGCGCAGGCCGCGCCGTGTAGTCGTTAACCAGACCGACCGCCAAGGTCGATGACACGAATCAGGGGACTCCGCCGAGCGCGGGGCCCCTTTTTCGTGCCCGAAACTCCGATCGTGGATGCGTCGGTAGACTAGGGAGGTATCTGGCCGGTATTTTGCTTGCCCGCCAGACACGACACGAGGTACGCGTATGCGCGCTGAGGCCCCCTGAGTATTGCTCGTCGGTCTTTCGCATGCCCGATCTCGGTCCCCACACACCTGGACATGCAGTATCGCAGACAACGAAATGAGATTCATGAATAACCACTACCTCGACCTGAGCACTCCGCCGGCACTGCCGGCCCGCGGCATGCGCATCATCCCGCTCGGAGGCCTCGGCGAGATCGGCCGCAACATGACCGTCTTCGAGCACAAGGGAAAGCTGCTCATCATCGACTGCGGCGTTCTCTTCCCCGAGGACAACCAGCCGGGCATCAACGTGATCCTGCCTGACTTCACGGCCATCCGCGACCGCCTGCAGGACATCGAAGCCATTGTGCTCACCCACGGTCACGAAGACCACATCGGCGCCGTACCGTACCTGCTCAAGGAACGCGGCGACATTCCCGTCGTCGGCTCCAAGCTCACCCTGGCCTTCCTCGCCGCCAAGCTGCAGGAGCACCGCCTCAGCCAAAACTTCATCGAGGTGAAAGAGGGCGAGCGCCGCACGATCGGTCAGTTCGACCTCGAATTCATCGCCGTGAACCACTCCATCCCCGACGGCCTGGCCATCGCCATCCGCACCGAGGCCGGCCTCGTGCTCGCCACCGGTGACTTCAAGATGGACCAGTTCCCGCTCGACAAGCGCCTCACCGACCTGGGCGCCTTCGCGCGTCTGGCCGAAGAAGGCGTGGATCTGTTCATGACCGACTCGACCAACGCCGAGGTTCCCGGCTTCACCACTGCCGAGAAGGATATCGGACCGGCAATCGACACCGTCTTCCGCACCTCCCCGCGCCGCATTATCGTGTCGAGCTTCGCCAGCCACGTGCACCGCATCCAACAGGTCATCGACGCTGCCGTCAAGCACAACCGCAAGGTGGCCTTCGTCGGCCGCTCCATGGTGCGCAATATGGGGATTGCGAGCGAGCTGGGCTACCTCAACGTTCCCAAGGGCTTGATCGTCGACATGAAGGCGCTCGAGCGCATGAAGGACGACAAGGTCGTTCTCATCTGCACCGGTTCGCAGGGCGAGCCGATGGCCGCCCTCTCCCGCATGGCCAACCGTGAACACGTCATCAAGATCGGCGAGGGCGACACCGTGCTGCTCGCGAGCTCGCTGATCCCCGGCAACGAGAACTCCATCTACCGCGTCATCAACGGCCTGATCCGCTGGGGCGCCAACGTCGTGCACAAGGGCAACGCCAAGGTGCACGTCTCCGGCCACGCGAGCGCCGGCGAGCTCGTCTACTGCTACAACATCGTCAAGCCGGTCAACGTCATGCCGATCCACGGTGAATGGCGTCACCTCACGGCCAACGCCGACCTCGCCATCCAGACCGGCGTCCCCTCGGAGAACGTCATCGTCGTCGAAGACGGCGTCGTTGTTGACCTCGTCGACGGCCACGCCAAGGTCACCGGCCGCGTTGTCGCCGACTACGTCTTCGTTGACGGCATGACCGTCGGCGGGGCAGCATCCGCTGCGATGGAAGATCGTCGTAAGCTCGCCGAGGACGGCACCATCACCATTCTCGGAATCCTCAACGCCAAGACCGGCACTCTCTCCGAGCCCGTCGAGTTCCTGGCGCGCGGATTCGTGCACGACGACGAGTGGGTCAAGGGCGCCACCAAGGTCATCGATGAGGCCATGAAGGCCGCGAACCGCATCAAGATCGTGGACGGCGCCGAGCTCGAGGATCTGTTCACGCAGTCCGTGAGCCGCTGGATGAACCGCAAGTACCGTCGCAGCCCCGTCATCACCTCCGTGGTCGTCGACGCGTAACCGCTGCATCACCTAGCTGCTACAGCACGAGAAAGGCCGCATCCTCCACGAGGATGCGGCCTTTCTGGTTAGTGAAACACGCTACATAAAGTCGTCGGCCGTCGCGTTCGCAATGTCGATCAGCACGAGCTTCGGGTTCTCCTTGGCAATGGCCTGCAACCGCCACGGCGTGCTGAACAGGGCGAGCAGCGTGCCGTCGGAGCGGGTGAACACCTCCACCTGGCGGGTTCCGGCGAGCACGAGCGCGCTCTCCTTGTCGGTCTTGCGGGCCACCTGGTATGGCAGCGCTTCCATGCGGATATCGGCGTGAAAGTCGTGCACCATGCGGTCTTCGACGACCTCGAACTGCATCGGTCCGACGGCGCCGAGCACCGGGGCCTGCTCGCCGCGCACCTCTGAGCGCATCACCTGGATGACGCCCTCATGGTCGAGCTGGTCGATGCCGCGGCGAAACTGCTTGTGCTTGCTGCTGTCTACCGGGCGAATGGCGCGAAAGTGTTCGGGCGAGAACAGCGGTAGCGGCGGAAACTCCACCCGCTCGTCTTCGAAGATCGAGTCGCCCACCCGCAGCGCCGACGCGTTCACGAGTCCGACGATGTCGCCGGGCCAGGCCCGGTCGGTGACGGTACGTTCCTTGCCGAACAATTGCTGGGCATACTTCGTGGCAAAGGGCCGGCCGGTCGCGGCGTGGGTGACGATCATGCCGCGGCGAAATTCGCCGGAGCAGACGCGCACGAAGGCCACGTGGTCGCGGTGCGCCGAGTTCATGCCGGACTGCACCTTGAACACAAACCCCGAGAACGGCGAGGTGACCTTGCGCGGGTTGCCATCGATATCGATGCGGGCTTCGGCCGGCGGCGCGAACTCGACCAGGGTGTCGAGCAGCTGCTGCACCCCGAAGTTCGCCACGGCCGCGCAGAATAGCACCGGGGTGGTCTGGCCGTCGAGAAACAGCTCGGAGTCGTGATTCTGCGACTCAGCGTCGAGCAGCTCAGATTCTTCGACAGCGGATGCCCAGGCCGGGCCCTCTTCTTTGGCCGCGTCAGCCGCATCCAGCCGAACTGATTCGGCCACCGTCGCGCCACCAGCCGTGCGGGTGTAACGCAGAAAATCACCGGAACGGCGATCGAGCACACCGCGCAGGTCGCCGGCCTCGCCGACCGGCCAGTTCAACGGCGTCGGCAGCAGACCGGTACGGGTCTGGATCTCATCCATCAGGGCGAGGGGGGTGTCGCCCGGCCGGTCCCACTTATTGATGACGGTGATGACGGGAAGCCCGCGCTGCTTGCAGACCGCGAACAGCTTCATGGTCTGCGGCTCGAGACCCTTGGCGGCGTCGACGAGCATCACCGCGGCATCCACTGCCGAGAGCACCCGAAAGGTGTCCTCGGAAAAGTCGGCGTGGCCGGGGGTATCGACGAGGTTGATCACGGCGTCGTGGTACTCGAACTGAATCGCGGCGCTCGTGACCGAGATGCCGCGGGCCTTTTCCATCTCCATCCAGTCGGAGACGGTACCGCTGCGGCCGGCCTTGCCGTGCGTGGCGCCGGCGGAAGTGATGGCGCGGGCGTGCAGCAGCAGTGCTTCGGTCAGCGTGGACTTTCCGGCGTCCGGGTGGGAGATCACGGCGAAGGTGCGGCGCCTGCGAGCCTCACGGGGAACCTGAGGGTTGGGCGCGGAGGCGTCGGTGGTCATGGCTGCTTTCCTGCGGCTGATTCGGGCAGGATACCTCGCCAGAAGATCGAATAGTCGATTCGATAACCGGCGGCCCAGGGCGGATGTGCGCCTGCACATTCAGCCCAATTTTCGCGCAACGGCCAGTCTAACAAATCATGCGGGTACCGACTGTCGACCAACGCAGTCTGGCCCCGCCTCGAGGGTCAGCAGCACCAATTCGCCCTGTTCCGACGCACGTTTTGGTAACGGTTTAGCGTGCCGTCGGGAAATGTCGGTGGCCTCGCCTACAGTCGGGCCAATAGCAAGCTTCACGCATCAAAAATCCGGCAGAAACGACTGGCCCGGCGAACACCCCGCGGGAGGAGAATCACGATGACCAGACAAACGGTCTCATCCTCCCTCGACGCGATGTCGATCGACCGTTCCGGGCTGGCCGAGTTAACCGTTGGTGCGCCTGTGGTCCGGCGCCAGATTCCGGGGACTGAGTTGTTCGTGCATCCGTTAGCTCTGGGCTGCAACGCCTTCGGCTGGACGGCTAACGGTGAAACCTCAACCGCGATTCTCGACGTTCACCGCGATCTGGGTGGAAATTTTCTGGACACGGCCGACAGCTTCGCCGCCGGTCGCAGCGAGGTGATCATCGGTGGGTGGCTGCGTTCGCGTCGAGCGCGCGCCGAGACCATCGTGGCCACCAAGATCGGACACAACCTCGACAACCCCGGGTTGAGCCAGCGCAGCATCGTCGGCGCCGTCGAGGCCAGCCTGGCTCGGCTCGGCACCGACTATCTCGACCTGCTCTACTTTCACTTCGACGACAAGTCCGTCGCCCTCGAAGAGAGCCTGGTTGCCGTGGACACGCTCGTACGCGCAGGCAAGGTGCGCCATCTTGCGGCCTCCAACTTCTCGGCTGAGCGCCTGATGCAGGCCCGGGTTCTCTCGGCATTAGGCCTGCCCAAGTTCGTCGCCGTCGAAACGCCGTACAACCTCGTGCACCGTACCGAACTGGAACCGAGTATCGCGGTTGCGGCCGGTGCACAGAATCTCGGTCTCATGCCGGGCTTCGCTCTGGCCCACGGTTTTCTGGCCGGTGCCTATCGCACCAAAGCGGATGCCGCCGGTACCGCCCGCGGTCAGCTCGCGCGAGTTTATGTCAACCGGCGGTCCCTGCGCGTGCTCGCCGTGGTCGATCGCATCGCCGCCGCCCACAGCGTCCCGCCTGCGACGATCGCACTGGCCTGGCTCCTGGCCCGGCCGGATGTGGTCGCACCGATCGCTGGGGCCGGGCAACCTGACCACGTGGCGTCGCTACTTGCGGCGGCGAGCATCCGTCTCGGTCGCACCGATCTGGCCGACCTGGATCGGGTGTCGACCGTCTGACTGCTAGTCGCTCGACTCGTCGAGGACGCGCTGCACGGCACGAATCAGCGCGGTGTGGGCGCCGATCGGGTCGCCGAGGTTGGCGCCGGCGAAGGCACCGTCCCTGGCCAGAAAGAAGTCGTCCGACGCGTCACCGGGCCGGGCATGACCCATGCCGCGGAACAGGTCTTCGACGCTGCGGCCGTACCAATCGCGGTGAGCGGCGACAGCCTGACGTACCGGGTGCGTCGGGTCGGTGAACTGCGCTGCAGCGTTGATGAACGGGCAACCGTGGAATCCCTCGCGGATCACCTGAGCCGAAATTTCGGCTACGACACCGCGCAGGCGTTGCTCGGGGGTGTCGAAGCGTCGCTCCAGCTCGGCGAGAAGCTCCCGAGCGCGTCGGTCCCGACCCTGCAGGTAGACCACGATGAGGGCGTCCTTGGAACGGTAGTACTTATAGAAGGTGGCTTTGGTGACCTTGGACTCGCTGATGATTCGGTCCACACCCACGGTGTGCACGCCCTCGGTGTAGAACAGACGGTCGGCGGTGGCGAGAATGCGCACCTTCGCGTGTGTCGCCGGCCGAACGGCCTCATCTGTCAGCGTGGTCATTCGGGCTCCTCTGTCGGGGGCCGTTTGGGGCCCAGATCAGCGCAAAACCGCGGGTTTGGGCAGGTCAGCCCCCAGACTGTAACACACACTAGACAGACCAGTCTGTCGGATCTGACGGCTCGGTGCGATTTGGCCAAACTGGGGGTATCGAACGGTACTGGTGTTCAGCGGAACACTACTGGTCCCAGCGTTGTGGCGGCGCCTTCCTGCGGGTACACCGGCGCGACCGGAGCGGTCAAGTAAGGTTGTGGGTGATATGAACGGTGCAGTCGACTTTCCCCTAGACCAGGCCGAACTCTCGTTTCGGGCCGCCGGTGATGCCCTCGTGCGCCGAACCGTTTTGCCGAGTGGGGTGCGCATTCTCAGCGAGCAGGTGCCGGGCGCCCGCAGCCTCACCATCGGCTACTGGGTTGCCGTCGGGTCGCGCGATGAGCAGCCCGGCCATTTCGGCTCCACCCACTTTCTCGAGCACCTGCTGTTCAAGGGCACGCCCACCCGGTCAGCGCTCGACATTGCCATCTCCTTCGACGCGGTCGGCGGTGAGCACAACGCCATGACCGCCAAGGAGTACACCTGCTACTACGCCAAGGTGCAGGACCGCGACCTCGGCATGGCCATCGACGTGCTCACCGACATGCTGACCTCGTCCAAACTGGATGCTGGTGAGTTCGAAACCGAGCGCGGCGTCATTCTCGAAGAACTCGCCATGGCCGATGATGACCCGGCCGATGTCGCCAATGAACGTTTCTTTGAAGCCGTGCTGGGGCAGCATCCGCTCGGTCGCCCGATCGGCGGCAGCGCCGACGACATTCGCGGTGCCACCAGGTCGGCCGTCTGGGAGCACTACCAGGCCAACTATCGACCGCAGGACCTCGTCGTCACTGTCGCCGGTGCCGTTGACCACGACGTGCTCGTCGCCGCCGTCACCCGCGCCCTCGAACTGGCCGGCTGGGACCTCAGCGTTGCCCAGACCCCGGTCAGTCGCCGTGGTGGTGTTCCCGCTTCCATTACGCAGGGGCAGGCGCTCACCATCGTCAAACGGCCACTGGAACAGGCCAATCTGTTGCTCGGAATGCCCGGGCTGCTGGCCACCGACGACCGCCGCGTCACCATGAGCGTGCTCACCTCGATTTTCGGTGGCGGCATGTCGAGCCGATTGTTCCAGGAGGTGCGCGAGAAGCGCGGCCTGGCCTACTCGGTCTACTCCTTCGCTCCCGGTTACTCCGACGCCGGGCTGTTTGGCATGTACGCCGGATGCACACCGGCCAAGGCCGGCCAGGTCGCCGAGCTCATGCTCAGCGAACTGCACCGCCTCGCCGATTCCGGCGTGACCACCGACGAGATGAAGCGGGCGTCGGGGCAGCTGAGCGGAGCATCCGCTCTCGCGCTGGAAGACTCGGACACGCGGATGTCCCGGCTGGGTCGTTCCGAGATCACCCTCGGTGAGTTCGCCGATCTCGATGAGGCCCTGCGCCGCCTCGCGCTCGTCACCGCGGCCGACGTGCAGGAGCTCGCCGCCGAGCTCGCGAGCGGGCCCGTGTCGATCTCCGCCGTTGGCGCGCTTGACGATGACGCCTTCGCGGCGATCCTCCCCGGCTGAGCCGGCCGCAAAGCTTCTGCAGTATCCGCACGCGCGGACTCCTTGAAATTCGAAATGGACAATGATGCCCCAGTACATCTACCTGGTACGCCACGGCGAGCAGCAGGATGCCGAACACGGCCTGCATGACGGTCCACTGTCGCCGCGTGGCAAACGTCAGGCGTTACTGATCGCCGACCGGCTGAGCGGCGTTCCCTTCACCGGCGCGTGGCATTCACCGCTGCAGCGAGCGGCCGAAACCGCCGAAATCATGGCCGAACGGTTGCCGTCGGTGCAGAGCGAATCGTCTGCGTTGCTGTTCGACTGCATTCCCTCTGGCCGGGCGGCCGAAACACCCAAGGCCTATGACCCCTTCTTCGGCTCGGTCACAGAGGACGAAATCGCTGCCGGACGCGCCCAGATGGAAGACGCGGTCGCCGAATTTCTGCAGCCACGTCGCAGCCAGCGGCACGACCTGCTGATCACCCACAATTTCGTGATCGCCTGGTTTGTGCGTGAGGTGCTCGGAGCTCCCGACTGGCGCTGGGTCGGCATCAACCAGGCCAATTGCGGATTGACCGTGCTGCAGCAGAAACCCGGCCGTCCCTGGACGCTGGTCACCCACAACGATCTCGGTCACCTGCCGGTCGAGCTGCGCACCGGACTGCCCGAACCGCTGATGTTCTAATCGACCGGGCGTTGCTGACAGAGATCAATTGGTAGATTGGTTCCATGACAACACGGGTGGCCATTATCGGCGCAACGGGCAAGATGGGCCGCCTGGTCTCCGACCTGATCGACCGAACCGAGGGCTACGAGGTCGTCGCCCGGCTTGATTCCCGCAGCGAGCTGAGCGAGATGCTCGGCGCCGAGATCGCCGTTGACCTGACCCGTCCCGACGTCAGCCGCACCGTCGTCGACTTCGCCACCGAGCACGGTCTGCGGGTGCTCGTGGGCACTTCGGGCTGGAGCCAGGAGGGCATCGACGCACTCGGCCACCGCCTGGAGGGCCGCGACGATACCGGCGTCATTATCATTCCCAACTTCTCGATCGGATCGGTGCTCGCCACGGCGTTCTCCGCCCTGGCCGCCCGATTCTACGACTCCATCGAGATCGTCGAGGCGCACCAACCCGGCAAGGTTGATTCGCCGTCGGGCACCGCTGTGCGCACCGCCGAACTGATCGGTCGTGCCCGCGCCGAACTGGGCCCGGTGTCTGCTCCGCACACCGACCAGCGGGCCCGCGGGCAGCAGGTCTCGAGTGTGCCCGTGCACAGCCTGCGCCTGGCCGGACTGCTCGCCCGGCAGGACGTGATTCTGGGCGGGACCGGTGAAACGCTCACGATCAGCCACAACACCCTGTCGCCGAGCGCCTACGAGAGCGGCATCCTGCTGGCCCTCGCCGCGACACGCACCGCCACCGGGGTGACGGTGGGCTTGGACCAGATCGTCGACCTTGGATTCGGTCCGGACACCGCGGGAGCAAACAAATGAAGGGCAAAATCGCCGTCATCGTCATGGCGGTACTCCTGGTTTTCTACCTACTGCTTGCCGGAGTGCGCGCCATTGCGTTCATCCAGAGTGGGGAACCGGTCGGGATAGCGATCGGCGTGGCGCTGCTCGTCTTGCCGCTGATCGGATTCTGGGCGCTCGCGCGGGAGATCACCTTCGGCATCCGATCGGAGCGGCTGGTGCATCAGCTCGACGAACTCGGGGGGCTTCCGTCGAACGAGCTGCCGGTGCGTCCGAGCGGTCGTCCCTATCGGGACGCTGCTGACGCTCAGTTTCCGGCGGCCCAGGCCGAGGTTGAGGCGGAACCCGAGAATTGGCAGTCCTGGCTACGTCTGGGCCTGGCCTACGACGCCTCCGGCGACCGCAAACGTGCGCGCGGCGCGATCCGCACGGCGATCACCCTCGAGCGCACGCGCTAGAGCCAGCGCCGCTACGGCTGTCGCAGCATCCAGGCGATCGCGGTGGCCGGCGTACGCTGAGCGAACTCGAATCCGTCGTCGAGCAGCTTCTGGGCGCTCACCTGCTGGTCGGCGAGCAGCAGTTGGCGGGCGGCATCCTGTAACAGGAAGGTCAGTATCGGTTTCGGTACCGGCAGTCGGAACGGCCGGTGCAGCGCTGCGGCGAGTGTGCTGATGATGTCGTTGGCCGTCGCGGGGGTCGGCCCGACCAGGTTCACCGGGCCGGACAGGGTCGAGGTCAACAGGTGCACGATCGCCGCGGCCTCGTCGTGCAGGCTGATCCAGGCCCAGTGCTGCATCCCGCTGCCGAGCGGCCCGGCCAGGCCTAGTTTGGCCAGCGGCAGCACGGGTTTGAGCGCACCGCCCTTGGCTAAAACCAGACCGGTCCGCAGGGTGACGACGCGGGTCGATTCGGGTGCGAGTTGCGCCTCGGCTTCCCAGCGTGTGACCACCTCGGCGAGAAAATCGGTGCCGACAGCGGATGCCTCGCTCAGTACCTCCCCCGGCCGATTCCCATAGATCCCCACCGCAGAGCCGTTCAGCAGAACGGTCGGCGGGTTCGTTGACCGACGCAGCGCGTCGGTCAACGTGCGCGTGGCGTGCAGACGGGACTGCAGGATTTCCTGGCGGTACCCGCTTGTCCACGGCAGCCGCGCCAGCGACGCCCCGGACAGGTTGACGACGGCGTCGATGTCGTCGAGCACGCTCGGATCCAAAACCAACGTGGCCGGGTCCCAACGAATCTCGTTGGGACCGAGGGCCTCGCGTCGTACCAGCCGCACCGGGGTGTGGCCGGCAGTTTCGACCTGGCGGCTGAGCTCCCTGCCGATGAGACCGGATGCGCCGGCAATCAGAACGCGCATGGCCTGGGCCTAGGCCAGCTCTGCTTCAATGGTGATCGGAATGCCGGCGAGCGCCTTCGAGATCGGGCAGTTCTCCTTGGCATCCTGTGCAAACGTTTCGAACTCGGCCTCGGTCAGACCGGGAATCTTCGCGCTGACCAGCAGGTGGCTGCCGATGACGCCGGTTCCGGCCGCAAAGGTGACGGCGGCGGTGGTCTGGATGCTCTCGGGGGTATGACCAGCCGAGCCGAGGGCGTTGGCGAGGGCCATGGAGAAGCACGCTGCGTGAGCGGCGCCGAGCAATTCCTCGGGGTTGGTGGTGTTCGATACCCCTTCGGCGCGAGCCTTCCAGTTTACCGAGAATTCCGCGGTATGTGAGGAATCGAGCGTGACGGTTCCGGAACCGGTCGGAAGATCGCCGGTCCAGACGGTGGTTGCTTCACTC
Source organism: Cryobacterium sp. Hh7 (assembly GCF_004403155.1). Classification (NCBI taxonomy): domain Bacteria; kingdom Bacillati; phylum Actinomycetota; class Actinomycetes; order Micrococcales; family Microbacteriaceae; genus Cryobacterium; species Cryobacterium sp. Hh7. Next base: position 63,511 of record NZ_SOHG01000040.1, on the reverse strand, counting down.
GTGAGTGTCGTGGGCATGGTGTTACCTCCAGGTGATTGAATTCCACCCTATCCGTCAGACCTGCCCGGCGAACCTGTCCCGTCTGGGAACTTCCTGAGAGCCAGCCCGACACGACCCCGGCCCAGTTTCCCGGCTGGGCCTGGAACACCTTCAGGCGCCTCGAACCCGTGCACCCCGGTTCAGCAAGCCGAATCGTACGAGCAGCAAGTAGATCTGGCAGCCGAGGCAGTAATCGAACACAGCGTTGAGAAAGGCCGCGACGAAGGCTGCCGCCGCGGCGATGCCGACCGCGCCGGGCACTCCGGCCAGCCCGAGAGCCACGCCGACGAGCGTGACCGCGAGGCCGACGCCCTGGGCAAAGGTCGGTGGAGCGGCATCCTCGAGTTCGGCCGGGGGAGCAAGGCGGGGTCGTACGAATTTCTTGAACAGCACGCCATAGGGATGCCGTCCGGCTCCGGCCGCAGCGCCCCACGCGAATAGTCCGGTCAGCGCCGACAGCAGGATCAACGCGGCAACGGATGCCCCGGTCACCGACAAAAAGACCACGGCGAGCAGTAACACGGCGGTGATCGCCGCACCGAACCTGGGCCCGCGCGGATCGATCCGGGGGCGCGCCCTGGGTGGCGTCGTGATGGGCGAATCAGCGGTTGACATAGGAACTCCGAAGGGTTGTGGACCGACCCGAATCGGGCTCGAAATTGTCCAGGGCAGCGGCGATGGCAGCGCGGTTCGGCGCGCCACCCACTCGTGCGCGCACCCGTCCTGCTCCATCGAGAATCAGGGTCGTCGGTGTTTGCAAAATGGAGTACCGGTTCGCTAAATCCGCGCGATGGGTCAGGTCCACGTCGACGTGCACGACGCCGGGGCGGGAATCCGCCACGGCACCAAGTAGTCGGCGGGTGCCCGGGCAGCGGGCGCACAACTCGGTCGAAAACTGCAACAGGGTTGCCGCAGCGCCGAACGGGGTCGCAGCCGCGACATCCGCTGGCCTGATGATCTGGCCGGAAATCTGGGTGACGCGACCCTGTCTGGCCCGCCAGAACAGGCCGAGCACGGTCGCGCCGGCCAGCAGTGCCAACAGCAGGCCGATAGCTTCGAGGGGATTCATGGTTGCAACGCTACGCGGGCGTACTGTGAATCTCGCACTGTGACGAGAGATTACGCCGGCTCACGGTGTGGCCCGGCCCCTACCTGCGGTGGATGCGACTAACCTGATTCAGTGTCTGATATCGCCGAACAAGAGCCCCGCCCTGAAATCGAATTTAGATCGGAAATGACCGTCGAACTCGTGCGCGCGAGTGCCCACGACTCCGATGTGCTGTTTGCCGCCCGGGTATCGACCCTGGGGGAGCAGACCTTGGAACAGAGTCAGCTCGAGGGGTCCGAGAGCGAGGCCGACGAGAAACGCGACCGCGGCCTGATCAATTACCTCATGCGCGACCGCCACGGCTCGCCGTTCGAACACAACTCGATGACGTTTTACGTACGCGCGCCCATCTTCGTGTTCCGCGAGTTCATGCGGCACCGCATTGCCTCCTACAACGAAGAATCGGGCCGCTACCGGGAGTTGGGCCCGGTGTTCTACGTACCCTCCAACGAGCGCAACCTCGTACAGGTCGGCAAGGCCGGCGCCTATGACTTTCTGCCCGGAACCGCCGAGCAGACCGCGTTGGTGCAGCAGCAGACCCGTGCCGCCGCGATTCACGCCTACGAGGCGTACCAGCGGATGCTCCAAGCCGGCGTCGCGCGCGAGGTCGCCCGCATCGTGCTGCCGCTGAACATCTACTCCTCGATGTACGTCACACTCAACGCTCGTTCGCTGATGAACTTTCTCAGCCTGCGCACTAAGCGGGAGGGTAGTCAGTTCCCGTCCTTCCCGCAGCGTGAGATCGAGATGTGTGCCGAGCAGATGGAGACGCACTTCGAGAAACTGATGCCGCTGACCCATGCATCCTTCAATAAGAACGGTCGCGTTTCGCCGTAACGAGATTTCGTTCAGAAGTGCCCGGTTCACACGGGCACTTTTTGGGCTCTCGCCGGGCGGAGGGCGTGGAGACGATAGCCTGTAGCTCGTGTCTACCTCTACGAATCCCTTTGGCCAGGTGCTGGTCGCACTGGTCACCCCGTTTACCTTTGATGGCGAAGTGGACTGGGCTGGGGTGGAGAAGCACATCGACGACGTCATCAACGCCGGGGCCGATGGCATCGTCGTCACGGGCACGACCGGTGAGACCAGCACGCTGACCGACCCGGAGAAGATCCGCCTGGTCGAGGTCGGCAAGTCGGTCGCCAACGGCCGCGCCAAGATCATCACCGGCGGTGGCTCAAATGAGACCGCTCACGCCATGCAGCTGGCCCGGCAGAGTGAAAAAGCCGGTGCGGACGGCAATATGATCGTCACGCCGTACTACAACAAGCCGACCCAGGCCGGTATCCTCACCCACTTCCGCATGATCGCGGATGCTACCGACCTTCCGGTCATTCTGTACGACATTCCGGGGCGCACCGGCGTCGCGATCGCCTACGAGACCATCCTGCGCGCGGCCAAGCACCCCAATATTCTGGCTATCAAAGATGCCAAGGGCGACTTCGCCCAGGTCAGCCGGGTACTTAACCAGACCGACCTCCTGTACTTCTCCGGCGACGACCCCAACGTTCTGGCACACCTCTCGATCGGTGCGACTGGCCTGATCGGCGTGACCGGCAATATCACGGCCACCCCGTACCGGCACATGGTCGACGCGGTCAACCGTGGCGACCTCAAGGTCGCGACCGCCGCCCATCAGCAGCTCGAACCACTCGTGCGCGCCGTGATGACACACGTTCCCGGCACCGTGGCGGTGAAGTACATTTTGCACGGCCTCGGGCGCATCGGCAGCCCGCGGGTGCGCCTGCCCCTGGTCGGCCCGGAGGACTCCGAAGCCGCTCAGATCGAGGACGAACTCTCGCTCGTGCAGGACATCCCCGGCGTGGACTTCTCTAACTTCCGTCCGGACCGCAACGCTGCGGCCGGCGGATCGCTCCCCAAGGTCGCCGGCACCACCCGCTAAAGCATTGATCGTGCTCGCGGCACTCGTTAACGTTCGCGGCACCCGTCCGTAGGGTCGCCGCGAACTGCAACGAGTGCCGCGAGCCCGGCAAACCCCGCGAGCGATGCACCTTGCCACAAAACGCTAGGCTCAGGCCATCGAGCTTGACCAGGTCCGGTCGGCCGGGTGGGGAGTCTCGTGAATATTGCACGCAAATGGGTTTTTCCCATACTTCGATTGATCGTGATTGCGGCCATCGCCGTTGCCTTGGTCAAGATTGCCTTCTACCCAGACGCCGCCGCCGACAGCAACCCGGCCGAGCCCACCGGCGTCATCGTCGAGCCCCAAATTCCGGTGGTTCTCGGAACGATCAGCAACGATGTCACCCTCCCGGGCACGGTCAGTGCCGACCCGGCCGTCGCCATCAAGGCGACCGCCGTCGGAACGGTCGACGAGATCTTCATCGCGGCTGGCCAGGCAGTGAACAAAGACGACAAGATCTACGACATTCGAGTTGAGACGATCAAGGATCCGGTCGAAACAACGGATGCCGACGGCAACGTGACCATCACCCAGCCGAAACCAGTGGTCACCTTCGCCAAGGTATTCGCGCCGATCACCGGAATTCTCAGCTCGCTCACCGTGATTCCCGGTCAGAGCGTGGCCGTCGGCGACGCCACCGGGCAGGTTGCGCCGCCGAGCTTCTCGGTGAGCGGCTCGCTCAGCCCCGAGCAGCAGTATCGGCTGCTGAGCAAGCCGACCGAGGCATCCGTTGCGATCACGAAGGGGCCGGCACCGTTCACCTGTACCGGCCTGACCATCACCACCCCGCTGGCCGGGGAATCGGCCGGTGGCGACGGGGGTGTCGGTGGCGAAGCAGGAATGGGCGGCACCACCGTCAGCTGCGCCATCCCGGCCGAGGTGACCGTGTTCGCCGGCCTCGCCGCGCAGATCACCATCGCCGCCGGCCTCGCCGAAAACGTGCTGGTCGTACCGACGACCGCTGTCGAAGGCTCGGCCGAGACCGGTGTCGTCTGGTTTGTGCTGGCCGACGGCGGCACCGAGGAACGACCGGTCACGCTCGGCATGACCGACGGCGTCAACGTACAGGTGATCGACGGACTGATCGAGGGCGATGTGATCAATCAATTCGTGCCGGGTGCCCCCGTGGCACCGGGAGCCGACGGCTGCGATACCCAACCCGATGGCAGCCAAGTCTGCTACATGCCGAGCATCTCCAGCAGAGCGATCTCCCATTGAGTCTTCTACATCTTGAGGGCGTCACCCGCACCGTGCAGCTCATCGATGCGCCGCCGCTGACGATTCTCTCCGGCATCGACCTCGACGTCGACGTGGGCGACCGCGTCTCGATCGTCGGCCGTTCGGGTTCGGGTTCGGGCAAAACCACCCTGCTCAACCTGCTCGGGCTGCTCGACAACCCCACGAGCGGCAGCATGCTGTTCGAAGACCGCCCCGTGCAGTCGTTGTCCTCCGGCGCGCGGGATCGGTTGCGCGGCCGAGAGGTCGGCTTCATCTTTCAACAGTTCAACCTGCTGCAGGGACGCACCGCCCTCGAAAACGTCATGACTCCGCTGCTCTACGCGGAGGGCCGCCAGTTCTGGCAGCGCACCCGAATCGCCACCGAGATGCTCGAACGCGTCGGGCTCGGCGACCGGCTCGGCTCACTGCCCGACAAGTTGAGTGGCGGTGAGCAGCAGCGGGTGGCGATCGCCCGCTCGCTCGTGCGCGGCCCACGGCTGATTCTCGCCGACGAACCCACCGGCGCTCTCGACCTCGAGACCGGCGAAACGGTGATGGACCTAATCGACGAGGTCGCCACCGAATCCGGCGCAGCCCTCGTCACCATCACGCACGATCCCGCCATCGCCGCCCGAGCCAGCCGACACCTGCGCCTCGACCACGGCGTGCTGCAGGCCACCAGCACGGTGCCGGCATGAAGCGCGCCGTCAGCAATCTGGTAGGCGCGGTGATCGAGGCCTGGCAGGAACTGCGCATCCACAAGACCCGCGTCATGCTGTCGCTGATCGGTGTCGCGGTCGCCGTCTGCGCCATCACCACCGTGGTCGGGCTTGGCGCGGTCGCCCAACAGGCGACCGTCGAATCGAGCGAACGCTCCGGTGGGCGCGCCGCGAGCCTCTTTCTGTCGGCATCGATGAACGATGGCTCCACCCCGCCGGGAATGCCCGAAATCTGGCGGACTGCCCTCGAACGCTACCAAATCGACTACGCCAGCCGGGTCGTGAACGCCAGCCAGACCGTGCAATTCGCCGACGGAGCCGTACCGGTGCAGACCCTCGGCATCGACCCGCCCTACGGTACCATGCACCGCATCACCCTCGAAGAGGGCGCCTGGTTTACCGAGGACGACCAGGCCAGGCTCGCCCCTGCCGTGCTGGTCAATTCCATCTTCTACAACCGTCTCGGTAGACCAGACCTGCGCACGCACCCGACCGCGACCCTGATCGGTGAACGCACCACGACGGCCGTCGTCACCGGCGTCTACCCCTCACTCTCGTGGGAGACCGAACCGGCCATGTACATGCTCGCCGACGCACTCACTGCCATTACGCCCGTCGTCAGCGACCCGAACCTCCAACAATTCGGACCGCCGTCCTACGAGCTGTGGGTGCCCGTTGACGTGTCGGAGCAGCTGGTGACCGCGCTGCAACGCGACGTACAGGGCGCGCTCGGAAGTGAAGCATCCGTTTCAGTGAACCGGCAGGACTACGCGGCGTACCAGGACACCGACCCCTACCTCTCGCTCAAACTCACGGTCGGCGCCATCGCCGGGCTGGTGTTGCTGCTCGGCGCGCTCGGCCTGGTCAATATCGCCCTGGTCACCCTCAAGCAGCGCATCCGGGAGATCGGCATCCGGCGCAGCTTCGGCGCCACGGCCGGGCGGGTGTTCTTCGCCGTGATGATGGAAAGCGTCGTCGCGACCGTCGTCGCCGGAATCGTCGGCGTGATCGGAGCCGTCCTCATCGTCAAGAGTCCTTTTGTCGAGGATTTCATCAGCCAGGGCCAGGTCACCGACTTCCCGCCGTTCCCGGTTGAGGCAGCCATCCTCGGCCTGGTCTGCGCCACCGTCGTCGGCGCCCTCGCCGGGCTGATCCCCGCGCTCGTCGCGGTGCGTGTCAAGGTGATCGACGCCATCCGCTATTAGCAGCAAAACGGATGCCGCGGCCAGGCTTTCGCGGACCAGTCACGCGGGCCGTAGGCGTGGGGCCGAGGGAATGTCACCGGTGCTTGGTAGCGTTATTTCATGGCTACGAGCACTAAGTCGACCGGGCGTGCCCGCACCCCCGCAGCGAAGGGCGCTCCGGCGCGCAAACCCGCAACGCGGGGAGCCGGCGGCACGGCCGCGCAGAAGACCGTCAAATTCACCGCCGTCGAGGTGAAACCAAGCCTCGGAGCCCGCGCCTGGATGGGCCTGGCCCACCTGACCGGCGGCGCAGCGCGTGCCCTCGGCCCCGAAAAACTCTCCAAAGACGAACGCCGTGACGGTCTGCCGTTCTTTCTCGTTCTGCTCGCCATCTCCGGCGCCATCGTCGAATGGTTCCTGATCAATAACGTCGTCGCTCAGCGGCTCGACGCCTACACCTTCGGCGGATTGTTCGGCCGGGTCGCCTTCGCCCTCCCGGTCATCCTTCTGCTGTTCTCCGTCTGGCTGTTTCGCAAACCGAGTTCGGTGCACGACAACGGTCGCATCGGCATCGGGCTAAGCCTGCTGCTCGTCACCATCTCCGGGCTCTGCCATATCTTCGGCGTGCAACCCGAGCCGCAAGACGGCATGCCGGCCCTCGCCCTGGCCGGCGGCGTGATCGGCTGGATGATTGCCGCCCCGCTCATTCTCCTGACCACGTCCATCGGCGCGACCATCGTCGTCATCCTGCTGTTGCTGCTGAGCCTGTTCATCATCACCAAGACGCCGCCGAATCGCATCGGTCAGCGCTCCCGCGAGCTCTACGACTGGCTGTTCGGCGCGCAACTGACCGACGACGAAGAACGCGCGGCCGCCAGCAAGGGTGCCAAATCGGGCAAGACCGTTCAGGTCGAACTCGACGGGGTCGACGAAGACGGCCCGGAGGGCGCGCTGCCCTGGTGGCGCCGCAACAACAGCAAGCGGGAGGAAGACCCCGACTTCGGAAGTGCACTCTCGACCGAAAAACGAGGTGCCGACGCCAAGGCGGCGGACACCGCCGACCCGATGAGCGTGCTGCTCGGCGGCAACCAGTCCCGCGGCGGTTTTGACAGCGCGATCGAACCCGAAGTCACCGACCGCACCGCCCCGCCGGAACGCGACCATTACGGCACCGAGGTGCTCGAAGACCTGCGCAAGGCCGAGCTCGCCGTCAAACGATTCACCGGAGAGGTCGACCTCGGCGCGGGTCCGTCCACCGGCCTGCACTCTGACGACCCGGCCGGCCACACCGAGGTCCTTCCCGGCTTCGACGACGTCTTCCCCGAACTGAGTCAGGCAGTGGATGCCGACGGCGCGACTCTGCCGCCTCTCGCCTCCACAGATCCCCACCCGGCCATTCCGTATCTCGTGCCGGCAGCATCCACTCTCACCGCCGGACCGCCAGCCAAGGCCCGCTCGGCCGCCAACGACGACGTGGTCAAGTCGATCACCGAAGTGCTGCGTCAGTTCCAGGTCGACGCGAAGGTCACCGGGTTCTCGCGTGGCCCCACGGTCACCCAGTACGAGATCGAACTCGGCCCGGGCGTCAAGGTCGAGCGGGTGACCGCCCTGAGCAAGAACCTCTCCTACGCGGTCGCCTCGAACGAGGTGCGCATTCTCTCGCCGATTCCCGGCAAGAGCGCCATCGGCATCGAGATTCCCAACACCGACCGTGAAATCGTCACCCTCGGCGACGTGCTGCGCTCGAATACCGCCACCAACGCCACGCACCCGATGACCATCGGCGTCGGTAAAGACGTTGGCGGTGGCTTCGTCATCGCCAACCTCGCGAAAATGCCCCACCTGCTCGTGGCCGGTTCCACCGGTTCGGGAAAGTCGAGCTTCGTCAACTCCATGATCACAAGCCTGCTGATGCGGGCCAAGCCGAGCGACGTGCGCATGGTGCTGATCGACCCGAAACGGGTCGAGCTCGCTGCCTACGCCGGCGTGCCCCACCTGATCACGCCCATCATCACGAACCCGAAGAAAGCGGCCGAAGCGCTGCAATGGGTCGTGAAAGAGATGGACATGCGTTACGACGACCTCGCCAGCTTTGGCTTTCGCCACATCGACGACTTCAACAAGGCCGTCAATAACGAGGAGATCGTGCTGCCGGTCGGCAGTGAACGCAAGCTCAAGCCGTACCCGTACCTGCTGGTCGTCGTCGATGAGCTGGCCGACCTCATGATGGTCGCCCCGCGCGACGTCGAAGACTCGATCGTGCGTATCACCCAGCTCGCCCGCGCCTCCGGTATCCACCTCGTGCTCGCCACGCAGCGTCCAAGCGTCGACGTCGTCACCGGGCTGATCAAGGCCAACGTGCCCTCCCGGCTCGCCTTCGCCGTGACGAGCGTCACCGACTCCCGAGTCATCCTCGACCAGCCGGGCGCCGATAAGCTCATCGGTCAGGGGGACGCGCTGTTCCTGCCAATGGGCGCGTCCAAGGCCGTGCGCGTGCAGGGCGCCTGGGTAACCGAAGACGAGATCGAAAAGGTCGTCAAGCACGTCACCATGCAGGCCAGGCCCGACTATCGGCCCGATGTCTCCATGGTCGCCCCGCGTAAAGAGATCGACTCCGACATCGGCGACGACCTCGAAGTGCTGCTCGCCGCCGCAGAACTCGTCGTCTCCACCCAGTTTGGGTCCACGTCCATGCTGCAGCGCAAACTGCGGGTCGGCTTCGCCAAGGCCGGCCGCCTGATGGACCTGCTCGAGTCTCGCGAAATCGTCGGCCCCTCCGAGGGCTCCAAGGCCCGCGACGTGCTCGTCAACGCCGAACAGTTGCCGAGCGTGCTCGCCCGCCTGCGCGGCTCCGACGACGAACAGCACGCCCTCAAGGCGCAATCCGACGATTCCCGTGCAGCCGCGGCACCTGACCCGCGCTACGCCGACGACCCGGTGGAGAAAATGTCGCAGGGGTATCCTGAGGTCGACGGCACCGAGGACGACGAGGATGCCTGGAAACTAACGGGCAGGGACTGAACCATGGCATCACCGCAAGCATCCGTCGCCCGCCCGAGCAACTGGAACCTGCCCAACCTGATCACGGTCGTACGCATCCTGCTCGCCCCCGTCTTCATTTGGATGCTGCTGGCCGACAACGGCGCCCACGACGCACTGCGCTGGGCCGCCGCCGTGCTGTTCATCATCGCGATCGCCACCGATGGAATCGACGGCATGATCGCCCGCCGCCACAACCTCGTCACCGACCTCGGCAAGATCCTCGACCCGATCGCCGACAAGATCCTCACCGGCGGCGCCCTGGTCTGCCTCTCCATCCTCGAAGAGTTGCCCTGGTGGGTGACCATCGTCATCCTGGTGCGCGAAATCGGCATCACCGTGTTTCGGTTCGTCATGCTGCGTGACCGGGTCATTCCGGCCAGCCGCGGCGGCAAGCTCAAAACCATTGCCCAGTCCGTGGCTATCTCGCTAGCGCTACTCCCGTTCCAGCTGGTCTTCGGCGACTGGGTGGACTGGGTCAACACGGCCACCATGACCATTGCTCTCGTACTGACCGTGGCATCCGGGCTTGACTACCTGCTGTCGGCCTGGCGACTGCGCAAGCATGACGTTGCCTGACTCGGCCGACTCGATCGACCTCCCCGACGTCACCCTTCGCGCCCGCACCGCTTCAGGCGATCTGCAAGCGGATGCAACGGCCGATTTGATCGCGCAACTCGCCATTCGGCACCTCACCATTGCGGTCGCCGAGTCACTGACCGGCGGGCTGCTCGTGGCCGAACTCGTACGCATCCCTGGGGCATCCGTTGTGGTGCGCGGGGGAGTCGTCGCCTATGACTCGGACCTCAAACGGAGCCTGCTTCAGGTCGACAGCAGCGTGCTCAACGTTCATGGCCCCGTGCACGCCGACGTCGCCAAGCAGATGGCCGTCGGTGTGCGCACACTCCTCGCCGTCAATGATGTGCGCGCCGACGTCGGAGTCTCCACGACGGGCGTGGCCGGACCGGGCCCCGATGGTGGCCACCCGGCCGGAACCGTCTACATCGGGCTCTCCAAAGGCACCGGATCCTGGGCGGTGCCCCTGCAACTTGATGGAGACCGAGCCGAAATTCGCACCGAAACGGTGCGCCAAGCCATCCTTGCTGTGCGTGCGCTGATAGCGCGCGGTGACGCGGAATAGTTCTTCTTACAGGCTGGTTACATCGAAGGAATACACAAGCAAAGTCCAACGTCTTTCGGTTAGTGTCAGCTTGTCAGAGGAATGACGTAGTGTAGGCACCAACTGGAACTCCAATAGTTTGGGCTCGAGTTATTAAGGTATAAGAAGGAGGTTCCGATGATTCTTGTTCGTCAGGAAATCGGCGATGTGCTCAGGGACTTCCGCCTGCAAAAGGGGCGTACCCTGCGTCAGGTCGCAAGCAAAGCCAGCGTCGCGCTCGGCTACCTCAGCGAGGTAGAACGTGGACAGAAAGAAGCCTCCTCGGAGATTCTCGCGTCCGTGGCCGATGCACTGGAAACCCCGATTTCGGTCATCATGCGTGAAGTTGGTGACCGTCTCGCCGTCATCGAGGGAATGGATCAGTTCCCCGACACGGTACCCGACGACCTCGTCACCACGTTCGATTCCGGGCTGATGTCGTTAGACAGCGGCGCGCGCTAGTCGCCCCACCGATTCAAAACAATAAGTCCACCGTCGACACCTTGTGTCGGCGGTGGTTGTCTTTCAGGAGTGTGTGTGTTCAGATTCGGGTGGAGCCAGCGCCGTGCGATTGAGTGAATTTCGCACCGCGCTGAAGGAAGAATTCGGCGACGGTTACGGCCGAGTGCTCACCCGTGACCTCGTGCTCACCCCGCTCGGCGGACGCACGGCCGATCAGGCACTCGCAGCCGGCGTCCCGGCCCGTGACGTGTGGCTGGCACTGTGCGCCGCGGTCGACGTGCCTCGCAGTCGTTGGTACGGCGCCGGCATCCCGGCCCCTCGCCTGTAACAGACTGGACTTCACCTTAGGCCTCTGATTCGACACGCCGTGCACAATATCCGGGAATGCTCGAATACCTGTTCGGCTTTGATAGGCTCCTCAACAGCAGACTTTCTGACAGGTTCTCCACTGGTCGATCGTGCTCCCGGCCAATGTCGGAGGTGCGGCGTACAGTCGAATTTGTCAGAGAAAGTCGGCGATTGCCTTGTCGAAACGGGCATCGGGGTCCTCTCGATGACCGGGCCGACAGCCTATAGGCGCCACCATGCACGTCCCGAAGCTCCGTTCAAAGCTAGCGACCGTGCAGAACCCAGGAGATGAAGACCATGGCATCACAAGCGAACCGCGAGAAGGCCCTCGAAACCGCCCTCGCGCAAATCGATCGTCAGTTTGGCAAGGGCTCGGTCATGCGCCTCGGCAGCGACGAGCGTGCCCCCGTTGAAACCATTTCGACTGGGTCGATCGCGCTAGACGTCGCGCTCGGCGTAGGTGGACTGCCGCGTGGCCGCATCGTGGAGATCTACGGTCCGGAATCCTCGGGTAAGACCACGCTCACCCTGCACGCCATCGCGAATGCGCAGAAGAACGGTGGCATCGCCGCGTTCATCGACGCGGAGCACGCCCTCGATCCGGAATACGCCAAGAAGCTCGGCGTCGACATCGATGCTCTGCTGGTCTCGCAGCCCGACACGGGCGAGCAAGCCCTCGAAATTGCTGACATGCTCGTGCGAAGTGGGTCCATCGACCTCATCGTTGTCGACTCGGTTGCTGCCCTCGTGCCGCGTGCTGAGATCGAGGGCGAGATGGGTGATTCCCACGTGGGCCTCCAGGCCCGGCTCATGTCGCAGGCGCTCCGCAAGCTCACCGGTGGTTTGAGCCAGACCAACACCACCATGATCTTCATTAACCAGCTGCGCGAAAAGATCGGCGTCTTCTTCGGTAGCCCCGAGACCACGTCGGGCGGTAAGGCACTCAAGTTCTACGCGTCGGTGCGCCTCGACATTCGCCGCATTGAAACCCTCAAAGACGGAACCGAAGCCATCGGTAACCGCACCCGGGTCAAGGTCGTCAAGAACAAGATGGCACCGCCCTTCAAGCAGGCTGAGTTCGACATCATCTATGGCATCGGAATCTCGCGCGAGGGCAGCCTGATCGACTTCGGAGTCGACCAGGGCATCGTCAAGAAGTCCGGTGCCTGGTACACCTACGACGGCGACCAGCTCGGCCAGGGTAAAGAGAACTCGCGCAACTTCCTGCTCAAGCACCCCGAGATGGCCAACGAGATCGAGAGCAAGATTCTGATCAAGCTCGGCATCGGCCCGGAGGGCATCGCGGCCAAGGCCGCCGAGAAGGCCGCAGCGGCGATTGTCGCCGAGGCCGAAGCGAAGGCTAAGGCGGAAGCGGATGCGGCGGCGGTACTCGATGGTGGTCCGGTCGCCATCAAGGCACCGGCAGCGCGCAAGAGCGCCTAACCGAGACCACGGAACGACAACGAAAGGCAGGTCACGGGAATGGTTCACTTCGAACCCAAGAATGACGCAGCACCACAAGCAGACGCCGGCTTGGCTCCCGTGACCTACCTGCCCGGTGCGGCCCCGGGAATGAAGCGCCGCTCGCCGCTGCAGGCAGCGGCCGGCGAACCCGACGCTGAGACCGACGCTGAGACCGACGCCGCCGAAGTCGAAGTCGACGCCGAGACCGATGCAGACGCCGACGCGCTCGACCAGCGTGAGCGGGCCGAGAAGGTGCTGTTGCACCGGTTGCGTGGCCGTTCCCTGTCCACCGTCGAGGCCCTGCTTGTCTTGAACGGCACCGGGGTAGACTCCGGCGAGGCGAGTGAGATCATCGAGAAGTTCATTCAGCTGCAGTACCTCGATGAGGCCAAGCTCGCCGACCAGATCATTCACAGCCACAACGTGCGCAAGGGTCTCGGTCGCACCGGTGTTGAGGCTGAAATGCGGCGGCGCAAGCTCGATCCGAGCGTCATGATGGACAAGCTCGAAGAGCTTCCCGACGACGAAGCTGAACGCGCCATCGACTTGGCCACCAAACGCATGGGTCAGATGGAACGTTTCGACGACCAGACCATAGACCGTCGACTCACCGGTTTTCTCATGCGCAAGGGCTATAGCTCGGCCGCCGTACGCTTGGCAGTCAAAGCCGCAATGGACAGCCGCGGTGGCGGCTCGCGTGTGCGCTTCCGCTAATGCTGCCGCCCGTTATTCCTGACCGCGCGTCGCACACGGCTCGCACACCGAATTGCTCGCGTAAACTATACCCACTATGAGTATCGTCGCCCCCGCACTTGCCCGCCGAACCGTGATCACCCCCTCGGTAGCCGCGATCGACGCCTCGGGGCGTGCGCGTACCTATGAGGTGCGCACCTTCGGCTGTCAGATGAACGTGCACGACTCCGAACGCTTGAGCGGCTCTCTCGAAGCCGCCGGCTACGTCTCGGCGAACGGTGGGGAGGCCGACATCGTCGTGATCAACACCTGCGCCGTGCGAGAGAACGCCGACAATAAGCTCTACGGTAACCTCGGCTACCTCGCCTCGGTCAAGCGCAAGCATGAGGGCATGCAGATTGCCGTCGGCGGGTGCCTCGCGCAGAAGGATAAGAACACCATCCTCGAGAAGGCGCCCTGGGTGGACGTCGTTTTCGGAACGCACAACATGGGCTCTCTTCCGAGCTTGCTCGAGCGGGCCCGCCATAACGGTGAGGCGCAGCTCGAGATTCTCGAGTCGCTCGAAACCTTCCCGTCCACCCTGCCGACCAAACGTGACTCCAGCTACAGCGGCTGGGTCTCCATTTCGGTTGGCTGCAACAACACCTGCACTTTCTGCATCGTGCCTGCCCTGCGCGGCAAAGAAAAAGATCGCCGTCCGGGCGAGATCCTCGCCGAGATTCAGGCCCTCGTCGACGACGGCGCCATCGAGGTCACCCTGCTCGGGCAGAACGTCAACTCCTACGGCGTTGAATTCGGCGACCGCCTCGCCTTCGGTAAGCTGCTGCGCGCGGCCGGCAAGATCGACGGGCTGGAGCGCATCCGCTTCACCAGCCCGCATCCAGCCGCGTTCACCGATGATGTCATCGACGCCATGGCGGAGACGCCCTCTGTTATGCCCCAGCTGCACATGCCCCTGCAGTCCGGGTCCGACCGCATCCTCAAGTCAATGCGCCGCTCCTACCGTTCGGCGAAGTTCCTCGGCATCCTCGACCGCGTGCGTGCACAGATGCCACACGCCGCCATCAGCACCGACATCATCGTTGGCTTTCCCGGCGAAACGGAGGAAGACTTTCAAGAGACCCTACGGGTCGTTGAACAGGCTCGCTTTGCCACTGCGTTCACCTTTCAGTACTCGATTCGTCCGGGTACCCCGGCCGCGACGATGGCCGACCAAGTTCCCAAGGCCATCGTGCAAGACCGCTACGAGCGTCTCGCCGCCCTGCAGGAACGTATCTCCCTCGAAGAAAACCAGGCCGTGATCGGTCGCGAGGTTGAACTGCTCGTCGCCAACGGCGGTCGCAAGGACAGCGACACCCACCGCCTGAGTGGGCGCGCCCCCGACAGCCGGCTCGTGCACTTCGACGTGCCGGCCGGTTCGCCACGGCCGCGTCCCGGCGACGTGGTTACGGTCGTTGTCACCCAGGCCGCACCGTTCCACCTGATCGCTGACTCGACCACCGAAGCGCCCCTGCGCATCCGTTCCACCCGTGCCGGCGATGCCTGGGACCGCCTTGAAGCCGAATCCTGCGGCGTTCCGTCACACGGTGGAGCAGCTGGCGGTGCAGGTCCGGTCTCGCTTGGCCTGCCGACCATCGGTCTGCGAGTCGAGAGCGGCTCGAGCACCATCCCCATCTACAACGTGAACGACGACGAGCGTTAGGAACGGTGTCGCCTGAGAAACCGGTGCCAGCCGAACCATTGGGGTCAGCTGCCTCGCCGGTGCTGATCGCGATCGTCGGATCGACCGGCACCGGTAAGTCGGCGTTGTCCCTTGATCTGGCCGAACGGCTGATCGCGCGCGGCCAGCCGGCCGAAATCGTCAACGCCGATGCCATGCAGCTCTATCGCGGCATGGATATCGGCACGGCAAAACTCACTCTCGCGGAACGCCGCGGAATTCCGCACCACCTGCTCGATGTGCTTGAGGTGACCGCCGAGGCCACCGTGAGCAATTACCAAACGGATGCCCGTGCAGCGATCACCGAGATCATCGCGCGTGGCGCGGTGCCGATCCTGGTCGGCGGCTCGGGATTGTATGTCTCCTCGGTCGTGTTCGACTTTCGGTTTCCCGGCACTGATCCGGAGCTGCGCGCCCGGCTCGAAGCGGAGTTGATCGACATTGGACCCGGCCTGATGTACGCCCGGCTGCAGGCCGTCGACCCGCAGGCTGCACAGAGCATCGGCCCGAGCAACGGCCGCCGCTTGGTGCGGGCGCTAGAAATCGTTGAGCTGACCGGTGCCCCACACCTGGCCGCCCTGCCGGACGAGCCAGTTTACTGGCGCCCCAGCGTCTTGCTCGGCCTCCGCACCGCGCGTGAACAACTGACCCCTCGGCTCGACGCCCGAGTAGAGCGGATGTGGGCGGCCGGCATCGTCGACGAAGCACGCGGGCTGCTCGCGGGCGGCATCGAAGACGGCGTGACGGCGAGCCGCGCGATCGGCTACGCCCAGGCCCTCGGCCAGGTGCACGGAACGCTCGGCCAGGCCGAGGCGATCGAGGCAACCCAGCAACTCACCCGCCGCTATGCCCGCCGCCAGGTGAGCTGGTTCAAGCGCTACGCCCACACGCACTGGATCGAATCCGACGCGGCCGACCGGGTCGATGACGCGCTCGCTCACGTCGACCGCGCCGTGACCGCAGAGTACGCAGCGACCGCCCCGTAAACTGGCAGCATGGGCATCACTCTGAACTTCACCAAGGGCCACGGCACGGGGAACGACTTCGTGCTGTTCGCCGATCCAGACGGAAAACTGGAACTGACCCCGGCACAGATTCGTGCCGTGTGCGACCGCAAGTTCGGAGTCGGTGCCGACGGCATTATCCGTGCCGTGCGCAGCCAGAACCTGCCCGACGGTGCTGCCGCCCTCGCCGAAGACGACGCGGCCGAGTGGTTCATGGACTACTGGAATGCCGACGGTACCGTCTCGGAAATGTGCGGAAACGGCATCCGTGTCTACGCCAAATTCCTGATCGAAAACAACCTTGCCGAGCTGTTACCCGGTGACACCCTCATTATCGGCACCCGCGGCGGCGTGCGCGACGTGCAGCGCAACGCCTCCGGTTTTCAGGTCGACCTCGGTCGGTGGAAGCTCGACGGCACCGAGCCGCTCGTGCGCACCAAGAACCTGCCCGTGGCCCGTCCGGGCCTCGGCATTAACGTCGGCAACCCGCACACGGTTGTCGCACTCGCCGACGACGACGAGCTGGATGCCGCTGACCTCACCTTCATTCCGCAGCTCGACCCGGAACCAGTCGGCGGCGTCAACATCGAATTTGTGGTGCCGAACGACCCGCTCGTCGTCAACGGCGTTGGGCGGTTCCGCATGCGCGTGCACGAGCGTGGCAGCGGGGAGACGCTGTCGTGCGGCACCGGAGCGGTCGCGGCGGCCCTGGCTACCCGGCACTGGGCCGGGGAAGCGGCACCGCACCAGTGGCGGGTCGAGGTTCCCGGCGGCGTGCTCGGGGTACGGATGTTCCCGGCCGAGGATGGCGAGCACGTGTCGCTGTCCGGGCCGGCGGAGCTGGTGTTCGACGGGGTTCTGAACCTGGGCTGACGCCGGTTTCTGGGGGTGGGGCCGGGCCGGCGGGTCATCCGCTCCTCGCTCAAACATTCGGACCTTCCGGGAGGTCTCCGCTAAAAGCGTGCGGAAACCTCCCAAAAGACCCGAAAATTCGTAACCCCGCGGAAAACCCGGCCGCCCGGTAGGTTGACCGGAATTTGGGGGATTAAGAGCGGTGCACCTGGAGTACTCGGAAGCCCTTGCTGATGGCCTCGCGGGTGGTCTCAAAGGTGTCGGGGAGCTCGGCAGCGAGCCAACGCTGGAGTGAGTCAGAGCCGAGGTTTCGCTGGATGACGAGCCAGGCATCCGCTTCGGATTCGAGGCGGGGCAGCCAGGTTTGCATGAGGCCGTGCAGCTCGTCCTTGCCGACGCGGATGGGCGGATTCGACCAAATGGTGCGAAAGCTGATGTCTGCGGGCACGTCGGCGGCGAGCACGGCCTTGACGTTGGTCAGGCCGAGGGTCGCGGCGTTGGTGCGCACGAGGTCGAGTGCGCGCTCGTTCACGTCCACGGCCCACACGGTGGCCTCGGGGGAGGCCAGAGCGAGGTGCAGCGCGATCGGACCCCAGCCGCAGCCAAGGTCGAGAAAATGACCGGTCAGGGGCGGCTCGGGGACGTATTTCAGCAGTACTTCGGTGCCGGTGTCGATGTGGGCGGGGCTGAACACCGAGTTGGCGGTCGTGAGTTCATGATCCTGCCCGTGCAACTGCACTGTGATCTGTCGGGTTTTCAGTACGGTGCCGGGCGCCGGAGAAAAATAGTGGTCGGACGACATAGGAGGAACCTTTCAACTTCGTTGAACTAAGGTTAATGGGATGAATGATCCAACGGCGCCCCGCGGCAACGACGCAGTAGAAAACGAGCCCGTAGAACCGGCACTTGACGCCGATGATGTCGTGGCGCGCGTGTTGGCCAGCGCCGACAGTAAGGCTGCCGGCTATTCCCTGTTCCGCAGCGGATCGGCTCAGGCCCTGCAAACGCAGGCCTCCGGTGAATATGACGGCAGCGACCACGACGGTGACCAGTCCGAACGTGCCGACCGCAACGCCCTGCGTCGCGTCGGCGGCCTCTCCACCGAGCTTGAAGACGTCACCGAAGTGGAATACCGCCAGCTGCGCCTCGAAAACGTGGTCCTGGTGGGCGTCTACACGCACGGCACCGTCGACGACGCCGAAAACTCTATGCGGGAACTGGCCGCTCTGGCCGAGACCGCCGGCGCAACCGTGCTCGACGGTTTGCTCCAGCGTCGGGCCACCCCCGACCCCAGCACTTACCTGGGCAAGGGCAAGGCCCAGGAAGTCGCCGACATCGTCAAGGCGCTCGGCGCCGACACCGTCATCGCCGACACCGAACTCGCTCCCAGCCAGCGGCGTGCCCTCGAAGACGTGGTCAAGGTCAAGGTCATCGACCGCACCGCCGTGATCCTCGACATTTTCAGCCAGCACGCCAAAAGCCGGGAGGGCAAAGCGCAGGTCGAACTGGCGCAGATGGCCTACATGCTGCCGCGCCTGCGTGGCTGGGGTGACTCGATGTCTCGCCAGGCCGGTGGCCAGGTCGGTGGCACCGGGGCCGGAATGGGCTCGCGTGGTCCCGGTGAGACCAAGATCGAACTCGACCGTCGCCGCATTCACACCCGGATGTCCAAGCTGCGCAAGCAGATGGTTGAGATGAAACCCGCTCGCGAGGCCAAACGCGCCAATCGCAAGCGCAACTCCGTTCCCTCGGTCGCAATCGTCGGTTACACGAACGCTGGCAAGTCCAGCTTGCTGAACCGCATCACCAAGGCCGGTGTGCTCGTCGAGAACTCCCTCTTCGCGACCCTCGATGCCACCGTGCGAAAGTCGACGACCGCCGACGGCCGCCTGTACACCCTCACCGACACGGTCGGCTTCGTGCGCAACCTGCCGCACCAACTGGTTGAGGCGTTTCGTTCGACCCTGGAAGAAGTTGCCGATGCCGACGTCATCGTGCACGTGGTGGACGGCTCCCACCCCGACCCGGTCGCGCAATTGGCGACCGTGCGCGATGTTATCTCCGAGGTCGGCGCCCGCGACATACCCGAACTGGTCGTCTTCAATAAGAGCGACCTGATCAGCGACGATGACCGGCTTGTGCTGCGCGGCCTCGAGCCGAAGGCGACGTTTGTCTCGGCCCGAACCGGTGAGGGTATCGAAACCGTGCTTACCGCGGTAGCGCTGTTGTTGCCGACACCGCAGATCGAACTCGACCTGCTCATTCCCTACGATCGAGGCGACCTCATCGCCGTGCTGCACGATCAGGGCCGCATCGAGGCGACCGAGTACGTGGAAGCCGGTACTCACGTGACGGCGTTCGTCACCCCCGAGATCGAGCCCCAGTTCGCCCCGTTCGTGATTCTGTCCGCGCTCTCCGCGTAGCTGTTCGCTTTAAGTAGGGTGGACGCACGAGGAAACGATCTATTCCGCGGTTCCTTGTTTTCCTCGTCGTAGTAGTTGCATCTAGTTCCGCTCTCATGCTGGTCGCTCCGGCCAGTCTTGTTGCGCGTAGCCGTCGGGGTCGAGGGTTCGGCTGAGGCGTTTCCAGTGGCGGCCGGGCCCGCGAGCGGGGCGTCACCCTGACCGATACGTCCTGCGGTTAGTGGGCCGTGTCAAATCGGTCAGAGGCTCAACCGACGCAGCCGGGTGAGCCGACGGAGACCGTCGTTGGGT
Organism: Cryobacterium sp. Hh7; assembly: GCF_004403155.1. Classification (NCBI taxonomy): domain Bacteria; kingdom Bacillati; phylum Actinomycetota; class Actinomycetes; order Micrococcales; family Microbacteriaceae; genus Cryobacterium; species Cryobacterium sp. Hh7. The sequence continues at coordinate 43,864 of NZ_SOHG01000040.1, read as the reverse complement.
GAAAGACTTCGTGCCGGGTTGACGGCGCTTTCGAGGCGGTTGCGCACCGACGCCACGTTTAGATGCATCCCGATCGCGACCAAGCCGTCTTCGCCCGATCCGACCGGGTGCGGGGCGATGTGGATGTGCCGGCCGACGACGTTGACCGAAATTCGGCGCCGACGGGATCCAGCCCCTACCGTGACCGCACCCTTTAGCCGGTACACCCCATCGGGCGGGTGCTCAAGAAGATCCACCAGCCGACCGGCGTCCACCGGCGCAAGGGCCGTCACCGTCACGGCGTCGGCATGCGGGTGGGGGTGTAGGTCGCGAACCGGGCCGGAGCCGAGCAGCGCGGCGAACGATAGCTCGCCATCTGGAGCCGGTTCGAGCGCCGCGTCGAACACTAGCGCGGGGTCGAGGCGCCCCTGGGCCGTGCTGATAATGCGAGCCGAGGGATTGCGCTGCCGAATCCGATTGACGATGCGCGCGACCGCGGCTTCTCGTTCCGGCGGCGGGATACGGTCGGTCTTATTGATCACAATGAGAGACGCCGCGGAATACCGCGCCAGCGCCAGGACACCGGTGTCGATGGTCTTGAAGTGTTCTACGGCGTCTACGATATCCACGAGCCCGCCGGGTCGTACCCTGGCAACTCCGCTGTAGCGGATGAGGTGGGCAAGAGCGGACGGCTCGGCCACGCCACTGGCCTCGACGATCACGGCGTCCAGTCGCAGCCGCGGCTGGGTGAGCGCATCGAGGGCGCCATCAAGGCCGCCCGCGTCGGGCAGGCAGCACACGCATCCGCCACTGATGCCCGCCACCTCATCGATTTGGCCGATCGCCAAGCCAGCGTCGACGTTGAGGACGCCAAAGTCGTTGATGACGACGCCCAGACGCGCGCCCGGGGCGCGCAGTAAGTGATTGAGCACCGTGGTTTTGCCGGCGCCGAGGTGGCCCGTCAGAGCGATCACCGGAACTTGCCGCACAGTGGATGCCTCTCCTTCATTCGGTCGCGCCGCCGGCGGTCCAGCCGGCCCTGCCTACCGCTTATTAGGGTGGGCCTGGATGGGTTTGCCGACGCCGAGGACGGCGTCTTGCAGCAGGAGGGGTATGTCGTTGGCTGGCATTTCGCCGGGTAACGGTCCGCCGCAGCGAATCCACCCGAGGAGCGCGTCCAGGATTGCGGGCCGGTCCACGCCACCCAGCCAGACGGATGGTCCGGTCGTGCCGGTGACTCCATCGCGGCGGGCAACAGCGGCGACTGCCCCATTGGCGCAGGCGCCCAAGCAGGGTGCGGACACGAGCACGGCGCCGCGACCGCTCACGATCGTGGTGCGCACTCTGTCGGTGCCGGTCTGGTCATCGGCCAGCCGGTGCAGAGCCTCGCAGCGGTGTCCGGTGCAGAGAGCGACGAGTGGGCCGCTCGCGCCGGGAACGATCGAGGTGTGAGTGTGGGGGCTGGTCATAGTTGTCTCCCTTGCGGTGTGTTGCGGATGGGGCGGTGCCGATTCAGTCGTCATCCTGGTCGAGGTCCCAGGCCGGGAACGGGTCGGTCAGGCTCCGCCACTCCTTGGGACCGCCGATGAACTCGCGATCGTCGAGCAAGCAAGCGTCAAGGTTCGCGGTGAGTCGGACGCCGTCGAGGTTTCGGCCGAAGAAGGCGATCTCCTGACCCCATGGCGACTCGGGGTCGTGGCTGCCCATGCTGGTCGGCTCGAATGCGATGGTGGGACCGGCGCTGTCCCACGACCCGACGACGTGCGGGCGCGATGCCAGTCTGAACAATCCACGGGAGCGGAGGATCTCGCCGGACTCGGTGGACGTGTCGTTGAGGAAGCTGGCGAGGCGGCCCGGGTGAAAGGGGCGGGGATCCCGGTAGACGACGCAACCGAGACCGGTGCGGCCCGAAGCTAACAGCCCCTCGCCGTTCAGCTGCCGGATCCAGCCGGGGCTCTGCTGCAGCCACGTGAGCATGTCCACCCGGGGTGGCAACCACGCACTGACCGAGCTGTGCCCGTGACGGGCGAAGACCACCTGGCAGGACGGGTTGAGCAGTCTCACGAAGTCGCGCAGGTCCGCGCACTCGTCGGCGGTGGAGAGATCGGTCTTGTTGATCACCACCACGCTGGCCCACTCGATCTGTTGCACGAGGGCGTCGGCCACCGTGCGGTCGTGCTCACCGTGGGCGGCGCAGGGCTGCGGTGGCTCTGGTGCAAGTTTATCGCTGCGTATGTCCCGCCAGAAGCTGGACGCATCGAGCACGCTGACGAAATTTCCCAGGCGGATGCCGCCGGCTTCCGAGTGCAGAACGAGGTCACCGCCGGCGGCCACGACCGCGACGGCCACCTCGAGCGGCACGGCGGATGGGTGGATCTCCAGCATGACCTCGCGCCAAGTGCCGGTGCCAGTGCCGGTGCCCGCGATGGCCCCACTGACGGTGGCCCGATCGGCGCCGTCCAGACTGATGCTGGTTCGGCCGCTCGCGCGAGCGATGGAAGACTTACCGGCGCCGGCGAGGCCGCTCACGAGGTTCAGGGTGAGGAATGAAGGCGATGTCATGCCTGCTACTCTAATTGATATTTATTCTCAATAAGGAAGAAATGGTCATGAAGGTACGCAATTCGCTCAAGAAGCTCCCTGGCGCCCAAATCGTGCACCGGCGCGGCCGGGTGTTCGTGATCGACAAGAAGAACCCGCGCCTGAAAGCCCCAGCCGGCTGGTCCTACCCGTAACCGGCCGGCCATCGACTTCGTAGACGCGGTAGACCTGTCAATCGGTGAGACCGCCCCCTCCACCAAGCCGCCGGAGCACCCGTTGAGATCGCAGTCATCACCGACAGCTGCACCGCTGCGGGATGCCGTCATGCTGCCAGGTGGTGGTCCAGCAAACCCCATCCGCGCATGAAGCCGCGACAAGCGTGACAATACGGCACCACTCGAGTCTTCCCTGCCGCCTGCGGAACATGCCCAACCCGGGAACGAATACATCGTCGATCGCTTATGGATGTGGTTATCTGTACTTATGACGGACGAAGGTGTCACCCGAGCAGCCGAACTCTTCAAGGCCCTCTCGTCCTCCTCGCGCCTGCGAATTCTCACCCTCCTCAGTGCGTCACCGGCTACCGTTACCCAACTCGTTGCCGCGACAGGGCAGTCGCAACCCCTCGTGTCCCAACACCTCAAGACGCTCCGCCTCGCAAATATCGTCACAGTGGTCAAGGTCGGACGCGAATCCACATACACGGTTGCCGACTCCCACGTCACCCATGTCGTCGAGGACGCCATCAGCCACGTTCTCGAGGACCCCGCTGACAACTCCTGATATCAGGAACCATTACCGATTGCATAAACGCATTGCCATTTACTTATGCATCTGGTTGGCTAGAACTACTAGCAGTTGCCTAGACGGATCCACAAGGAGAACAGCATGCCCCTCACCGACACCCATGCAGAGCACGCGGTCACGGACCACCAACACGGCGACAACTGCGGCCACCAAGCCATCAGCCACGACGACCACACGGACTACGTGCACGGCACGCACCACCACGCCTTGCACGGCGACCACTACGACGAGCACGAATCCAAGGCCGAGCACACGCCCCACGCCCACGCTCACGGCACTGACTGCGGCCACGAGGCCGTGAATCACGACGACCACGTGGACTACGTCCACGACGGCCACAAGCACGCCGAGCACGACGGCCACTACGACGAGCACTAGCTAGACGGCGTCCTTCCCGGCTACGGCTCGTCCAACGGTTCATCACGTTGTGCGGGCCGTTTCTGGTTTCTGGAGCCCGTCCACGAGCAACGTGCGCAACGGTCCCGGTTTGGAAACTCGATAATCATATCCCGACGCTGGTTTCGGCATGACGGGCGGCGGAGTCATGCGGCGTGCTGGGGTGGAGACTCTCCAGTGAGGTTGATGAATTTACGGCGAAAGGTCGCGGTGAGGGTTTTCCCGAGGACGGCATCATGAGGGCCTCGGCGGCTCGGGTGAGGTTGAGCCATCGTGAAGTGGGCCACGCGCGAACATATGCATATCGACCGGGCCGCATGCGCCTGGCTCATAACCCGATTCATCGATGCGGATGCGCAGTTCATCTTCGTCGCCGACCCGGCCGACGTTCCGACAGGTGCGACGGCATTCGACATGCGCGGCGCTGAGCACTCCCACCAGGGCGCTGACTGCACGTTCGAAACGATCCTGCGCCGGCACGAACTAGCCGATCCCGTACTCTGGAAATCGGCCAGATCGTCCATGAGGCCGACCTCGACGATGGCCGCTTCGACGCAGCCTGCTCCACGGCCGCGAAGCCTCCTGACGATACGAGAACTGCACTGTGAAACCCAAGAATGCCCGGCCAGCGTCCGCAACGGATGCCGCCGAGACCCGAGACCTGGTCCCGTTCCGAGACGCCCTGCGCGTCTGGTTCCTCGTCTCGCTCGAGACTTTCGGCGGGCCGGCCGGACAGATCGCCGTCATGCACCGCATCCTCGTCGAAGAGAAACGGTGGATCGGACACCGCCGCTTCCAGCACGCCATGAACTTCTGTGTCATGCTCCCCGGCCCCGAGGCGCAACAGCTGGCCATCTACATCGGCTGGCTGCTCAACGGCAAACGCGGCGGCCTGGTCGCCGGCACCCTGTTCGTCCTTCCCGGAGTTGTCGCCCTCCTTGCCCTGTCGGCCATCTTCGTGGCCTACGGTGACGCCCCCGTGGTCGCAGCTCTCTTCACCGGCATCGCCGCCGCCACACTGATCATCGTGGGTCAAGCCATTGTGAAGGTTGGCCGACGGTCCCTCGTCCACCCCGCCTTGGTCGTGCTCGCCGTCGCTGCGTTCGCCGCCCTGGCCCTGTTTGCAGTTCCCTTCCCCGTTGTGATCCTCATCGCAGCCCTGACCGGCTGGCTCCTCACACGCTATGTGCCCGGCGTAGCGAAGAAGATCGACGGCAGCGGCGATGCACCCGACGGAATCCAACCCGTCATCGCCGATAACGCGCTCAACGCCGGGAAGCCCTCCGCGGTGAGCGCGGGCAAGGTCCTGGCCGTGGGGCTGACACTGTGGATCCTGCCCATAATCGCCGTAGTTTTTTTCACCGGGATCGGCTCGGTATTCACGCAGCAGGGCGTGTTCTTCTCCACCATGGCCCTGGTCACCTTCGGTGGCGCGTACGCCGTGCTGGCCTACGTCGCCCAGCAAGCCGTGGAGGTCTTCCACTGGCTCACCCCCGGAGAAATGGCCCGCGGACTCGGTCTGGCCGAGACCACACCCGGACCCCTGATTATGGTCGTCCAGTTCGTCGGCTTCATCGGCGCCTACCGCAACCCCGGCGACCTCGACCCCTGGGTCGCAGCCATCATCGGAGCACTCCTGACCACCTGGGTCACCTTCGTGCCCTGCTTCATTTTCATCTTCCTCGGCGCACCCCACATCGAACGGCTCCGCGGCAACCGCCACCTCTCCGGCGCACTCACCGGCATCACTGCGGCGGTCGTCGGAGTCATCGCCAATCTCGCCGTCTTCTTCGCCATCAACATCCTCTTCTCCGAAACGTTCCGCCTCGACTCCGGGCCGCTGCAACTCCAGCTGCCCGTGCTCAGCTCGCTGAGCATCCTGCCGGTCGCCGTCGCAGCAGTCGCCGCGGTGCTCATGCTGAAACTCCGGTGGACCGCACTGCGCACCATCGGCGTGTGCGCCCTCCTCGGTCTCGCCGCCGGTCTACTCGAGCTGGCCACCGCATAGATATATTTCCGGACGCTCGGCGCCCCGCCAGCGACATATAGCGAACACAGAATGCCGCCACCAAACGGCAAAATCCACATGGTACGTCGATTCGACCGCAGTCTCAGTCTGCGTGAAAAATCGGCGACGTTCTCGCTCCTTGTCCGGACTTCATCACATCCGGTCAGGGAGATCAACTTGCCGAATGATCGTTTCGAGTCCGTCCGGACATGTCTGTAGTGACGGACCCTTCAGACTTGGAGCAACATATGAACGCAGCAGACCCACTCGACGTGATGCTTGACCAATCATCACCGAGGACGGTGACGATCACGCCGAGTGTGCAGCGCGATCTTGAGGTAACGAATAGGCGTCGTAGCCGCCGGTCTCCGGCAGTACGGGAAGCGCCGAAATCGGTGACACCGTAGGGGACCAGCCACCCGCGCGGCCTCAACACCTATCCCGTCCCCTGGGCCAGCGGATAGATGCCGTCTGACCGCACGGATGACACGAACTGTCATATTCGCATCGCTCGACGTTGGTGTTGTTACTGTCTAATCAATCGTTGCCGACGGAATTCATTCCCCGGCATGGAGCGACAGCCGAGCCCGGCATCCGCCCGCGAAGAACCGCCAGCACGCTGGCGCGTCCGCGGCCGCCCGGCCATCACCCGCTGTACTGCTTCTGCCGAATGAGGAACCATGACCACGACAGGAATTTCCGCGTGTAACGCCCGCCCGGCGTTCTCGTTCGAGGTGTACCCGCCCAAATCGGCGGCCGCAGCATCCGCTCTAATGAGCACTATCGACCACCTGGCCGCCGCCGGCCCCGAGTTCATCTCGGTCACCTACGGCGCCAACGGCTCCTCGCGCAACTCTTCTCTGGACGTGCTGCGCTACATCAAAAATCACACCGAAGCGGATGCGATGGCGCACCTCACCTGCGTCGGCTCCTCGCACGCAGAGGCCAGCCGCCTCATTCGGGAGTTCCTCGACGCCGGCATACGCAGCTTTCTGGCCATTCGCGGCGACGCACCGCCGGGCGCGGTCGAAGGCGACAACACTTTTCTCGGGGATCTGCACAGCGCGGGGGAGCTGGTGCAGCTCATTCACCGCGTGCAGACCGAACGGGTGCCGTACATCGAGACGGTGATTCCGGGTCTGCCCGGCGCCCGCGGGGTGAAAACGGAACGCAGCAAGGTGCGCATCGGGGTCGCGGCCTTTCCGAACGGACACCCCAACTCCCGGTCGGTCAGCCAGGACATCGACACCCTGCTGGCCAAGCAAGCAGCTGGTGCCAACCTCGCCATCACCCAACTCTTCTTCCACGCCGACGACTACCTGAGCTTCATCCAGCGGGCTCGCTCGGCCGGGGTGCTCTTTCCCATTCTTCCCGGCATCATGCCGGTGACCAGCCCGAACCGGTTGCGCCGAATTCTGCAGCTCTCCGGGGAGAAGCTGCCGGCCGGCCTGTCCATCGACCTTGAAGTCGAACCGACCGAGGAAGGGCAGCGCCAGATCGGCATCGACTACGCCGTGCGCCTCGGGCAGGATGTGCTTGCGGGCGGCGCCCCCGGACTCCACCTCTACGCCTTCAACCAACACGACACAGTGCTGCAGGTTCTCGAGGGGTGTGGGGCGCTTCCGGTGCCGGCAGTAATGCTTTAGGCCTCACGCCCGCTTCAGCGTGTAGGCCGCGAACTCGTTCGTTATTTTGCGCCATTCCAACGACCAATCTCCAGTGAAGGAATCTCCATGCCCATTTCACCCGCATTTCCCACCGGTACCATCCTCGGCTACCCGCGTATCGGTCGCCGGCGCGAGCTCAAGAAGGCCGTCGAAGCGTTCTGGTCTGGGGCGATCGACGCGGTCGCTGTGGAGAGCGTGGCCGCCGAACTGCGCTCGGCCACCCGGGAACGGCTCGTTGACCTCGGGCTCGGCCGCGCCGACTCGTCGATCCCCGAGTCGTTCTCGTACTACGACCAGGTGCTGGACACCATTGTCGCCGTTGGAGCGATTCCCACCCGGTTTGCCTCGCTCGTCGGTGCTGATGGAACCATCGACCTGGCCGGGTATTTCACCCTGGCCCGCGGCGAGGGCGAGAACCTGCCGCTTGAGATGACCAAGTGGTTCGACTCGAACTACCACTACCTCGTGCCCGAGATTGGCCCGGAGACCGTGTTCTCGTTGGCCGGTGACCGCATCGTGCGCGAGTTTCTCGAGGCCAAGGCGGCCGGTTTCCTCACCCGTCCGGTGCTCGTCGGTCCGGTCACCTTTCTACTGCTCAGCAAGGCCAGCGATGAGGCGCCAGCCGGGTTCTCCCCGCTGTCCCGGCTCGACGACATCCTTCCTGTCTACGCAGCGCTGCTATCCCGGCTAGCGGATGCCGGCGCCGACTGGGTGCAGCTCGACGAGCCGGGACTGGTCAGCGAATCGATCGATGTGCCACGCGGGGACACGCTGGCGGCGGTCGCATCCGCTTATGGCGTGCTCGGTCGGCTCAGTGGCCGCCCCGCCCTGTTTGTCGCGGCGCCCTACGGCAGTCTCGATGATGCCCTGCCGGTTCTTGCCAGTACTACCGTCGAGGCGATCGGCCTCGACCTGGTTCGGGGCACCCTGCCGCAGGCAGTGCCCGGGCTGGCCGCCAAGACCCTCGTTGCCGGGGTGATTGACGGGCATAACATCTGGCGCGGCGACCTGGCAGGCGCTTTCGAGCGCGCCGAGAGCGTGCGCGCGCTGTCCGACTCCGTCACCGTATCCACCTCAACGTCGCTGCTGCACGTGCCGCACGACGTGCTGGATGAGACCTCGTTGCCGCTCGACCTGACCAGCTGGCTGGCCTTTGCCGACCAGAAGGTGGGCCAGGTCGTCACCCTCGCGCTCGGCCTCGCTGAGGGGCAGGCGGCCATTGCCATTCCGCTCGCGGATGCCGCTGCCGCGCTGACCGCGCGTCTCGCCGCTCCGGGGGTGCGCGACGGTTCGGTGCGAGCGCGTTCGGCCGCACTCACCGACGCCGATTTCACCCGTGGTGCCTACGCCGATCGCCTGACTGCTCAGAATGTTGCGCTGCAGCTGCCGTCGCTGCCCACGACCACGATCGGATCCTTCCCGCAGACCGCAGACATTCGCCGGGCACGCGCCCAGTTTCTCAAAGGAAACCTGCCAGCCGATGACTACCGCGACCTGATGCGCGCCGAGATCGGCCGCGTCGTCGCCCTGCAGGAAGAGATCGGACTCGACGTGCTCGTGCACGGGGAACCCGAGCGCAACGACATGGTGCAGTATTTTGCTGAGAACCTCGACGGGTTCACCGTGACCGAGAACGGCTGGGTGCAGTCCTACGGCAGCCGCTGCACCCGGCCATCCATTCTGTGGGGCGACGTCTCGCGCCCGGCCCCGATCACGGTGGACTGGTCGGTGTACACGCAGAGCCTGACAGCCAAGCCGGTCAAGGGCATGCTCACCGGACCGGTGACCATTCTGGCCTGGTCGTTCGTGCGTGACGACCAGCCGCTTGGCGAGACCGCTCGCCAGGTCGCCCTTGCCCTGCGCGATGAAATCGGCGACCTGGAAGCTGCGGGCATCAAGATCGTTCAGGTCGACGAGCCGGCCTTGCGGGAGCTGCTGCCGCTAAAGAAGAAGGACCACGCCGACTACCTGGACTGGTCGGTCGGCTCCTTTCGGCTGGCCACGGCCGGGGTCGCGGAAGCGACTCAAATTCACACGCACCTCTGCTACTCGGAGTTCGGCGTCGTCATCGAGGCTATCCGCAACCTCGACGCCGACGTCACGAGCATCGAAGCGGCCCGCTCGCGCATGGAGGTGGTCCAGCAGATTGAGGCCGGCGGGTTCAACCACGGCATCGGGGCCGGCATCTATGACATCCACTCGCCGCGAGTACCCAGTGTCGACGAGCTGACGACCCTGCTGGACACCGCCCTGGAATCCATCCCCGAACGCCAGGTCTGGGTGAACCCGGACTGCGGGCTCAAGACGCGTGGCTACGAGGAGACGGTGCAGTCCCTGCACAACATGCTGGCTGCGACCCGGGTGGTGCGCGATCGCCGCGCTGCCGATCTGAGAGCTAGCCTCACCCGGTAGCTCACTCGCGTACCTGGCGCCAGCCGGTAGTCTTCAGGCCCGATCACCGGTTAGTGGTCGGGCCTCGCGCCGTGCTTCTGTTCTCTTCTTTGCTTGAAGGTGACTCGCTAGACCGAGCGCAATACGGCGACGACCTTGCCGAGGATGTCGGCGTAGTCGCCGACGATGGGCTCGAAGTTACTGTTGCGCGGCAGCAGCCAGGTATGGCCGTCGCGCTTGCGCAGTACCTTCACGGTGGCCTCGTTGTCGAGCATGGCCGCCACGATTTCGCCGTTCTCCGCGGTCTTCTGCTGGCGAACGACAACCCAGTCACCGTCGCAGATCGCCGCATCGATCATCGACTCACCGACGACCTTGAGCATGAACAGCTCCCCCTGGCCGACGAGCTGGCGGGGGAGCGGGAAGATCTCGTCGATCTGCTGATCTGCCGTGATCGGAATGCCGGCAGCGATTCGACCGACGAGGGGAACCATCGCAGCGTCGCCGACCTGCACGCCCGGGTGAAAACTGTCCTGGTCGCCGGTTCCGACGTCTTCGGGCGCGCGTTGAATCTCGATGAGTACCTCGAGTGCGCGAGGACGATTCGGGTCACGACGCAGATAGCCGCTCAGCTCAAGCTGGTTGAGCTGGTGAGTCACGCTCGATAGCGAGGCGAGGCCGACGGCGTCACCGATCTCACGCATGCTCGGCGGGTAGCCGCGCGAGCTGACCGAACGCTGAATAACGTCGAGGATGGCGAGCTGGCGCGGGCTCAAACTCTTGCGGCGCCGAGTGCCGCCCTTGTCGCGGGTACCGCCGGTGCTTTGTGTCACGAGAAGCGCTCCTTGCGTCGGTCCCGCGCGGGTTAGAGGACGTCTCGCGGGAATGTCGGTGGTGTCTGGTTGAGTAGCAATCAAGCAATTGACCTATCGAAAGTTTATCCAGTTCTCGGCCTTGAAACAAACACTTATTCGAGTGTGTTGCGTGATTTTCCGGGCAGAGACGAGAAAAAGCTTGCATGTTCGATTGTTCGAAGTTATATTCGGAACATAGTTTCGTATTCGGTCCTCCCGGCCGAGGGCCGAATACGAGACTCGCAGCCCGCCTACCTTGGAGGTTTGACATGACCACAGCATTTGCTCCCGCAGTTTCTCTCCCGCCCGTCACACGTCTTCGCCTCACCCGGCGTGGGCGAGTCGTCTTCACCACGCTCGCCGCATTGCCGGTCGTTCTGGGCGCCCTTGTATTTGCCGTCAATGGGGGAGCGGTGGGCGCCTCTGGGGCCGCCACCGGCATCGATCTCGTGTCGTACACAACCGACTCCGGCATCGTGGCCACGTTGGCCTATTCACCGACCGACGTCGGTTCAGCCCGATTCATCACGGTCGAACCCGGCCAAACTCTCTGGAACCTTGCTGAAGAGAACTTTCCCGCCGCCGACCCGCGCGACGTTGTCGCCGATATCAAGCGCATCAACGCCCTGTCGGTGGAAACGCTGCAGCCGGGCCAGCGCCTGGAAATCCCCGCCAACTCCTAAGTAGTGATGGGCAGCAGTACGGGGCCCTAGCATGGAGAGGGTGACCAGTCTCGAAGATCTTCCCCTCCGCACCAACCTGCACGGCCTGACGCCCTACGGTGCTCCGCAACTGCATGTTCCAGTGGCCCTGAACGTGAACGAGAACACGCACCCCATTCCTGAAGCGGTGGCCCGCGACATCCTCGCCGGCCTGGCCGAGGCCATCCGCTCGGTGAATCGGTATCCCGATCGAGAGTTCACCGCCCTGCGCGAGGCGCTCGCCCGCTACCTCGGCGAAGGACTGACCGCCGAGAATATCTGGGCGGCCAACGGCTCCAACGAGGTGCTGCAACAAGTGCTGCAGGCTTTCGGCGGACCGGGACGCAGCCTGCTGGGCTTTGCCCCGACCTACTCGATGTACTCGATCCTCGCGTCGGGAACCGACACCACCTGGATTGCCGGTGCCCGCGACGCTGACTACGAGCTGTCGCCAGCGACCGCCGTGAGCGAGATCACGCGTACCAAGCCCGATATCGTCTTTCTCTGCTCGCCGAACAACCCCACCGGTACGCCGCTCTCCCTCGAGACCATCGCCGCTGCCTATGACGCGACCGACGGCATCGTCGTGGTCGATGAGGCCTACGCCGAATTCGCTCCGGTCGGCACCCCGAGCGCGCTCACCCTGCTGCCTGGCCGGGAACGCCTGCTCGTCTCCCGAACGATGAGCAAGGCCTTCGCGTTCGCCGGTGCCCGTGTGGGCTACCTGGCTGCCGATCCGGCCGTAACGGATGCCCTGCGTCTGGTTCGCTTGCCGTACCACCTCTCGGCCCTGACCCAGGCGGCCGCAAACGCGGCCCTGGCGCACAGCGTCGAGATGCTCGCGATGGTCGATGACATTCGTGGGCAGCGCGATCGACTCGTTGTCGAGCTTGCGGGCCTGGGCTATGCCCCGCACCGCAGCTGGAGCAACTTCGTACTGTTCGGGGGAGTAGCCGACCCGCACGAGACCTTCGAGGCGCTGCTGGCTGAGGGAATTCTCATTCGCGATGTGGGCATCGCCCACCACCTGCGCGTGACCGCCGGCACCGAACAGGAGACGACCCTGTTCCTCGACGCCATCGCCCGACTTGGTCGCAGTGGTGGCCCCGGTCAAATTGCGCCCGCCCAAGCCGAATAAACTAGGTCCATGAGCTCACCTGCTGACATTCCCGCACCCCGCGTCGCACACCTGCAACGGGAGACGAGTGAATCCAGCATCGACCTGTCTCTGAACCTTGATGGCACCGGCGTCAGTGACATCCGTACCTCGGTTCCGTTCTTCGACCACCTGCTGACGGCGTTCGCCAAACACTCCCTGACCGACCTCACGGTGCGCGCCTCCGGCGACATCGAAATCGACGTGCACCACACCATCGAAGACGTCGGAATCGTGCTCGGTCAGGCCATTCGTCAGTCCCTTGGTGACAAATCGGGCATCTCCCGTTACGGTGACGCTCTCGTGCCCCTCGACGAGGCGCTGGCCCAGGCCGTGGTCGACATCTCCGGCCGCCCCTACCTCGTGCACACGGGCGAACCGGCCGGTTTTGAATTTCACCTCATCGGCGGACATTTTACCGGCTCCATGGTGCGTCACGTCTTCGAAGCGATTACTTTTCACGCCTGCCTGACCGTGCACGTGACCCTGCTTGGCGGGCGCGATCCGCACCACATTGCCGAGGCTGAATTCAAGGCCTTCGCCCGCGCCTTCCGACTCGCCAAGGCCCTCGATCCGCTGGTGCACGGTATTCCGTCGACCAAGGGAGCCCTATGACGAAGGTTGTCGTCTTCGACTACGGAACCGGAAACGTGCACTCCGCGGTCAAGGCGCTCGAGTTGGCCGGCGCCGAGGTCACCCTCACGAGCGACCGCACGACTGCATTGGAGGCCGACGGTCTCGTCGTGCCCGGAGTTGGAGCGTTCAGCGCCGTGATGGCAGCGCTCAAGTCCGTTCGCGGTGACGACATCGTCGACCGTCGTCTGGCCGGCGGCCGCCCGGTGCTCGGAATTTGCGTCGGCATGCAGGTCATGTTCGAGCATGGAGTGGAACGTGGCGTGGACACCGAGGGGCTCGGCGAATGGCCGGGAACGGTCACCGAGCTTCCCGCGAAGATCCTTCCGCACACGGGCTGGAACACCGTCACGAGCGCACCGAACTCTGAATTGTTCCGAGGCATCGAAGACGAGCGGTTCTACTTCGTGCACTCCTATGCCGCGCAATCCTGGACGCTTGAGGTCATGCCGCCGTTCCCAGAGCCCCGGCTGACCTGGGCCGATCATGGGGCGCCGTTCCTGGCCGCGATCGAGAACGGACCGCTCAGCGCCACCCAGTTTCACCCGGAGAAATCGGGGGAGGCAGGCATCCGCTTGTTGAAGAACTGGATCGGCACGCTGCACAGTTAGCCCGGCGAGCCTAGACTTCACAGTCCCATCCGCATCACAGCCACAGCCCCTGCAATTGGTCGCACAGCGCGACCGCACCAATCAAGGACACCAATGAGTGAGTTCAACAAGACACCGAGGCTCGTCCTCCTGCCCGCCGTCGATGTGGCCGGCGGCAAGGCGGTTCGCCTGACCCAGGGCGAGGCCGGCACGGAAACGAACTACGGTGACCCCGTCGACGCCGCGGCCGACTGGGCCAGGCAAGGTGCTGAGTGGATTCACCTCGTCGACCTCGACGCGGCCTTCGGCCGTGGCAGCAACACGGGTGTGATCAAGAAGGTCATTCGTCAGGTCAAGGGCGTGAACATCGAGCTCTCCGGCGGTATCCGCGATGACGAATCGCTCGAAGCGGCACTGACCACCGGCGTTAAACGCATCAACCTCGGCACCGCAGCGCTGGAAAACCCGGAGTGGGCGGCGAGCGTCATCGCACAATACGGTGAGGCCGTTGCCGTTGGCCTTGATGTACGCGGAACCACCCTGGCCGCGCGTGGCTGGACCAAAGATGGCGGGGACCTCTGGCAGGTCCTCGAACGGCTCGAAACAGCCGGGTGTGCCCGCTATGTGGTGACCGACGTCACCAAGGACGGCACTCTGCAGGGCCCGAACATTGACCTGCTGCGTCAGGTACTCGACCGCACGCGCAAGCCGGTCATTGCCTCCGGCGGCATTTCGAGCCTTGATGACATTCAAGCGTTGCGCAAGCTTGTGCCGCTGGGGCTTGAGGGTGCCATCGTGGGCAAGGCGCTCTACGCCGGCGCGTTCACGCTGGCCGAGGCCCTGGACGTCGCGGGGGACTAATGGCTCGGGCGCGAAACCTCGGCTCAACGGGAGACCCCTCGGGGCAGCCGGGCTCAGGACGACCTGGCGACGGGAATGAGTCAGCCAACACGGCCGACTCGGCCGGCCAGCCGTGGGCCGGACGGGAATTCGAGGCCAACCTCGACGCCGGTGATGACGGGGCCGCGCCCGCCGCCCTTGCCGCGGCGCTTGCCCGTTTTCAAGCTCGAGAGGCCGGCGAAGAAAGCGTCATCGATGCTATTCGCGGATCTCGCCTGCTCATTCCGCTGGTGACCAAGCTCGGCGAGGCCGCCGTGAACGCGCGCGGGCAGACCATCGATAAAACCCAGGAACTATCGATCATCACGGTTGAAGGGCCGGACGGCCGTACCGTGCTCCCAGTCTTCTCGTCGACCGCTGCCATGGCGGCGTGGAACCCCCTCGCAAGGCCCGTACCAGCGGATGCCGTGCGCGTCGCCCTGGCCGCCGCGCAGGAAGACACCGACCTCGTCGTGCTCGACCCGACATCCCCCGGGGAATTCATCATTCGGCGACCGGCGCTTTGGGCGATCGCCCAGTCGCTGCCGTGGACTCCGAGTTACGCGAGCCACTTCATCGCCGACGCTTTCACCGCATCAATCGCCACGGAACTCTCGGTGCTCTCGGTTCAGCTCATGGCGGGCGACCCGCTGGCGCAGCTCAAAGGTCCCGAACTCGTGGTCCAACTGGAATTGGTCGACGGCCTCACCCAGTCGGACCTTGACGCGATTCTGAGCCGCCTCGGCACCCGGTGGTCGGAGAGCGAGATCATCACGACCGGCGTGGATTCGCTGCGCGTCAAGCTCGTCGCCTCCGCGTAGGTTTCCGGGTGAAATCCGAATGTCGGTGGGGTGAGCGACAATAACGGTATGAGCGACGTTCTGGAACGATTCTCCCCGGCCGCTCGGGCCTGGTTCACCGAGGCTTTCGCGGCACCGACAGCAGCGCAGCTGGGAGCATGGGAGGCCATTTCGTTGGGTTCGCACGCCCTTGTGGTGGCTCCGACCGGGTCGGGCAAGACCCTCGCCGCGTTCCTGTGGGCCATTGACCGGCTGGCCACCGAGTCGGCCGCACCGGCCGCACCGGGCGTGCCCGCCGCTTCCACGCCCATCACTCGCGTGCCCGCCGCTTCCACGCCCATCACTCGCGTGCCCGCCGCTTCCACGCCCATCACTCGCGTGCCCGCCGCTTCCACGCCCATCACTCGCGTGCCCGCCGCTTCCACGCCCATCACTCGCGTGCTGTATATCTCGCCGCTCAAAGCACTCGGCGTCGATGTGGAACGCAACCTCACCGCTCCGCTCGTGGGAATCACCCGTTCGGCCCAGCGGCTCGGCCTGGAGCCGCCGCGCGTCACGGTTGGCGTGCGCTCGGGAGACACTCCGGCCGCCGACCGGCGCAAACTGGTCACCTCGCCGCCCGACATTCTTATCACCACCCCGGAGTCGTTGTTTCTCATGCTGACCTCGGCCGCCCGCGAATCGCTGCGCGGCGTGCAGACCGTCATCATCGATGAGGTGCACGCGGTCGCGGCGAGCAAACGCGGTGCACACCTGGCCGTCTCCCTCGAGCGACTCGACGCCCTGCTGAGCCGGCCGGCGCAACGTATCGGGCTCTCCGCCACGGTGCGGCCGCAGAGCGAGGTGGCCCGATTTCTCGGCGGCGCCGCACCCGTGCAGATCGTGGCTCCGCCCGCGCTGAAACGGTTCGACCTGCGGGTGGTCGTACCGGTGGACGACATGAGCGACCTCGGTCCGGTGCCGCAACGCGAAGGAGTCACGTCAGCTTCGGCGCCGCAGACCGGGTCGATCTGGCCCCACGTCGAGGAGGCCATCGTCGACGAGGTGCTTGCACACTCCTCCAGCATCGTGTTCGCAAACTCGCGCCGCCTCACCGAACGGCTCACGGCCCGGTTCAATGAAATCTATGCCGAGCGCCTGGCCGGGGAGGAGGCATCCGCTCTCGTGACGGTGTCGCAGGGGGACGCCCGGGCGGTGGGCAGCCCCGCGCCTGCCAGACCGCCAGCCGAGCTCATGGGCGCGAGCGGCGAGAGTGCGGGGGCCGAACCGCTGCTCGCTCGCGCGCATCACGGTTCGGTCAGCAAAGAGCAGCGCGCGCTCATTGAAGACGACCTGAAATCGGGGCGGCTGCGCTGTGTCGTCGCCACGTCGAGCCTTGAACTCGGCATTGATATGGGCGCCGTCGACTTGGTCGTGCAAGTGGAGTCACCGCCGTCGGTGTCGAGCGGGCTGCAACGGCTCGGCCGGGCCGGGCACCAGGTGGGTGAGATTTCGCGCGGGGTCATCTACCCCAAACATCGGGCCGACCTCATCCACGCCGCGGTCGCCGCCGAACGCATGGTCGCCGGTGCCATCGAATCGCTGCGGGTGCCGACCAATCCGCTCGATATCCTGGCCCAGCAGACGGTCGCGGCCTGCGCGCTTGAACCAATCGACGTCGAGACCTGGTTCGACACCGTGCGGCGCAGTGCACCCTTCGTAACCCTGCCCCGCTCCGCCTACGAGGCCACCCTCGACCTGCTGGCCGGTCGGTATCCCTCCGACCAGTTCGCAGAACTGCGCCCGCGCATCGTCTGGGATCGCGACGCCGGCACCCTCACCGGCCGCCCCGGCGCGCAACGGCTGGCCGTCACCAGTGGCGGCACCATTCCTGACCGCGGTCTATTTGGCGTCTTCATGGTCGGCGGAGAGCAGATCACCGGCAAGCGGGTCGGTGAACTCGACGAGGAGATGGTCTACGAGTCCCGCGTGAATGATGTCTTCGCGCTCGGCACCACGAGCTGGCGCATTCAGGAGATCACGCACGACCGAGTGCTCGTCGTGCCGGCGTTTGGGCAGCCCGGGAGGCTGCCGTTCTGGAAGGGCGACGGGCTGGGCCGCCCGGCCGAACTGGGCCAGGCCATCGGTGCCTTCGTGCGCGAGGTCGGCAGCCTGCCGGCCGACCAAGCCAGGGACCGCTGCGCCGTGGGTGGCCTCGACGACCGGGCGATCACTAACCTGCTGGCCTTTCTCGGCGAGCAACGCGCTGCCACCGGGCAACTGCCGACCGACCGCACGCTCGTGGTCGAACGCTTTCGGGACGAGCTGGGGGACTGGCGGGTCGTGTTGCATTCCCCGTATGGCACCCCGGTAAACGCGCCGTGGGCACTCGCGGTCGGTGCCCGCGTGCGCGAACGCTATGGAATCGACGGCTCCTGCGTGGCAAGTGACGACGGCATCGTCGTACGCATTCCCGACACCGAAACCGAGCCGCCCGGCAGCGAACTGTTCGTGTTCGACCCCGACGAGCTCGAGCAACTGGTCACCGACGAGGTTGGTGGCTCGGCTCTGTTCGCGTCCCGGTTTCGCGAGTGCGCCGCCCGAGCCCTGCTTCTGCCCCGCTACAAGCCCGGGGCGCGCTCACCGCTCTGGCAGCAACGCCAGAAGGCGGCGCAACTGCTCGACGTGGCCCGCACCTTCCCCACTTTTCCGATCATTCTCGAAACCCTGCGGGAATGCCTGCAAGACGTCTACGACCTGCCGGCCCTCGGGGTGCTGGCCCGACAGATCGCCTCGCGCGAACTGCGCCTGATCGAAATCACGACCGACACCGCGAGCCCGTTCGCGAGTACCCTGTTGTTCGGTTACGTCGCCGCCTTCATGTATGAGGGCGACACCCCGCTGGCCGAGCGGCGGGCGACCGCCCTCGCGATCGACTCGAGCCTGCTCGCCGAACTCCTGGGTCGGGTCGAGCTGCGGGAGCTGCTCGACCCAGCCGTCATCGACCAGACCGACCGGGAACTGCAGCGGCTCACCCCCGACTACCGGGCCAAGGGCGTTGAGGGTGTCGCGGACCTGCTGCGTACCCTGGGGCCGCTCAACACCAGCGAGGTCGCCGAGCGGATGCTCCTGCCCGCGCCCGAATCGCCGCACGTGCCCGGTGCGATGGGGGCAGAGCAGGCCCTGCTCGCTCTCGTTGATGCCCGCCGCGCCATCCGGGTCAACGTCGGCGGTGAGGATCGCTGGGCGGCGGTCGAAGACGCCAGCCGGTTGCGCGATGCCCTCGGCGTTCCCCTGCCGATCGGCGTTCCCGCCGCCTTCACCGAATCCGCGCCTGATCCGCTCGGTGATCTGGTGAGCCGGTATGCACGTTCCCACGGGCCCTTCACAACGAATGCCGTCGCCGACCGGTTTGGTCTCGGTACGGCCGTCGTCCAAATCGCCCTCGGCCGACTCGCCGATGCCCGACGCATCGTGGCCGGAGAGTTTCGACCCAACGGCAGCGGCCTGGAATGGTGTGACGCCGAGGTGCTGCGGCGGCTCCGCCGCCGTTCCCTCGCCGCGCTCCGGCACGAGGTCGAACCGGTCGACCAACGGGCGATCGGCCGGTTTCTGCCGGCCTGGCAGCACGTGGGCGGAAAGCTGCGCGGAATCGACGGAGTCGCATCCGTTGTTGAGCAGCTGGAGGGGGCGCGCATTCCGGCATCCGCGTGGGAGACGCTCATTCTGCCCGCCCGGGTCAGCGACTACCGTCCGGGTATGCTCGACGAACTCACCAACGCGGGCGAGGTTCTCTGGGCCGGTGCGGGAACGCTTGCCGGCAATGACGGCTGGGTGAGCCTGCACCTCGCCGAAACCGCCCAGCTCACCCTGCCGGTACCGATCGACGTCGAAACGACGCCCCTGCAACAGGAGATCCTGGCGACCCTGGGCAGTAATGGTGCCTACTTCTTTCGGCAACTTGCCGATGCCGTCGGTAGCCAGAATGACCAGGAATTGGTGCATGCGCTGTGGGACCTGGTCTGGGCCGGCCTGATCACCAATGACACCTTCGCCCCGATCCGGTCGCTTCTCTCCGGCGGTCACACCGCGCATCGCCCGAGCCGGGCCGTGCCCCGGGCACGCCTGCACCGCGGGCGGTCGATGCCCCGGCCGAGCCTGGCGAGCCGCGGCGGACCACCGACGGTGTCTGGTCGCTGGTCGATTCTGCCCGTGGCCGACGACTCACCGACCCACCGCGCGCACGCCCTGGGGGAGACCCTGCTCGAACGCTACGGAGTCGTGACGCGCGGCGCGGTCATGGCCGAGAACGTCATCGGCGGATTCTCCCTCGTCTACCGCACGCTCACCGGATTCGAGGAGATGGCGCGCTGCCGACGCGGCTACTTCATCGAGGGGCTCGGCGCTGCCCAGTTCGCCACCGGCGGCACCATCGACCGGCTGCGCACCTTCGCCGCCGGGGTAGCAGACTCGTCGGTCGGGCATCCGGCCGTGGTGACCTTGGCCGCGACCGACCCGGCGAACGCGTACGGTGCTGCCCTGCCGTGGCCGGCGCTCCCCGGCGACACCACCCATCGCCCGGGCCGGAAGGCGGGTGCACTCGTCGTTCTCGTCGATGGCGCCCTCGTGCTCTACGTCGAGCGCGGCGGCAAGACCGTGGTCGCCTTCGAGACGGATGAGGCCACGCTCGCGGCCGCCACGGCGAGCCTGGCTGCTCTGGTCACAACGGGTCGCATCCAGAAAATCGCGGTCGAAACGGCCAACGGCGTGTTCGTCATGGGCACCGAGGTGGGTGCGGCTCTGCGCGCCGCGGGATTCACCGAGACTCCAAAAGGGCTGAGGCTTCGTGCCTGAGGGCGATACCGTCTATCGCACGGCCCGAACCCTCGACCAGGCGCTGCGTGGCAGTATTCTCACCGGCTGCGACATCCGCGTGCCGGCCTTCGCGACCGTCGATCTCACGGGCCAGACCGTGCACGAGGTCGTCAGTCGCGGCAAACATCTGCTGCACCGGGTCGGCGAGACGAGCATCCACTCGCATCTGAAAATGGAGGGCGCCTGGCACCTGTACCGGCCCGGCACGCGGTGGCAGCGGCCGGCGTTCCAGGCGCGCATTGTGCTGCAGACCCTGGACTGGGTCGCGGTCGGGTTCGAGCTTGGTGTGCTGGAGCTGGTTCCCACCCGGGCCGAGTCGGAGGTGGTCGGCTATCTCGGACCCGACCTGCTCGACACCGAATGGAGTGCGGGCAACAGCGCCGAGGCAGCCACGCGCCTCGCTGCTCGGCCCGAACAATCGGTCATTCTGGCCCTCGCCGATCAGCGCAATCTCGCCGGGCTCGGCAACGTCTATGTCAACGAACTCTGCTTTCTGCGCGGACTATTGCCGACCCGGCCCCTGGCCGAGGTCACCGACGTCCCCGGACTCGTCGCCCTGGCCCGGCGCCTGCTCCTGGCCAATAAAGACCGCGACGAACGCACGACCACCGGCAACCTGCGCCGCGGCGCCCAGACCTGGGTCTACGGGCGAGGCGGTCAGGCGTGCCGACGCTGCGGAACCCACATTCAACGCAGCACTCTCGGTCGCAGCGATGTCGAGCAGCGCAATACATTCTGGTGCCCGCACTGCCAGACCTGACTCAAGCTGCGCAGAACGGATGCCGTCGGTCGGGTGACCGGCGGCATCCGTTCGTAAGGGGAGGAATCAGTTGACCGGGCCGGTGAGCTTCTCGCCGGGGCCTTCGCCGATCGCGTCGGGAAAGGCGGACGCCTCGCGGAACGCCAGCTGCAGTGAGCGCAGCCCGTCGCGCAGGCTACCCGCATGAAGGCTGGAGATGTCGGGAGCGGCAGCCGTGACCAGCCCGGCGAGAGCAGTGATCAGTTTGCGCGCCTCGTCAAGGTCGATCTGGGCATCGGGATCGTCGGCGAGCCCGCACTTGACGGCGGCCGCACTCATCAGGTGCACCGCGGCCGTGGTGATGATCTCCACAGCGGCCACATCAGCGATATCGCGCGTGGCCTGTGCTGCATCCTGCTCAAAATCCGTATCTTGCTCAAAACTAGGGCTCACTGCATTCCTCTGCTATGCTCGTCTTTGGTTCCGGGACAATAGTCTCGGTACGAAAGTGGAGAATCTCCCACCCGCGCATACCGCTTCATCAAGGTTACCGGGTAGATTGCACTCCGCCGTCGCGTTATCGCCTCCCTCGGGAAGATGGCAGCGTGAGGGTAGACAGGGTGCCGTGTGGAACACGTCAACGAAAAAGTTGGCGTGGAAATCGCGTGATTTTCCTCTCTTCGTCCCCAGGCGGCATCCGCTGTCTGGTTGTGATCACGAAGTTAACCAAGAGGAGAGACGCATCAGCGATCCCCGTACAAATGACCGTATACGCGTCCCCGAAGTTCGTCTCGTTGGTCCCAACGGCGAGCAGGTCGGGGTCGTGGCGATTGATGTTGCCCTGCGCCTGGCACAGGATGCCGACCTCGACCTCGTCGAAGTTGCACCCGAAGCCAAGCCGCCCGTGGCCAAGATCATGGACTACGGCAAGTTCAAGTACGAGGCTGCGCAGAAGGCCAAGGAGGCCAGGCGCAACCAGGCGAACACGATCCTGAAAGAGGTTCGTTTCCGTCTCAAGATTGATACGCACGACTACGAGACCAAGCGCAAACGCGCCGAAGGCTTCCTGAAGAGCGGTGACAAGGTCAAGGCCATGATTCTTTTTCGTGGCCGTGAACAGTCCCGGCCTGATCAGGGCGTACGACTGCTCCAAAAATTTGCCGAGGATGTCGCCGAGTACGGTTCCGTGGAATCGACTCCGATGATCGACGGTCGAAACATGGTCATGGTGATTGGCCCGTTGAAAAACAAGTCAGAAGCCAAGGCCGAGATCAACGCCCACAAGGCTGCCGAGAAGGCAGACAAGGTCGCCGATAAGGCAGACAAGGTTGCCGACAAGGCAGCGAAACAGGAGGAACCACATGCCTAAGATGAAGACCCACTCCGGAACCAAGAAGCGTTTCAAGGTCACCGGAAGCGGAAAGATCATGAAGCAGCAGGCCGGACTTCGTCACAACCTCGAAGTCAAGAGCACGCAGCGCAAGTCCCGTTTGAACCAGGACCAGGTGCTGGCCAAGTCAGACCAGAAGGTCATCAAGAAGCTTCTCGGTCTGTAACACCAGGCCCCCGTAACGAATAAGGATTTGTAAAAAATGGCAAGAGTAAAGAGGGCCGTAAACGCCCACAAGAGTCGCCGCGTTATTCTCGAACGCGCCAAGGGCTACCGCGGTCAGCGTTCACGCCTGGTCACCAAGGCGAAGGAGCAGCTCACTCACTCCTTCACCTACAGCTACCGTGACCGTCGTGCACGCAAGGGTGACTTCCGTCGCCTGTGGATCCAGCGGATCAACGCTGCGTCGCGCGCGAATGGCCTGACCTACAACCGTCTGATCCAGGGCCTCGGCCTGGCTGGCATCGAGGTTGACCGTCGTATCCTCGCCGACCTGGCCGTCAACGAGGCAGCGACGTTCGCCGCCCTCGTCGAGAGCGCCAAGGCAGCCCTTCCCGCCGACACGTCGGCACCGAAGGTCGCCGTCAAGGCGTAATGCTTCACCGTGATTGACCACCACCGGCTGCCTCCTGGGCGTGAATGTGGTGAATCGGTCAGAGTTCCACAGTGAGGAGCGGGCGACCTGGTCGCCCGCTCCTTTTCTGCAAGTAAACTTGGCACATGCTTGATAATCCACGTTCACCGCGCGTCCGTGCCGTCGCAAAACTTGCCAAGCGCGACGCGCGCCTCGAGTCCGGTCTCTTTCTACTCGAAGGCCCGCAGGCCGTCTCAGAAGCCCTCACCTTTCGCCCAGAGCTCGTCGTAGAGCTGTTCGCCACGCCGACCGCGCTCGATCGCTATACCGATCTGGCCCAGAAGGCCGTCGACGCCCAGGTCGAGGTGGAGTTCGTCTCCGAAGAAGTACTCGAGGCCATGGCCGATACGGTCACCCCGCAGGGCTTCGTGGCTGTCTGCCACCAGTTCCCCACCTCGGTCAAGAAGATCTTCAACGCGGGCCCCAAGCTCGTCGCCATTCTCGAAGAGGTGCGCGACCCCGGCAACGCCGGCACCATCATTCGGGCAGCGGATGCCGCTGGCGCGGACGCCGTCATCCTCACCGGTCGCAGCGTTGACCTGTACAACCCCAAGGTCATCCGTTCCTCGACCGGCTCCATTTTTCACCTCCCCGTCGCCATCGCGGCTGATCTCTCCGACGTGCTGGACCGTGCCCGCTCCGCCGGCCTGCAGCTGTTCGCTGCCGACATCAAGGGTTCCGACCTGCTTTCCGCCCGCAATGAGGGGCTGCTCGCCGCTCCGACGGTGTGGCTGTTCGGCAACGAGGCCCGCGGCCTGACCGACGAAGACCTCGCCCGGGTCGACCGCAGCGTCAGCGTGCCGATCTACGGCGAGGCTGAGTCGATGAACCTGGCGACCGCGGCATCCGTTTGCCTGTATGAAAGCGCGTTCGCCCAGCGCGCCTGACCTGCCCTTCCGCACAAAAACCCGATGCCCGGACAGCTCCGTCCGGGCATCCGGCATGCCCGGGGCGAGTGTGCTCGGGCATGGCCGAGCCGACCCTTTTTCTGCGGCGGCCGAGCCGCTGGAGGGGTCGGCTGGTGCCCGGCCGGAGACCGCCGGCAGACCTGCTACATAGCACAGACAACCGATGCCTGGACTGTTACAAATGCGTTACTGTCCGGGAATTTGGCACCCCTCATCCGGTGATCTGTTCTAAGTTGGAGGGTATGGAGCCAATAGATTCGTCCCCGGCCACCTCGAATATCACCGTTCGTCGGGGCGAACCGCTAGTCGTCGTCAAGGACATCAACAAGCACTACGGAGAACTGCACGTTCTCAAGAACATCAACGCCGTGGTCAACCGCGGCGAGGTGGTCGTCGTGATCGGACCGAGTGGGTCGGGAAAATCGACGCTCTGCCGGGCCATCAACCGCCTCGAGACCATCGATGACGGCGTCATCACCATCGATGGCGTCAAGCTTCCGGAAGAGGGCAAAGCCCTGGCGCACCTGCGTGCGGACGTCGGCATGGTCTTTCAGGCCTTCAACCTGTTTGCGCACAAGACCGTGCTCGAGAACGTCACGCTCGGACCGATCAAGGTGCGCGGCATGTCGAAAGCGGATGCCGAGACGAAGGCGATGGCACTGCTCGACCGTGTCGGAGTAGCCAACCAGGCGCAGAAGATGCCCGCACAGTTGTCCGGTGGCCAGCAACAGCGCGTCGCCATCGCGCGTGCCCTGGCCATGGATCCGAAGGTCATCCTTCTCGACGAGCCGACCAGTGCCCTCGACCCGGAGATGATCAATGAGGTGCTCGAGGTCATGGTCGACCTCGCCAACGACGGTATGACCATGATCGTCGTGACGCACGAGATGGGCTTCGCCCGCAAGGCCGCAGACCGCGTCATCTTCATGGCGGAGGGCGAGATCGTGGAGGAGACCACGCCCGAGGAATTCTTCACCAACCCCCAAAGCACGAGAGCGAAAGACTTCCTCTCCAAAATACTTGCCCACTAATCGGTGGACAGGGTTTACACAGCAGCAGTACCAGCAATCAGGAGAAAAACCATGAGACTCAAAAAAGGTCTAGTGATTTCGGCCATTGCGATCGCAAGTGCGCTCGTGCTCAGTGGCTGCGCGGACTCGGGAGCCCCCACCGGCGACGCCGCCCCCGTGGAGACCGCGGTGTCATTCCCCGAGGGAAGCACCATGGCCCGCCTGGCCAACGCCGGTTCCATCAACATCGGAACAAAGTTCGACCAGCCGCTGTTTGGCCTGCTCGGCCCCAGCGGCGACCCCGTCGGCTTCGACGTTGAGATGGGAAAGCTCATCGCGGCCAAGCTCGGCATCCCGGCATCGGGCATCAACTGGAGTGAGACCGTTTCGGCCAACCGCGAGCCGTTCATTGAGAACGGCCAGGTCGACCTCGTGATCGCGACCTACACGATCAACGACACCCGCAAAGAGGTCGTGTCCTTCGCCGGACCGTACTACTCGGCCGGACAGGACCTGCTCGTGCTCGCGGGCAACCCCGACAAGATCACCGGCCCCGAAGACCTCGCCGGCAAGAAGGTGTGTACCGTGAGCGGTTCCACCTCGGAGAAGAACATCGCCGAGTACACGACCGATATCATCGCCTCGGATACCTACTCCAACTGCCTCGGTCCGCTGCGCAGCGGTGAGGTCGCCGCAGTGACCACCGACAACGTGATTCTGGCCGGCCTGGCCGACCAGAATGCCGGACAGTTCGAGGTCGTCAACAACGCATTCACCGAAGAGCCCTACGGCATCGGCCTCGCGCATGACGACACCGAGTTCCGCAACTTCATCAACGACGTGCTCGAAGAAGCGTATGCGGACGGAAGCTGGGTCTCGGCTTGGGAATCCACCGCCGGCACCGTGCTCGACACCCCCACCCCGCCGGCCGTCGACCGCTACTAGGTCGACCCCTGCTAATCGCTAGCTAGCTCGCGCTAACCAGCATTGAGCCGTGGCGATCCGCCCAGGGGCGGGTCGCCACGGTGACGAAATCAGCATGTTCCACGCATAGACCACAGACAGACAGACAAAGACGAGGAGGTGAGTTGTGGACGCAGTCATCGACAACCTGCCGCTGTTCCTGGAAGGCTTCCGGAACACCCTGGGCCTGCTTCTCATCGCCGGAGTCGGCGCATCCGTTATCGGGCTTGTTGTCGCAGCGATGCGCATCTCGCCGATCTCGTCCTTCCGTGTGTTCGCAACCGCCTACACGGAACTTGTTCGCAATACTCCGCTGACGCTCGTACTGTTCTTTTGCGCCTACCTCCTGCCCCTTCTGGAGTTCAGCCCCGGATACTTCCAGCTGGCAGCCATCGGGCTCACGGTTTACACCTCGCCCTTCGTCGCCGAGGCACTTCGGTCCGGCGTCAACGGCGTGCACGTGGGGCAAGCCGAAGCAGCACGCAGTGTGGGCCTCACCTTCGGGCAGACCCTCACGTTCGTGGTGATGCCCCAGGCCATCCGCATGGTGGTGCCGCCACTGATCAATGTGCTCATCGCTCTCACCAAGAACACGTCGGTCGCCGGTGCGTTCTTCGTCTTCGAACTGTTCGGCGCGGCTCGCAAGGTGACCAATGACCGTGGTGATGCCGTCATCCCGATTTTGCTCGCGGTCGCAGCGTTTTACCTGGTCATCACCATTCCTCTTGGCCTGATCGCCGGCAGGATCGAGAAGAAGGTGGCGGTGCTCCGATGAGTTCTGTACTGTACGACGCCCCCGGACCGAAGTCCCGCGCGCGATCGCGTCTCATCTCCGTTGTCGGCACGATCATCCTGGCCGGTGGCCTGCTCGCCCTGATTGTGGTGCTCGGCCTGCCCAAGACCAGCGCCAACGGTGCGGTGCAGCCCGGCCTCTGGGATATCAGCCGCTGGGACGTCTTCAATGACCTGCTGGTCTGGCGTACCCTCGGGTTGGGCGCGCTTGCGACGCTGCGCATGGCCGCGGTCGCCGCCGTCTTCGCACTCGTGATCGGAGTGCTGTTCTCCTTCGGGCGATTGTCGGCATCCGCTTGGATCCGGGTGCCCACCACGGTGCTGCTCGAATTCTTCCGCGGCATGCCCGTACTGCTCATGATGCTGTTCATCCTCCTGGTGTTCTCCACCGGTTCGTTCTGGGCGGGTGTGGCTGCCCTGTCTGTCTATAACGGTGCCATCATCGGTGAGGCGCTCCGCGCCGGGATCAACGCCCTGCCGCGCGGGCAGCGCGAGGCTGGACTCGCCATCGGCCTGACCCCGGTGGCCACCCGGTTCCGCATTGAGTTCCCGCAGGCCTTTCGCCAGATGCTGCCGATCATCATCGCCCAGCTGGTCGTTCTACTCAAGGACACGTCGCTGTCCTTCATCGTGGGCTACAACGAACTGCTTCGGGCCGGGCTCAACCAGCTCGCCAATTTCTTCGGCGAGCAGTACAAATTCTCGTTTTTCTTCATTGTGCTCGCCATCTATCTGGCCATGAACCTGTCACTGTCCTGGCTGGCACGCCGAATTGCCAAGCGCACCGGCCCGCAGGCCGGCAGCGTCACCAAGGACGACTCGGTATCTCCGATTGACCCAGTGCAGGCCGACCCGCGCGCGCTGGGTGCCCAGAGCAGAAGCCAGGGCGCCTGAGGCAGGTAAACTCAGGGACTGTGTCTGATTCCGCTGGTCCCATCGACCCACCCGCCATTACCGAAGAGGCAGTGAACGCCGCGGTTGACGCCGCACTGGCCGCCATCGCCGAAGCCGTTACGACCGCCGCGCTGAAGCTCGTACGCAGCGAGCACGCAGGGGAGTCCTCTCCGCTGTCGAAGCTCAATGCCCTCATGCGCAGCGTGCCCGGCGACCAGAAGGCCGCTGCCGGCAAGCTCGTCGGCCAGGCCCGCGGCGCCGTGACCAAGACGCTGACCGCCCGCGAAGACGAGATCGGTGCGATTGAAGCCGCCGCCCGGCTGCTCGCCGAAACGGTGGACGTGACGGCAGCGGCATCCGCTTGGAAGGCCGGGGCGCGGCATCCGATTTCACTGCTGACCGAACGGGCCGCCGACGTGTTTGTGGCCATGGGCTGGGAAGTAGCCGAAGGACCGGAGCTCGAGAGCGAATGGTTCAACTTCGACGGGCTCAACTTCGACGAAGACCACCCCGCCCGCGCCATGCAGGACACCTTCTTCGTCGAACCGACGGATGCCCACCTCGTTTTGCGCACGCAGACCTCGCCCGTGCAGCTGCGCGCGTTGCTCAGCCGCGAGCTTCCGGTGTACGTCGTCGCACCTGGACGGGTGTTTCGCACCGACGAACTCGACGCGACGCACACGCCGGTGTTCCACCAGATCGAGGGCATCGCCATCGACAAGGGCCTCACCATGGCGAACCTGCGCGGCACGCTCGACCACTTCGTGCAGGCCTTGTTCGGCCCCGAAGCCAAGGTACGCCTGCGCCCGAACTACTTTCCGTTCACCGAACCGAGCGCCGAGCTCGACGTCTGGCACCCGACCTTCAAGGACGGCGCGCGGTGGATCGAGTGGGGCGGCTGTGGCATGGTGCACCCCAACGTGCTGCGCTCCGCCGGAATCGACCCCGAGGTGTACTCCGGGTTCGCGTTCGGCGTCGGCGTGGAACGAGCAGTGATGTTTAGAAATGACGTAAAGGACATGCACGACATGGTCGAAGGCGATATCCGGTTCAGCCAGCAGTATGGGATGACGATCTAATGCGGGTACCACTGTCCTGGCTCGGCGAATTCGTCGACCTCGCGCCCGGCACGACGCCGGAAGACGTGCACGCCGCTCTCGTCAGTGTCGGCCTCGAAGAAGAAGAGATCCACCGCTTCGAGGTGTCCGGCCCGATCGTGGTCGGCGAGGTACTCGAATTCGTCGGCGAAGAGCAGAGCAACGGCAAGACCATCAACTGGTGCCAGGTGCGCGTAGCCCCCGAGGGCGAACTCGCCGCCGACGGCGGCCCGGCGGTGCACGGCATCATCTGTGGCGCGCACAACTTCGCCGTCGGCGACAAGGTCGTTGTGACCCTGCCCGGCGCCTCGCTGCCGGGACCGTTTCCGATCGCCGCCCGCAAAACGTACGGCCACGTCTCCGACGGTATGATCGCCTCGGCCCGTGAACTCGGCCTTGGCGACGAGCACGACGGCATTCTGCTGCTGTCATCGCTCGGCATCGACGCCCCGGTGGGAACGGATGCCATCCCCCTGCTGGGCCTGGACGACAGCGCCGTCGAGATCAACGTGACGCCTGACCGCGGCTACGCCTTCTCCATTCGCGGCGTCGCCCGCGAATATTCGCACGCGACCGGCGTACCGTTTCGGGACCCCGCACTCGCCCTCACCGTCGTGGCCCCGGTCACTCGGTTCCCGGTCACGATCGACGACCAGGCCCCGATTCGGGACCGGACCGGTGCGACGGTGTTCGTGACCCGCGTCGTGCGCGGCGTCGATCCGACCCGGCCAACCCCGGCCTGGATGATCGCCCGGCTGGGGCTGGTCGGCATCCGCTCGATCTCGCTCGTAGTCGACGTGACCAACTACGTGATGTTCGAGCTCGGCCAGCCGCTGCACGGCTACGACCTCGACAAGCTGGCCGGCGGCATCATCGTGCGACGCGCGACCGCCGGCGAGAAATTCACCACGCTCGACGCCGTCACCCGCACGCTCAACATCGAAGATCTGCTGATCACCGACGAATCCGGGCCAATAGGCCTGGCCGGAGTGATGGGCGGGGCGAACACCGAGATCAGCTCGGAGACCGTCAATGTGCTCGTCGAGGCCGCCAACTTCGACCCGGTGTCCATTGCGCGCTCGGCCCGCCGCCACAAGCTGCCCAGCGAGGCGAGCAAGCGGTTCGAACGCGGCGTCGACCCGCAAGTTGCTGCCGTTGCCGCCGCCCGCGTGGTGCAGCTGCTGGTGGAACTTGCCGGGGGAGTTGCCGACGACCTCGGGTCGGTTTACAACGAGGCGCCGGCCGCACAGCCGATTCTGCTGCCGACCGGATTCGTGTCGGGTCTGATCGGCTTTGCCTACACCGGGGATGAGGTGCGTGCTGCCCTGGTCGACGTCGGTGCCTCCCTCGAGGAAGCCGACGGCGACCTGCAGGTCACTCCGCCGACCTGGCGCCCCGACCTCACCGACAAGTGGACCCTGGCCGAAGAGGTCGCCCGCATTGTCGGGTACGACAAGATTCCTTCGGTTCTGCCGGTCGCGCCGCCCGGCCGCGGCCTGACGCACACCCAGACGCTGCGCCGCACGGTCGCGCAGACCCTCGCCGCCACCGGCCACAGTGAGGTGCTGACCTATCCGTTCGTCTCCGAGCAGGCGAACAACCTGTTCGGTGTGGCCGTCGTGCCGTCGCAGACGGATGCTGACAGCACCGACGGTGCTGCGGCATCCGCTGCCCCGATCGCGGTGCCCCAGATGAAGGTCGCCAACCCGCTCGACGGTGAGGCGCCGTACTTGCGCACCTCGATCCTGCCCGGAATGCTGCAGATCGCGCACCGCAACCGTTCTCGCGGGCTGGTCGATGTGGCCATCTACGAGCAGGGCCTGGTCTTTCGGCCCGTGGCCGGGGTGAGCTACGGCATGGCTGTGCTTCCCGCCGGGGCCGCACGACCGAGCACGCAGGATGAGGCGGCGCTGAACGCGGGAATTGTGCCGCAGCCGCTTCTGGTCGGCGTCGTTCTCATCGGCAACGACGTGCGGCACCAGCCGGGTCAGGCTGCCGTCGCCGCCGGCTGGCAGTCGGCGCTGGCCGCCGTGCAGCAGGTGGCGCTGGCCACCGGGGTGCGCATCGAGGTTCGTCAGGGTCGGCATCCGGCGATGCACCCCGGGCGCACCGCCGAACTGTTCGTCGCTGCTCCGGGCACCGCCGCCACGGCGTCGGTCGGATTTGCCGGCGAACTTTTGCCCGCGGTAGCCGACGACTACGACCTGCCCGCAGTCGTCGCCGTCGCAGAGATTAACCTCGCGCTCGTCTTCGCGCAGGCCGGAGTGATCAATACGGTCACGCCGATCCGCACGATGCCCGCCGCCACCCAGGACCTCTCGCTCGTCGTGCCGGCCTCCGTGCCGGCTGCTGACCTGCGTGCGGCCGTGGCGGAGGGCGCCGGTGACCTGCTCGAGAGCATCGAACTGGTCGATGACTACCGCGGTGCCGGAGTCGAACCCGGCCAGAAATCACTCACCTTCGCGCTGCGTTTTCGCGGCGAGGAACGCACGCTGACCGCTGCCGAAGCCAGCGCTGCGCGCCTGGCCGGTGTCGCTCTCGCGGCCGACCGGTTCGGTGCGACCCTGCGCGAGTAAACGCTGGTGAGCGGATGCCGCGGCCCGACCCTGCGGGGTCGGCCCGCGGCATCCGCTGTTCGGGCTGCGAGGTGCAGCGTTCGGAAGCGGCCGGGACCGCACCGAACTCGCGCATGACGCCGCGCGCCGATGCGGAACCGGGGCCGCCGGGGCCGCGCTAGGTTTAACCCATGGTTTTTTCGGTGGCAGTGGCGGGCGCGAGCGGGTATGCGGGCGGCGAACTGCTGCGGCTGCTCGCCGGACACCCCGAATTCGAGGTGCGCACGGTCACCGCGCACAGCAATGCCGGGCAGCTCCTCATCGATGTGCAACCATCGCTGCGTTCTCTCGCCCACCTGACCCTGGTCGACACGACTCCGCAAAACCTCAGCGGGCATGACGTCGTCTTCGTCGCCCTGCCGCACGGAAAATCCGGCGAGCTGACCGCGCACCTGCCGGCCGACACCCTCGTCATCGACTGCGGCGCAGACCATCGCCTCGAGAACCCCGACGACTGGGCCGCGTTCTACGGCGGCGACTACTTCGGCGCCTGGAGCTACGGCGTACCCGAACTGCTGATCGGCACCGGCAAGCAGCGCGACCGACTGGTCGGTGCCCGCCGCATCGCCGCCCCCGGTTGCAACGCCAGCACGGTCGCCCTCGCCCTGGCTCCCGGCATCCAGGCCGGCGTGATCGAGGCGCAGGACCTCGTCGCGGTGCTCGCCGTCGGCCCGAGCGGTGCCGGCAAGAGCCTGAAGCTACCCAACCTCGCGGCCGAGATCCTCGGCTCGGCCAACCCCTACGCCGTCGGCGGCACCCACCGGCACATTCCCGAGATCGTGCAGTCGCTGCGCTGGGCCGGCTCTGAAACCAACGCCACCATCTCGTTCACCCCGGTGATCGTGCCGATGGCCCGCGGTATCCTCGCCACCGCGACCGCTCGAATTGTGCCGGGCACCAGCGCCGCGGCCGTGCGCGCCGCCTGGCAGAGCGCCTACGCCGACGAACCGTTCGTGCACTTGCTGCCCGAGGGGCGCTTTCCGCGCACGGCTGACGTTCTCGGCGCGAACACCGCCCTGATCGGCCTGGCCGTCGACATAGCAGCCGGCCGGGTCGTCACGATCACCGCCATCGATAATCTTGTTAAGGGCACCGCAGGCGCTGCCATCCAATCCGCCAACATTGCCCTGGGCCTGACCGAAACGCTCGGTCTGACCCTGAATGGAGTTGCTCCGTGAGTGTCACCCTTCCCGCCGGTTTTGCTGCTGCCGGTGTCACCGCCGGCCTGAAAAAGTCCGGCGGGCTCGACCTCGCCCTCGTGCAAAATCTCGGTCCGCTGCAGAACGCCGCGACCGTGTTCACGAGTAACCGCTGCCAGGCCAACCCCGTCATCTGGAGCACCCAGGTCATGAGCGACGGCCGGGTCAGCGCGATCGTGCTCAACTCGGGCGGTGCTAACTGTTATACCGGCAGCATCGGCTTCCAGACCACCCATGCCACCGCCGAAGCGGTCGCCACGCGCCTCGACATCTCCTCCGGCGACGTCCTGGTCTGCTCCACCGGGCTGATCGGAGAACAGCTCGACCTCGACCTGGTCACCGCCGGCGTCTGGGACGCTACCCTCGCCATCAAAACGGATGCCGCCACCACGCCCGACGCCGGCCTCCTGGCCGCGCAAGCGATCATGACCACCGACACTCGCCCGAAGCAGGCCTCCCACACCTCGCCTCACGGCTGGAGCATTGGCGCAATGGCCAAGGGTGCCGGTATGCTCGCGCCGGGACTGGCCACGATGCTTGTCGTCATCACGACCGACGCCGTGCTCAGCTCGACCGACCTCGACACTGCGCTCCGCGCGGCGACCCGGGTCACTTTCGACCGCCTCGATTCTGATGGCTGCATGTCGACCAACGACACCGTGAGCCTGCTCTGCTCCGGGGCGAGTGCCGTCCCCACCGACCACGCGGAATTCAGCAAAGCGCTCACCGACACCTGCCGCGACCTGGTCCTGCAGTTGCAGGGTGATGCCGAGGGCGCCGCGCACGACGTGGCGATCACGGTCACCAACGCCGTCTCCGACGACGAAGCCGTCACCGTGGCCCGCGCTGTCTCGCGTAGCAACCTGTTCAAGTCGGCCATCTTCGGCAACGACCCCAACTGGGGCCGCGTGCTCGCCGCCGTCGGAACGGTACCGGTTCAGGACGCCGCATTCGACCCCTACGGCATCGATGTCGCCATCAACGGTGTGCAGGTCTGCACAGCGGGGGAGCCCGACCAGCCGCGCGAACTCGTCGACCTCTCGGGCCGCGCCGTGACTGTATTGATCGACCTGCACGCGGGTAGTGAAACGGCCACGCTGTGGACCAACGACCTCACCCACGATTACGTCGAAGAGAACAGCGCGTACTCGAGCTGAATATGACCGACATCACCCACGCAGACGAAACCAGCCAGGCCGAAGCATCCGTTAAAGCGGCGACGCTGATCGAAGCGCTGCCCTGGCTCAAACGCTTTCACGACCAGATCATCGTCGTAAAATTCGGCGGCAACGCCATGGTCAGCGAAGAGCTGCAACGTGCCTTCGCTGAGGACATGGTCTACCTGCGCTACGCCGGAATTCGCCCGGTCGTCGTGCACGGCGGCGGCCCGCAAATCTCGGCCATGCTCAAGCGCCTCGGCATCGAGAGCGAGTTTCGCGGCGGCTACCGGGTGACCACGCCCGAAGCGATGGACGTGGTGCGCATGGTGCTCACCGGCCAGATCAACCGCGACCTGGTCAGCCACATCAACCAGCACGGTCCGCTCGCCGCCGGACTGTCCGGCGAAGACGCCGGCCTGTTCCGCGGAAGACGCCGCGGCGTGGTCATCGACGGCGAAGAAGTCGACCTCGGACTGGTCGGCGACGTCATCGACGTCGACCCCGAAGCGGTGCTCGCCCAGCTCGCGGCAGGCCGCATCCCGGTGGTCTCGTCGATCGCCCCC
This sequence comes from Cryobacterium sp. Hh7, assembly GCF_004403155.1. Taxonomy (NCBI): domain Bacteria; kingdom Bacillati; phylum Actinomycetota; class Actinomycetes; order Micrococcales; family Microbacteriaceae; genus Cryobacterium; species Cryobacterium sp. Hh7. The sequence goes on along the minus strand of NZ_SOHG01000040.1, from coordinate 9,644 downwards.
GATACGGATGTCCCCGGCCAGTCCCTCAACGTCAACGCCGACGCTGCTGCTGCCGCACTCGCGATCGCGCTCGGCGCGGCGAAGCTCGTGATTCTCACCGACGTCGCCGGGCTGTACCGAGACTGGCCGAACCGGGATTCGCTAGTGTCGATCATCGACGTGGTCGAGCTGCGCGGTCTGCTTCCGCAGCTGGAATCGGGCATGATCCCCAAAATGACCGCCTGCCTCGACGCCGTCGACGGCGGCGTCGCCAAGGCCGCGATCATCGACGGGCGAGTGCCGCACTCGATCCTGCTCGAAATTTTTACTGGAAGCGGCATCGGCACGGAGGTAGTACCCGCATGACTCAACACCCCTGGCAAGACCGTTTCGCCGACGCGATGATGAAAACCTTCAGCCCGCCGTTGGCCATGCTCGTGCGCGGTGAGGGCTGCTATGTCTGGGATGAAAAAGGCACCCAGTACCTCGACTTTCTGGCCGGCATCGCCGTGAACTCGCTCGGCCACGCCCACCCCGAGGTCGTCGCCGCCGTCACGAAGCAGATCGGCACGATCAGCCACGTCTCCAACTATTTCGCCACGCCGCCGCAGATCGAACTGGCCGAACGTCTCAAGCGCATCACCGGCGCCGGCGACGAAGGTCGGGTTTACTTCTGCAACTCCGGTGCCGAGGCCAACGAGGCCGCGTTCAAACTGGCCCGCCTCAACAATAAGGGCCACCGCAACCGCATTATTTCGCTGCACGACTCCTTCCACGGTCGCACCATGGGAGCCCTCGCACTCTCCGGCAAACCGCACATGCGCGAGGCCTTCGAACCGGTTCCCGGCGGCGTCGAACACATCGACAGCACGATCAAGGCACTCGAAGCGACCATCGACAACACCGTCGCCGCACTGTTTCTCGAACCGGTCAAGGGCGAGGCCGGCGTCATCGACCTGCCCGATGGCTATCTGAAGCGTGCGCGGGAGCTGTGCACCGAGCACGGTGTGCTGCTCATCCTCGATGAGATCCAGACCGGAATCGCTCGTTCCGGCGCCTGGTTCGCCTACAACCACGCCGATATTCTTCCGGATGCTGTCACCATCGCCAAAGGGATGGGCGGCGGTGTTCCCATTGGTGCGCTGGTCACCTTTGGCTGGGCCTCCGAGCTGTTTCGCCGTGGCCAGCACGGCTCGACCTTCGCCGGGAATCCGCTGGTGACCGCGACCGCGAACGCGGTGCTCGGCGTGATCGAACGCGACGATCTCGCCGCCAACGCCACCTTAAGGGGCCAGCAGCTGCGCGATATCATTCTCGGTTTCAATTCTCCCTGGATCGAGGAAGTGCGTGGGCGTGGACTGCTGCTCGGCATCGGCCTGACCGAACCGGTTGCGTTGAAGCTGGGAGCTGCCGCTTTGGCCGAGGGCCTGATCGTCAACGCCGCCAATGAGACCAGCATTCGAATCGCCCCACCGCTGATCGTGGGTGACACCGAAGTCGCCGACTTCCAGGACCGGTTCGGGCGAGCCCTGGCCAGCCTCTAGGCTGGACGAATCCCTCTGTGCTTGCTGGGAACCGTGCGGGGCCGCTGGAGCGGCATCCGCTTGCCCGCTAAAAGCATTCCAACCGAAAGTGACACCGTGACCCGCCATTTCCTGCGCGACGACGACATCTCCCCGGCCGAACAAGCCGAGATTCTCGACCTGGCCCTGGAGCTGAAGCGAGACCGATTCGCGGTGCGCCCGCTCAATGGCCCGCAGACGGTCGCGGTCATTTTCGACAAGTCTTCGACCCGCACCCGGGTGTCCTTCGCGGTCGGCATCGCCGACCTCGGCGGCAGCCCGCTCATCATCAGCACCGCGAACAGCCAGCTCGGCGGCAAGGAAACCGCCGCCGACACCGCTCGCGTGCTGGAACGCCAGGTCGCCGCAATCGTCTGGCGCACCTACGGTCAGGCCGGACTCGAAGAAATGGCGCTCGGTACCACGGTGCCGGTCATCAACGCGCTCAGCGATGATTTTCACCCCTGCCAGCTGCTCGCCGACCTGCTCACCATCCGGGAACACCGCGGCGACTTGGCCGGCCAGACCCTCGCCTTTCTCGGCGACGGCGCCTGCAACATGGGCCAGTCCTACCTGCTCGCCGGCGCGACTGCCGGGATGCACGTGCGTATCGCGTCGCCGGTCGGGTATACCCCCACCGATCAGGTCGTAGCGGATGCGACCGCCATCGCCGCCCAGACCGGCGGCTCGGTCGCGCTGTTCACCGACCCGCGCGAGGCCGTCACCGGTGTCGATGTCGTCATCACCGACACCTGGGTGTCGATGGGTAAGGAAGAGGAGAAGGCCGCGCGCCTCGGCGACCTCGGCCGGTACCGGGTCGACGCGGAACTGATGAGCCTAGCCAAGCCGGGCGCGCACTTCATGCACTGCCTACCGGCCGACCGCGGCTACGAGGTGACCGCCGACGTCATCGACGGCCCGCAGAGCATCATCTGGGACGAGGCGGAGAACCGCCTGCACGCCCAGAAGGCGCTGTTGGTCTGGCTGCTCGCCCACAACGCGGCCTGACCGACCCGAGCGCGGCCATCCGCTCTCATGCTTTCTGACCGGGCCCGGGCCCGGGCCCGGGCCCGGACACTGGGCCCACGATAGATCATGGGCCCGCTTTCCGGGCCCGGGCCCGGAAAGAGTGAGAGAAGCGGGCGGGCGACCGGGCGACCGGGGGGCCGCGCCACAGCACGTAAACTTTAGACAGATCAAGATTTTAGGGAGAACCATGGCGGAACGCGTTGTACTCGCATACTCGGGTGGACTGGATACCTCGGTCGGCATCGGCTGGCTCAAAGATGCCACCGGCAAAGAGGTTGTAGCCCTCGCCGTCGACGTCGGACAGGAGGGCGAAGACATGAACGTGATCCGTCAGCGCGCCCTCGACTGCGGCGCCGTCGAATCCATCGTCATCGACGCCAAGGACGAGTTCGCCAACGACTACATCATTCCGACCCTCAAGGCCAACGCCCTGTACCAGAAGCGTTATCCGCTGGTCTCGGCCATCAGTCGCCCGCTGATCGCCAAGTACCTCGCCTCCACCGCCAAGGAACTCGGCGCCGACAGCGTCGCCCACGGCTGCACCGGTAAGGGCAACGACCAGGTTCGATTCGAAGCCGCCGTCGCCGCGCTCGCCCCCGAGCTGACCTCGCTCGCCCCGGTGCGCGACTTCGCGCTGACCCGCGACAAAGCCATCGAGTACGCCGCCAAGCACGACCTGCCCATCGTGCAGTCCAAGAAAAGCCCGTACTCGGTCGACCAGAACGTCTGGGGTCGCGCCGTCGAGACCGGATTCCTCGAAGATCCGTGGAACGCGCCGATCGAAGACCTCTACACCTACACGCAGGACCCGTCGATCACCCGCGCCCCGACCGAAGTCGTCATCTCCTTCGAGCAGGGTGTACCCGTCGCCATCGACGGCAAGAAGGTCACCCCGCTGCAGATGATCCAGCTCATGAACCGTCTCGCCGGCGACCAGGGTGTCGGTCGCATCGACATCGTCGAGGACCGTCTGGTCGGCATTAAGAGCCGTGAAATCTACGAAGCCCCCGCGGGAATGGCGCTCATCGCCGCCCACGAAGAGCTCGAGAACATGACCGTCGAACGTGACGTCGCCCGCTACAAGCGCGGCGTCGAGAGCAAATGGGCCGAGCTCGTCTACGACGGCCTGTGGTTCTCCGGCCTGAAGAAGAGCCTCGACGTGTTCATCGAGGACACTCAGAAGTACGTGACCGGCGACATCCGTTTGAAAATGCACGCCGGCACTGCCGTCGTCACGGGGCGTTCGAGCACGACCAGCCTGTACGACTTCAACCTCGCCACCTACGACACCGGCGACTCCTTCGACCAGACCATGGCGAAGGGCTTCATCGAGCTGTGGAGCCTGCCGAGCAAGGTCGCCGCACGACGCGACGCCGCCGCGAAGTAGGGCATCCGTGTCGAGTGAGAAAAACCGCGCCGGCCGAGCTGGTGCCCTCTGGGGCGGCCGTTTCGCCGGGGGACCGTCGCCGGAACTGGCACGGCTGAGCAAGTCGACCCAGTTCGACTGGATGCTGGCCGAATACGACCTGCAGGGCAGCCGCGCGCATGCGCGGGCCCTCGCCGCCGCCGGATATCTCACCGACACCGAATTGACCCAGATGGTCGGCGCGCTCGAAGAACTCGAGCGCGCCGTCGTGACCGGCGAATTTCTGCCAGCCGAAGCCGATGAAGACGTACACTCCGCCCTCGAGCGTGGCCTCATCGACATCATCGGCGTCGAGGTGGGCGGCAAACTTCGCGCCGGCCGCAGCCGCAATGACCAGGTCGCAACGCTTGTGCGCATGTGGCTGCGCGACCACGCCGCCATTCTCGCGTCCCTCGTCATCGAACTGATCGACGCCCTCGCCGCTCAGGCCGAAGCGCACTCCGGGGCCATCATGCCCGGCCGCACCCACCTGCAGCACGCCCAGCCGGTGCTGCTCGCCCACCACCTGCTGGCGCATTGCTGGCCGCTGGTACGCGACCTCGACCGCTTCGCGGACTGGGGCCGGCGAGCGGATGCGTCCCCCTACGGTTCCGGCGCCCTTGCCGGCAATACCCTCGGTCTCGACGCGCATCTCGTCGCCGTCGACCTGGGCTTCGCCGCCGTGGTTGAGAACTCCATCGACGGCACCGCGAGCCGCGACCTGGTCGCCGAATTCGCCTACATCACCGCGCAAATCGGCATCGACATGTCGCGGCTGGCCGAAGAGATCATTCTCTGGAACACCCGCGAATTTGGGTTCGTCACCCTCGACGACGCCTATTCCACCGGGTCCTCGATCATGCCGCAGAAGAAGAATCCAGACATCGCCGAGCTCGCTCGCGGCAAGTCGGGCCGCATGATCGGCAACCTCACCGGGCTGCTCACCACGCTCAAGGGCCTGCCGCTCGCCTACAACCGCGACCTGCAGGAAGACAAAGAGCCGGTCTTCGACTCGATCCAGACCCTCGAAGTACTGTTGCCCGCCTTCACCGGCATGGTCGCGACCCTCACCTTCCACACCGAGCGGATGGCCGAGCTCGCGCCGCAGGGGTTCTCCCTCGCCACCGATGTCGCCGAATGGCTGGTCAAACGCCACGTTTCGTTCCGTGACGCGCACGAAATCACCGGTTCCCTGGTGAAGTTCGCCGAGACGAACGGACTCGACCTGCACGAGGTCGACGACGCGGCGCTGCTGGCGATTTCGCCGCACCTCGTTCCGGAGGTGCGCGAGGTGCTCACCATCCGCGGATCGGTCGACAGCCGCGACGGCGCCGGCGGAACCGCGCCGGTGCGCGTCGCCGAGCAGCGGGCCCACCTGGTCAACCGGGTACGCGACTTGACGGCGGCGCTCAGCCGGTAACCGTGCCGAACGCGTCCAGCCCGGCTGACGAGTCAGTGGGGTTGCCGCGTGGAATCGTGTCCCCGTGGTGGTTTTGGATGCCGGGGGAGGCATCCGTTCAGGCCGTCGAAAAGAGCGGCGCTAGACCAGTGCCATCGGCACGAGGGCAGCGCAGGCACAGGCCCAGGTGAGGCTCGACAGGGTGCCGATGATGAACCGCTCACGCGATTCGGCCGCGGCCAGCTCGGTGAACCGGCCGACACCCTTGATGGCGACGACGACAGCGATGGCCTCGGGGAAGCCGGCCAGAATAGCGCCGGCCACGGCGAGACGTTCCAGGATGCCGATGGTCACACCCCCGCGCAGCACCTCGTGGGTCTCCGGGTCACTGAGTCCGGCCATGGTCGGGGCCGGTTTTCCGGCGTTCAGAACCATGATTCCACCGTGCTGGCCCGGCGGCACCGAGTTGTTGGTGGCGAGATCGAGGGCGAGTACCGCGACGGGGCCGCCGCCGATGACGGCGAGGGCCAGGGCGAGCATGCCGAGCACAATGCCGAAAGCGCTCGGGCCGGGCCCGACGGGGACAGCGGCCAACACCAGCGCGACGGCCAGTCCAGCGATGGCGGCGACGGCGTAGAGCTGCCGATGCAACTTGAAGGCGATCGCGGCGCTGGTGAGCGCGGCGAGGGTGCCCAGGAGTAGGGCGACCCAGTACAGAAACGTGAGAACGGTGAAAGTCATGCGGGTTCCGTTTCGTTCGGGCCGATGGTCGGGCCAGCATCGAGTTGCTCTAGCAGCCTAACCAACGCCGGCCGTGCGGCCTGCTCGACCCGGTACTGCGCCGCTTTGAGCCGCTGGCTCACCGCCCCGGTGGTGATGCCGAGCCTGTCCGCGATGTCGGTCTGGGCCAGTCCGCTTTCGAACAGATCACCGGCCTGCCAGCCCTGCGGGGAGCGGCGTTGACGCAGCAGCAGGAGCATGGTGAGGAGTGCCTCGATGCCGGGGGCTGCGGCATCCGTTTGACCGACGTCGAGCGCAAAGTGCGCCTCGGTCTTCTTGGCCCGAAGTACGGCCTCGCGGGCTGCGATGAACGCGCCACCGGTGGCCTGCCGGGTCGACGCCGGCAGGGGAGTGCGTACGGTGCCCACCCCGAGTCCGACGCTCCAGTGGCCGGAACGGTGCAGCGTGAGAATGGCGTCGAGCGTCGGCCGGGCCGTCGAGACAAGCAATTGGATCTCATCGCCCGCCGTCTGGTCGGGCGGCAGACTGTATGCGTGCGGGCTCTGGTCCACGAGTCGCGCGATCATTTCCCGCGCTCGATCGTGATCGTTGCGGCTGTCAATCTGGTCAGCGGTGATGACAAACATGGGCTGAGGCTCCGTCCTGCATTCAGCATAATTCAGGTCACAGGCTAAATCAAGTGAGATATAGGTTTTAGGCTAAATTGCTCTTCGAGACGGGCGGATGCCGCCCGCAACTCGTCGAGGCCGCCACGGCTGGTAATCTGAACGCGTGTCAGACCCCACCATCCTCGCCCAGCAGACCAACGATCCCTCTTTCGATTCCGTCTGGGAGGAGATCAACTGGCGCGGCCTCGTGCACGTCTCCACCGACGAGACTGAGCTCAAAGCGCTGCTCGATGGCGGTCCGATCACCTACTACTGCGGATTCGACCCGACCGCGCCGAGCCTGCACCTCGGCAATCTCGTGCAGCTGCTGCTAATGCGGCGCCTGCAGCTGGCCGGGCATCATCCGCTTGGACTGGTCGGCGGATCCACCGGACTCATCGGGGATCCGCGCCCGACCGCCGAGCGCACGCTGACACCGACCGATACCGTCGCAGAATGGGTCGGCTACCTGCAGGCCCAGGTTTCGCGGTTCTTGAGCTCAGAGGGCGATAACGCCGTCACCCTGGTGAACAACCTGGACTGGACCGCACCGCTTTCCGCGATCGATTTTCTGCGCGAAATCGGCAAATACTACCGCGTCGGCACGATGCTCAAAAAGGATGCTGTCAGCGCGCGGCTAAATTCTGATGCCGGCATTAGCTACACCGAATTCAGCTACCAGATTCTGCAGGGCCTGGACTACCTCGAACTGTTCCGCAGCTACAACTGTGTGTTGCAGACCGGTGGCAGCGATCAGTGGGGCAATCTCACGAGCGGAACCGATCTCATCCGTCGGGCCGAAAGCGGCAGCGTGCACGCGATCGGCACGCCGCTCATCACCAACAGCGACGGCACCAAATTCGGCAAGAGTGAGGGCAACGCGGTCTGGCTCGACCCCAACCTGACGAGCCCCTACGCCTTTTACCAGTTCTGGCTCAACACTGACGATGCCGACGTGGTTTTTCGGCTCAAGGTGTTCACGTTTCTGTCACGGATCGAAATCGATCGGTTCGCCGAGCTTGTCGAAAACGAACCGTTCCGCCGGGAAGCGCAGCGCCGACTCGCCCTCGAGGTGACCAGCCTCGTGCACGGCCAGGCGGCGACGGATGCTGCCATCCACGCCGCCGAGGCGCTGTTCGGCCAGGGCGACCTTGCCGAACTCGACCCCGATACCCTCGAGGCCGCGCTGCGCGAACTTCCGCACACCACGACGGCGCCGCACGCCACCGTATTGCAGTTGCTCGTCGACACGGAATTGTCGAAGAGTCTCGGTGAAGCGCGCCGCGCGGTGCAGCAGGGCGGGGTCTACCTGAACAATGAGAAGGTCACGAGCGTCGACCTGACCATCGAAGGATCGGTGCTTCCTGGGGGAGTGGCTGTACTGCGTCGCGGTAAGAAGACGCTCGCCGGCATTTTCGTCGAGTAGCTGTCTCGAGGCGCGAGCTCGGTGCAGGGGTCGGGCAGGTGTGGGTGGCAAGATGTCGACGTGGACACTCTTCGAACCGAACGCCTGCTGCTGCGCCCCTGGACCCTCGATGACACCGACTTCGTCTTCGGGTTGTACTCGTTGTGGTCCGTGCAGCAACACATCGGGTTGCATCCGCGGGTGATGACCGACCGCGCCGAGGCGATCGCCGTGATCACCCGGTGGCAGGGAATGGAACACCCCATTCACGCCATCAGGGCCGTAACGGATGCTGACACCGGCGAAATCTTCGGGAACCTGCTGCTCAAGTCGATCCCAGCCTCGAGCCCGGTCACGCCGCTTGAACCGTCGGGGGATACCGAGATCGGCTGGCACTTTCACCCGAACGCGTGGCACCACGGCTACGCGACCGAGGCGGCATCCGCTGTACTGGCCGAAGGGTGGAAGACGGGACTCGACCGGGTGGTGGCCGTGACCACCCCGAGCAATCGTCCGTCGCAACGGGTCTGCCTGCGCATCGGTATGACGCACAAGGGGAGAACCGACCAGTACTACAACTCCGTGAGCGAGCTCTTCGTCGCCGAGGCCCCCGCGACTTAGCCGTCTCCAGTGGGGTGTGGCACCCCGCCCTGCCCCGTCACCCGCAGCCAGCCCCGGTCGGTCCATCCATGGATATGTTCGGGGCCCGGGCCCGGAAAGCGGGCCCATGTTCTATCGTGGGCCCGGTTCCCGAAGGTGGGCGCGGTTCCCGAAGGTGGGCGCGGTTCCCGAAGGTGGGCGCGGTTCCCGAAGGTGGGCGCGGTTCCCGAAGGTGGGCCCGGTTCCCGAAGGTGGGCCCGGTCGTTCGAGTCGGGGAGCGGATGCCCGCCTTCTCGCTTCTTCCCGGGCCCGGGCCCGGTAACCGGGCCCATGTTCTATCGTGGGCCCGGTTCCGTAAGGTGGGCCCGGTCGTCGAGTTGATGGTGGGGGAGCGGGTTCGTGGTTCTCGCTGGTCGAGGAGTGGGGCCGTTTTGGCCCGTGTCTTGACACCTGGCCGGGCGACACGCCCGGGTGGGGGGCGTTTTGACGGGTGGGTGGTCTGGCCGTAATGTATCTATACGTACCCCAAAGGTGCGGAAAGCCGCAGTGTTTTCCGGCCTCATGTGGGACCATCTTCTAGCCAGATCAACTTCACGGTTCGTGTTTCACGTTCTCGGTTGTTGGGCTAGGATTGTAAGTCCTTCTGCTGTTTCTGGTTGGTTGAGTTGCGTGGTTTTGGTCGCTGTTTTGCGCCTGAAACTGGGTGTTTCCTCGATTTGACAGGGACTGGTTAGAGGGTCTAAGTTAGACAAGTTGCCCCGGAGCGACAGCCCAGTTTAGGGCCTGAAGTCGGGTGCGTCCGATCCTTGAGAACTCAACAGCGTGCACAATGTCAAATGCCAAAAACCTCGTGGTTGTGGCCCGTTTCTAGCGGGGT